>RFYP01000200.1 GCA_009921175.1 Flavobacteriia bacterium | reverse complement strand
GATTGATAAAGGCTTGTTCGCTTTCAGTGATTACGTGATCAGACAATGCCACACGGACAATGGCGGCAAAATGATCACGGTTACGAGCTTTGAATCCACTGGTGTATAAATCGACTACAGACATGTTCTATTTTTTTCAAATATAAAAATACTTCCAAAGATTCTTCTTGCTTAAGGCGCCAAGTTTTTGACTTTTTTGTTCGTTGATAAGTTGAATGGTTAACAGTTGTACGATCGGGTAAATCAAAGTATTTTGCGCCAAATTGTATGGAATGATCCACCTCAATCTTCATGATGAAACCGCACCCCTGGAGCAAGTCATTCTGGGAATTGCTCAACAGTTTGGCGGAGCCCCCCCACTGGAAGAGGTGTATGATCCCAAATCACGTAAGCATTTATTAAGCAACACCTATCCCCAAGAAGCTGATTTAATCAGGGAATTAGATGCTTTTGCGCAGGTCCTTGAAAAATACCAAGTAACCGTATTGCGTCCAACCAACATTCCGGACTGTAATCAAATCTATGCCCGTGATATCGGCTTTGTGATTGAAAACACCTTTGTTGAATCCAATATTTTACCGCTTCGCGCACAGGAGCTACAAGCCTTGGAGTCCATCTACGACCAATTGCCAAAAGGCAGCGTTTTGACCTTACCCGAAGCAGTACATGTCGAAGGAGGCGATGTAATGCTACACGAAAAATATATCCTGGTCGGCATCTGTACGCGTGACGATTATCCCGAATTGATTACTGCCCGAACCAATCCCCAAGCGGTGGCCGCTCTTCAGGCCAATTTCCCCCAAAAAAAAGTGATTGGTCTAGAGATGAAAAAATCCAACACCAATCCTTTTGAAAATGCCTTGCATTTGGATTGTGCTTTTCAACCCGTCGGAAAAAATCATGCCATTATCCATCGTGCAAGTTTTGTGCATCCCGATGAATTGGCCTGGTTGACGGGACTTTTTAAAGCGGAGAATATTTTCTATATCACCGATCAGGAAATGTATGATATGATGAGTAATGTTTTTTCGATTAGTCCTACTGTGGTCGTTTCTGACCCCTATTTTACCCGACTCAATACGTGGTTGCACACCCAAGGGTTTACGGTAGAGGAGGTGTCCTTTAGAGAAATTGCCAAGCAAGAAGGATTGTTTCGTTGCACGACTTTACCTTTGTCCCGTCGCTCATGAAATCTATTACCAATCACATTTTGATGGTTCGGCCTTTTCGTTTTCGAAAAAACGAACAAACGGCCCCAACCAATTATTATCAAAAACAACTGCAGTCACTTAGTGAGGCTGAAATTACCCGTCAAGCGCAGGACGAATTTGACCGTTTGGTTAAGGTACTCCGTGCTCACGGGGTCCAGGTTACCGTCTATCAAGACCCGGGGGTTCACGACACGCCAGACTCCCTTTTCCCCAACAACTGGGTATCTTTTCATGCCGAACAACGCGCACTTTTTTACCCTATGTATGCCCCCAATCGGCGGCTGGAACGCACCTCAAAAATATTTGAAGCGCTTGCTAAGGAGGGGATATCCATCACCCTAGAAGCAGACTTAAGCCAAGCAGAGCACAACAAACAATT
>RFYP01000199.1 GCA_009921175.1 Flavobacteriia bacterium | reverse complement strand
CTGGGATTCCCCAGCGATTGACCCTGAGGGGGGTGCTGTCTGTCAGTAAATAATGGGTTAATTGAGTAGCATTGAGAATTTTTGGAACCACGACCTCCTTGTCTTTGGATTGAAGAATGGTCAATAAGGGCTCGGTATCCACCTCGGCTTGAGGGTCACTTTGTAAAAACAAATGATAATACTGCCCTGACCACACGGGGAGTTTTAGACATTGGTTGGCGATGGCGATACTTTGTTCTTGCCGTTGTTCGGGACTAAGGGCCTTGCGCTGTGCCCCATAGGTATTACGAAGTGCTGATTTTGTCCCCATGGCCAGACCACAAGGTACAGTTTCTTTTTGCTTTCCGAACAGATTTCTCCTTTTTTATTAGACCTAGAAATAGCGTATTTTTAGACAGTGAAAACGCTTCCCTTGGACATACAGATTAAAACCCTGCCCACCAGCGCAGGGGTCTATCAATACTATGACAGCGAAGGGAAATTGTTGTATGTGGGTAAAGCCAAAAACCTTAAAAAAAGGGTAAGCTCATACTTCACCAAAACCCACGAGCATAACCGTACCCGATTACTGGTCAAAAAAACTACGCAAATCCAACATATCGTTGTTGCCTCTGAAATGGATGCCCTTTTGTTGGAAAACAACCTGATCAAAAAGTACCAACCCCGGTACAACGTCATGCTCAAGGACGATAAAACCTACCCCTGGCTATGTATCAAAAACGAACCCTTCCCTCGGGTATTTCTCACCCGAAAACTTTTAAAGGATAAGTCTGACTATTTTGGTCCTTACCCCAGTGTTAAGACCCTTCGTACCCTTTTGGATTTAATTAAAAGCATTTACCCATTACGCACCTGTACCTACGACCTGTCTCCCGAAAAAATTGACTCCCAAAAATACAAGGTTTGCCTTGAGTACCATTTGGGAAATTGTGCGGCCCCCTGTGTGGGCAAAATGCCAGCAGAAGAATATGCGTCTAACATTGAGGTCATCCGGCAAATCATCAAAGGAGATTATAAAAACGCGCTTAAGTTTTTTCAAGAAAAAATGATGCAACATGCAGCAGCCATGGAATTTGAAGCTGCTCAACGATTAAAAGAAAAAATCGAAATCCTCGAAAATTATCAGGCCAAAACCACCATTGTCAATCCCAAAATCAACAATGTCGATGTCTTTACAGTTTTCTCTGACGAAAGTTATGGGTATGTCAATTTTTTACAAATTGCTCATGGGGCGATCATTCGCTCGCACACCCTGGAAATTAAAAAGAAGCTCCAAGAAACCGATGCCCAACTGCTAGAATTGGCACTGATTGAAATTCGCCAACGGTTTAATTCTCAATCCACGTTGATTTATACTAATATTCCGCTTAAGACGGCCCTAAATTTGTCGATAGTACAGCCCAAAATTGGGGATAAAAAAGCCTTGATAGATCTTTCTTTACGCAACGCAAAATACTTCCGGATGGAACGCTTTAAGCAGATGAAAATTGTCGATCCGGACCGTCATGAAAAACGAATTGTACAGCAAATCAAAAGCGATTTACGGCTTTCGGCAGCCCCACACCATATCGAATGTTTTGATAACTCAAAC
>RFYP01000198.1 GCA_009921175.1 Flavobacteriia bacterium | reverse complement strand
CAGAAGACCCAAAGAGCCTCCCTGAAGCATACCGTCCAAATGCCATTCCTCAAAAAAATAGTAGTTAAGTGGCCACATATTTTTTAGGTCTTTGGCAAAGTAAGGAGCATCTCCGTTGAGTTTGGCCAAAAGTTCAGGAATCAAAAAGGCAAAACCCAATTGAAAAAACATGATCGATAGGGTACGCAGAACCTGGTACTTTTCGGTACGGTATTTAAACATAAATTTTACCCCAAAAAGCAATATCGCCAAGGTATATAGACAGCCATAGACAAACCATTGGGTGGCTGCACGGCCGTTGAGCAGCACACTTAAGGGATCAAAAAAAGCCACCAGTCCCGAATTTTCCCCCTCGCTGTGGTACCCTAGCAGGCTGGGATAGAAATAAATGGTGATGTAAAAAGCCGTAAGTCCCAAACCGAGTAACCAGCCCCATACTCCCCGGTTGGTCAGGGCGTTAAACCATACTCCGTCGTTGTGAATCCCCGGTTGGCTATCTCGATATAGTGCATAGCTGTAAAGGCTGCCTCCCAGCAGTAGGGCCAATAAACAGCTCCATAAAAACCCGGCGCCTTCCAGGTCAAAAACGGCACTGTATCCAAGGGTCAGTATCCCCCCCAGGGCCAATCCCAAACCTATATTTTTAAGTAGTACGCTGTTTTTTTTGGTGGCCATCTTATTGCGTTTGGAGGTTGTTTTGAAAAAAGTTTTTTTGAATCGTTTCGAGATGACGTGTCGAAAATTCGGGATCAAAATGTGCATGGAGGAGTTCTTCCATCACCTGATCGACATCCGCTCCTTGAAGTAACCAGTCATGAAATGGTTGGTGACGCAGGCGAATACCCAAGGCATGAACGCCCAAAAATCGGCGACTATCGGGGGTATAGGCTATACGGAAAGCACAGTTTTTATCGGGATGTTGCCAATACCAATGGTTTTCTGTTGCGGTAGGCTGGGCACTGACCCGGCCGTAGGTTTGGTATTCAATATCAAAAAATTTCGCGGAATTAAACCAAGGTCCGGGTTGATAGGTTTGAAGGTTTCCCCCCAGGGTTTCCGCCAGGGTTTCGCCCATCATACGTCCACTGTACCAAACCGCTTCCAAGACATTTCTGCCTTTGGGAGGGTTTTTTAGCTGGGCGCAGTCTCCCAGAGCATATACATCGGGGAGGTTGGTGGCCAGGTACTCATCGACCAAGATACCACGGTCCAAGGTCAAACCACTGTCTTTAAAATAGGCGATGTTGGGTTGAACCCCAATGGTGATCCCTACCCATTGACAGGGGATCCGTTCCCCGTTTTGGGTTAGGACGGCTTCGACCTTGTTTTGGTTGTCTTTTTCGATTTGGGCGACTTGGGTTTGCCGATGTAGTGTGACCCCGTGAGCCTCTAGGTGTTGACCGATAAGCTGGGCTTCCTCCTGAGGCAGTACTCCGTCCCAAAATTCATTTTCACGGATTAAAAAATGAACCGCAATTCCGCGACTTTGGAGCATTTCTGCAAGTTCAACGCCAATCAGCCCACCACCCACGACCACGGCAGTTTTAAGGTGAGGGGTGCGCTCTTCGAGCTGGTCCAAGTCTTGTTTATG
>RFYP01000197.1 GCA_009921175.1 Flavobacteriia bacterium | reverse complement strand
TCGGAATACTTTTAGTGGGTTGGTTCCTATCCCCGGGAAGGGAACACATGAATGGGCCGGTTACCTGCCAATTATCGAAAAACCCAACTTGCTCAACCCTCCCTCCGGATTTATCGCCACTGCCAATCAAAATGTAACCCCAGAAGACTATGAACGTTGGGAGGCCATTGGCTATTCTTGGTCTGATCCCTATCGGGGTGATCGCATCAATGGGGTGCTGGCGCAAGACAAGCAATTTACCCTTGAAGAAATGCGACAATTGCAGGTCGACTATACTTCACTACCGGCGCAAGCTTTAGTACCTTTGTTAGATGCTATGTCCTTTGACGGATTAGCAGCTAAAGCGGTTGGATATTTTAAAGATTGGGATTATCAACTATTGCCCAACTCCATCACGGCAGCAATCTATGTCAGTTGGGAAAACCAATTGAAAGAAAATGCCCACCAACGTTTTGTGCCCGATGCAGGCAAACCCTATATTAATTCATTACAACTTAAAAGAATCGTAGATTGGGTTACGCAACCTACAGCAGCTCTTTTTGGAAATAATCCCGTTGAAGCACGGGATGCTTTTCTGCGTCAAAATTTTGAAGAAGCAATAGCCAGTCTAGCCCAGCGTTTGGGTGATGACCCTTCAAAATGGCAATACGGACAGGCCGCTTTTAAACACAGCGCGATCGACCATGCCTTGGGTAATGTAGTCCAACCGGACTTGGCCAATCGACTCAATCATCCCCCGATAGCCCGTGGCGGGAATGCCTATACCCCCGGATCAACAGGGTCTAATGACCGACAAAGTAGTGGTGCTACCTTTCGTATTTTAGTTGACACACAAGACTGGGATACGGCACTTGGGACCAACAGCCCTGGCCAATTGGGGGATCCCGATAGTCCGTTCTATGACAATCTATACGAAGACTGGGCTGCCGATCGGTTTTTTCCGGTGTTTTTTTCCAAAGGGAAAATTGAAAAGGTGGCCCATGACCGCACTTTGTTAATTCCCCTTAAAAGTGCAAACTAACCTTAAAATGCCTGAATGGTTGCATCCATCCATTCCAAGCGATTGGAAAGGTAGTTTTTGAGGTCGTTGATGCTTTGAAGATAATCTACAGAAATGCCGGTCCATCGACTATAGTTTCGATCAATTAGTCCAT
The DNA here is from genome assembly GCA_009921175.1 of Flavobacteriia bacterium. Classification (GTDB taxonomy): domain Bacteria; phylum Bacteroidota; class Bacteroidia; order Flavobacteriales; family Flavobacteriaceae; genus RFYP01. Next base: position 465 of record RFYP01000197.1, on the reverse strand, counting down.
TGTCAATCAGTAAATTAGCTGTTGCATCGCCACGGTTTTTATGTAAATAGGTACTCAGACGGTAGGCATCGATGTTGCCGGTTAATTCGTTTAGTAAAAAATAATCTGCAAAACTCGCGCTGTCTATATAGTCGGTGTATGTGCGTTGTTCGGCACCAAAATCATCTTGTAATAAGGCCGTTTCAAAAGCATGGATATAGTCCTGGATATATTGTTTCTGAAGGTTGGTAATGTCCTTAGATTTTGGGTGTTCATAAAGAAAGTAGGTTTCTAGATACTGATTTTCATGATAGGGTGGCCCAAAAGGGGCAATCGTGAGTGCGTTTCCAAAGATGTCGTATTGGGATCTAAACCCTAAACTTTCACTGTATCTTGCATCGTCTGCCCAATTGTCTTCATAATATTCCAACGGTTGATCAGTGGCCACATCACTACCCGAAGTTTTATCGATTTTTAAAATATATC
>RFYP01000196.1 GCA_009921175.1 Flavobacteriia bacterium | reverse complement strand
AAGGTGCAAGGCGATGTAGTCTCGGTCTATCCCGGCTATGCTGACATTGCCTATAAAATTCATTTTTTTGGGGATGAAATCGAATTGATCGAAGCCTTTGACCCCATAAGCAATGTCATCATCGACCAATACAAACGCCTACGGCTGTTTCCCGCCAATATCTTTGTCACTTCACCCGAACTGCTCCAGCAGGCAATTATCCAGATTCAGGACGACCTAGTGAAACAGGTGGACTATTTTAAAGAAATCGGCAAGCCCTTGGAGGCCAAGCGACTCGAAGAACGCACGGAGTTTGACCTGGAAATGATTCGCGAGTTGGGCTATTGTTCGGGTATCGAAAACTATTCGCGCTACCTGGACGGACGTGCCCCGGGAACCCGCCCCTTTTGTTTGTTGGACTATTTTCCCGACGATTATTTGATGGTTGTGGACGAAAGTCACGTAACCCTTTCTCAGGTTCACGCCATGTACGGGGGGGACCGCAGCCGAAAAGAAAACCTGGTCGAATACGGTTTTCGACTGCCTGCAGCCATGGACAACCGTCCGCTAAAATTTGAAGAATTTGAAGCCTTGCAAAACCAAGTGCTCTATGTCAGTGCCACCCCGGCAGATTATGAATTGCAACAAACCGAAGGGCTTTTTGTCGAGCAAATCATCCGGCCCACAGGTTTGTTGGATCCCATCATTGAGGTGCGCCCCAGCCTAAACCAAATTGATGACCTGATCGAAGAAATCCAGCAACGGGTTGAAAAAGACGAGCGTAGCCTAGTCACCACCCTGACCAAACGCATGGCCGAAGAACTGACCAAATACCTCACCCGGGTACAGATTCGTTGTCGCTATATCCACAGTGATGTCGATACCCTAGAACGGGTAGAAATCATGCAAGACCTCCGCAAGGGGCTTTTTGACGTATTGGTGGGGGTCAATCTCCTACGGGAGGGACTTGACCTGCCGGAGGTGTCACTGGTCGCGATTTTGGACGCCGACAAAGAGGGTTTTTTGCGGAGCAACCGCTCTTTGACCCAAACCGTAGGCCGGGCTGCACGTAACGTAAACGGTAAAGCCATTATGTATGCCGACACCATCACCCAAAGCATGCAAAAAACCATCGACGAAACCAATTATCGCCGGGAAAAACAAACCGCCTATAACCAGGCAAACAACCTCATCCCCACGGCCCTAAACAAATCATTGGACAACGCCCTGGCCAAAAATTCGGTACAGACCTATGTCCAAGAACGTGAAATTCGCAAAGCCGCTGAGGCCGAAAACCGCTACAAAACCCAGGAAGAATTGGAAAAAGAAATTCGGGAATTGCGCAAGGCCATGGAAAAAGCCGCCAAAGAACTCGATTTTATCCAGGCGGCCCACTACCGCGATACCATCGCTGAGCTAAAAACCCAAATTAAAGCCTAAAAAAAAGACGCCCAAAGGCGTCTTTTTCACAAAACAAATACTTTATAGGAATTACGCTAAAGTATTATTTGATGCTGATGCGTTTTTTGGGCTCCGGCAAAGCCTCCTTAAGCTTGGGAAAGCGCACATACAACACGCCATCCGTATAGTGGGCATCGATTTTTTGGGCATCGACACTCTCGGGCAAGGTAAAGGTGCGC
>RFYP01000195.1 GCA_009921175.1 Flavobacteriia bacterium | reverse complement strand
GCCTATGGAGGCTCTGCAGGAGGCCTGTTGATGGGCGCAGTAATCAATGAAGCACCCGAATTGTACAACGGGGTAATTGCTGCAGTTCCCTTTGTGGATGTAATCACCACCATGCTCGATGAAGACATTCCACTGACTACCTCGGAGTATGACGAGTGGGGGAATCCCAATGATAAGGCCTATTATGACTATATGTTGTCCTATTCGCCCTATGACCAGGTTCACGAAATGGAATACCCCAATTTGTTGGTCACCACGGGATTGCACGATTCGCAAGTGCAGTACTGGGAACCGGCCAAATGGGTTGCCAAATTGCGGGTTACCAAAACGGGTTCCAATATCCTTTTGCTTGACACCAACATGGATGCTGGACATGGAGGAGCCTCTGGTCGTTTTGAATCCCTCAAAGAATTGGCCAAAAAATATGCTTTCTTTTTGGATTTGGAGTTTGGAGGATAAGTACCAATAATTTTCCTTAAATTTGCCCAACCAAAAGCATTGACGAAACACCTTCACGTGGAAGTGTATAATAATCTTCTCGAGCTTATCGGTAACACGCCTTTGATACGCTTAAATGCGATTGCCCAAACCCTTAAAGGCAATTATTTTGCAAAGTTTGAAGGGTTTAATCCTGGACATTCCAACAAAGACCGTATTGCGCTGCATATCCTTGAAACTGCCGAAGAAAAGGGACTAATTAAACCGGGTGATACCATCATCGAAACCACATCGGGAAACACGGGTTTTAGTTTGGCCATGGTTTCTTTAATCAAAGGTTATGACTGCGTATTGGCTGTGACCTCAAAGTCATCCAAGGATAAAATTGAAATGTTAAGGGCGATGGGTTCTAAAGTCTATGTCTGTCCAGCCCATGTGTCGGCAGACGACCCTCGGTCTTATTACCAAGTCGCCAAACGGTTGACCCAGGAGATCAATAATTCTTTTTACATCAACCAATACTTTAATGCCCTTAACACCGAAGCGCATTACCGCACCACCGGCCCTGAAATATGGAAACAAACGGAGGGTAAAATTACCCACCTGATTGCGTGTAGTGGAACCGGAGGAACCATATCGGGTAGTGCACAATACCTTAAAGAACAAAATCCAGCGATTCAGGTGATTGGTGTAGATGCCTATGGTTCGGTATTAAAAAAGTTTCATGAAACGGGAGAGCTGGATCCTCAAGAAATTTACCCATACCATATCGAGGGATTGGGCAAAAATCTAATACCTTCGGCTACGGATTTTGACATTATAGACCACTTCGAAAAAGTAACCGATTACGATAGCGCCCATACTGCAAGAGAGATTACCTTTAAAGAAGGCCTATTTGTTGGCTATACCTCTGGTGCAGCGATGCAAGCCGCCAAACAAATGGAAGAAGTTGGAAGTTTTGATACTTCTAGTAATATAGTGATTATCTTTCCGGACCACGGATCCCGCTATATGAGTAAGATTTATAACGATGAGTGGATGGAGGCCCAAGGTTTTTTTGACAAGCAGGCGGACAAATCCCCCAATGCAACTGAGTATTTATTGAAATCAGACCAAGAAAAATGATTCGAGATTTATTTGATCGTATAATTGAAAACAAAGGCCCTTTGGGAAAATGGGCCAATCAAGCCGAAGGCTATTTTGTCTTTCCAA
>RFYP01000194.1 GCA_009921175.1 Flavobacteriia bacterium | reverse complement strand
CACAAGCTTTCAAGCGGCAGGGTTTTCTTGTATCCATTTGTCCGGATATCGTAGCTCTCCTCCGATAAGATTTACGGGTATCAACCCAAAAAATGATCCTTTTGCCGGGCAATCTGTGGGTCATTCAGATATGGCTACTATCAAGGCCGTGGTCGATCGGATCAAGGGAATTAGTTCTTCCCAGCGTTAGGGTCGTAGGATATTAAGAAATTGGCCCAAATAATTTTGGCGTAGCCGTTGAGAAAAGGGGAAGAAACCAGCAAACTGGAAAACACCCAAATAAAAGATTCTTTGACTGAAAACTCCTCAGCGATGAGCCAATACAAAACACTTACCATAACCATAATGGCCACACCCAAGGCATAGGCTACATACATAGAGCCGTAGTAAAAACTGGGCTCGATCTTAAATGCGGCACCGCAGTGGTCGCAGTGTTCACGCACCCGAGTGATGGTGAAAATTTTGGTGATGGGATGCACCAAAAACTTACCGGTATGGCAGTGTGGGCATCTTAGAGGTAAGATGCTGTTGAGTCGGTTTTCTTGGGCAAAAAATGGCATAATCGATTAGAATAAAATAGCTAAACTTCCCAGCAAGGTAAAAAACAATATCAACTTGCGGTAGCGTTGCTCTTGAATTTTTTTTACTAAAAAAACACCCCCTGCCAAGCCAAGCAGGGTATAAGGCAACAGGCTTAAACTTTCCATTAGGGTAGTGTAGGTGATGGTCTCCCATACCCAAATATGAAAAGGGGCTTTAAAAAGGTTGATGATAAAAAACAACCAGGCCGAAGTCGCGATAAACTCGTATTTGGGCAGTCGAATGGCCAGGAAATAGATATTGGTAATGGGCCCGGCCAAATTGCCGATCATGGAAGTAAAGCCGGCCAATATTCCAAAAAAAGGGGCAAAGATCCAGTGTTGAGATACCCGTGTTGTTTCGCGGTATTCCCAGTAAAACAGCAATAAAACACTCAGTAGGATGATGCTTCCCATAATGAGTTTAAAGGTAGTTACCGGAATCTGATGGCCAATAAACACCCCCAGTAGCACCCCCACAATCATGGGGGGAAGAAGCCGTAGGAGGTAGCGCCATTTGACGGTTTTGCGGTAGTAGATGATGGCAAATAAATCACCGCAAATCAACAGTGGCATCAAGATACCGGTAGAGGCTTTGGTCCCATAGCTTAAAGCGAGGCAGGTGACCACCAAAATGGCAATGCCTTTGATTCCGGATTTGGAGATACCGAGGACTAGTGCGGCAAAAAGGGCTAGGCTTAGGGCAAACAGTTCGGAGGGTAGGGCAATGAGGCTAAGTGAAGGCATGAACATTTTACTAAGTGGTCAAAGATAGGAAATTCATGGCGCTGCCCATACCAGGCTCGGGTATTGTTTGTTATCTTGTCCCTGTAAACCCACTAACACTTCCGCCATTGTACAAAAAGGCAATTGTTTTTATGGTATGGAGTACCCTGTCGTTTTCGGTAATGACCGGTCTGGTGAAGTATTTGGTGCATTTCCCCACCTTTGAACTGGTCTTTTTTCGGTCTTTGGGAACCCTATTGATTACCACCGCTTTACTAAAAAAGCAAGGGGTTTCGCTTTGGGGTACGCATCGGCGTTTATTGGTTTTTCGGGGCTTGTCGGGCGCCATATCGATGGTGCTTTTTTTTGGGGCGTTACACTTTATTTCGATAGG
>RFYP01000193.1 GCA_009921175.1 Flavobacteriia bacterium | reverse complement strand
GACTTCGGTAAGATCTTCAATAAAGGCACCCAAACGGATGCGTTCAAAGAAAAGTTTCTCCATCAAATCGAGCTCTTCCTGTGCAATCAGGTAGGATTGATAGCCAATATTGGTATAGTTTTGCAGGTAGTTGGGCTGTTCCATAATGATTTTATTCATATAGGACCGCCCGGAAATCAATTCTTCTTCTTGTGAAAAATCAAAGCGATTGTCAACCGACACTATGTTAATCAACTGATTGGAGGTAGCATATGAACGATAGATTGGATAAATCATATCGTGACTCCCACCAATAATGACGGGGATGATATTGCGTTGGCGAAGGCTCAGGCAAATGTCATTGAGTGCATGGTAGGTGTCTTCTACGGTGGCTCCATTAGGAAGGTCACCCAAATCGCATACATTGAGTGACCAATTGCCCGGATAGAGTTGATAGAATGCGTTGCGAAAACCCGCCAAATCATAATGGGTAGTGTCAAAATAGGCCTTTCGAATTTCGTTAACCCCAATCAGAGCAATGCGTGCGTCATTGAGTTCCGGAAACCCTTGTTTAACACTGTGGATACGGATGTTTTTGCCCAAAACTTGGGGAGGGTGCAAGGCCAGGCTGTGCAACAGCGCATCATCGATAGGTTGCAACAATTCTAGGCTCATCTTAAGATTTTTTAGCGCGTGATTTTTTGGGCTTTTTGATGCTTTCCAATCTTTGGGTGGCCTCTTCTAGGCTAATTTTAGTGGGATCTATATCCTTGGACAACTCCACTTTAAGACGGCCTTTGATGATATGATGGCGTCCCCATCGGGCTTTTTCAATACGGATACCGGCTTCTGGCCAATCTTGGATCAACTTGTCTTTTTCCTTTTGGATTTTTTCTTCGATGAGTTGCTTAATATCCTCTTGCGTAAGAGCGTCAAAATTGTATTTTTTATTGACATTGATAAATATCCCACTCCATTTGATAAAGGGGCCAAAACGACCAACGCCTTTGGTGACAGGTTGATCTTGATAGACGGCAATTGGGGCGTCGGCTTTCTTCTTTTCTTCGATTAGGGCAATGGCCTCATCCATGGTGAGGTCGTTGGGATTTTTCCCGCTGGGTAAGGAAACAAACGTATTCCCAAACTTTACATAAGGACCATATCGACCGTTGTTGACAAGCACTTCTTCTCCCTCATATTCACCCAGTGTTTTGGGAAGTTCAAAAAGAGACAATGCTTCTTCTAAAGTAATAGTATCTAATTGTTGTTCAGGGGTTAAGCTGGCAAAAATAGGCTTTTCCTCATCCTCAGGATCACCAATTTGTGCAAGGGGTCCAAATTTACCCAAACGCACTTTTACGACCCTATCGAGGGTGGGGTGCATTCCCAGTTCGCGCTCACCTGATTCACGTTGTGCATATTCTTTGACATGGTTCACGGTTTTGTGAAATTGACCGTAAAATCCTTGCATCATTTCTGTCCAGTCTTTTTGACCGGACGCAATGGCGTCAAAACTTTCTTCCACATTGGCCGTAAAACTATAATCGAGTATGCCTTCAAAATTGGCCACAAGAAAATCGTTGACAATCGTACCAATATCTGTAGGCACTAACTTTCCTTTGTCCGAACCAACTGTTTCACTGCGCTTTTCTTTCACAAGATGTCCTTCCGTCAAGGTCAAGGTCATATAATCACGCGGCACTCCTTCTTGATTTCCTTTGTC
>RFYP01000192.1 GCA_009921175.1 Flavobacteriia bacterium | reverse complement strand
CCAATTTTGAACAATCCAATGTCGAATTCATTGAGTTTTGGCTCTTGGATACTTTTTCGACTTTGGACCAAGAAATTGCCGATGAAGCGCAGTTGGTTTTTCACCTGGGTAATATTTCGGAAGACGTACTCAAAGACGGTCGCAAGCAATACGAAAACGGCCTTCCCGGAGCGACCAACGAAAGTTTGACCAATGACACTCCCTGGGGTAGAGTACCGGCCAAGCAATCGTTGATTTATGCGTTTAATACCGAAGAAGCCGATCGCGAACTCCAAGATGTCGGACTCGATGGTTTGTCAGATGCCGAAGAAAAAACCATATATCGAAACGGTCCGGACGAAGACCCAGCGGGAGACAACTACCAATATTTTGTCGCTGCATCGGGTGGGGTTTTAGACCGCTACAAAAACTATAACGGAACCGAGGGAAATTCACCCATCGCTTTTTCAAATGCCGACCGGGGGAGTACGACCGAGCCTGATAGTGAGGACATCAACCGGGATCAAAGCATGAACACCATCGACAGTTATTTTGAATACCGTGTGCCCATAAGCTCTTTTATGACCGTGGGCAATCATCCCTTTGTGACTGATGTGCGCGAAAATGTAAAGGTCGCCCTACCCAATGGGCAGGAATTGACTACGCGCTGGATTCAGTTTAAAGTACCCATTCAAAAAAGCTACTACCAAGGCACCCAATTTGACCCTTATTTTGAAGCCATCAATTCGATCGAAGACCTGCGGTCTATTCGGTTTATGCGTATGCTTGTCAGTGGATTTGAACAGCCGGTGGTTTTTCGGTTTGGTACCCTCGATCTGGTTCGGGGTGACTGGCGACGGTATAACAAATCCCTCAACCCCCAATTGGCTCAGCAACCCCATACTACGGTGGACCTCAGTACAGTGAATATTTTGGAAAATGAAAACCGTATCCCCATCAATTATATCTTACCCCCCGATATTCAGCGCGAACAAATCAACAACAACAATACCATTGTCCGTCAAAACGAACAGTCACTGTCTTTTCGAATTACCAACCTCCAACCGATGGATGCACGAGGGGTGTTTAAGCCAGTTAACCTCGACATGCGCCAGTACAAAAAACTGCGGATGTTTTTGCATGCAGAGTCACTGAGCAATCAAGAACCCCTGCCCGGAGAAGGCAATCGAGAAGAATTCGATCGAAGAATGGTGGCCTTTATCCGACTGGGAACCGATTATCAGGACAATTATTATCAGATCGAAATACCGCTAAAACCCACGGCCTTCCAAGAAGGAACCGCCAATCGTTATACCGCCGAAGAGGTATGGCAACCCGCCTCAAATTCGATAGAAGTACCCCTGAGTATTTTGTCCAAGCTCAAATCACTCGCCCTTGAAAACCCCAACTTTAGCCGGGCAACTTATTATGACGAGGACTTAAATCCCATCGATGAATTTAGTCCCATCAGTACCCTGCCCGGAGAGAAAAAATACAAATTCGCCATCAAAGGAAATCCCTCGCTGGGTAGCATCAAAACACTGATGATTGGCCTAAAAAACCCCTCGACTCAGCTGGGCGATGTATTGAGTGGTGAGGTTTGGTTCAACGAGCTTAGTATGTCGGGAATTGACTCAAAAGGAGGCTGGGCAGCCGTTGCCGCTTTGGACGCCAACATGGCCGACCTTGCTAACCTTTCGGCTACCGGTCGGTATTCGACCATCGGGTTTGG
>RFYP01000191.1 GCA_009921175.1 Flavobacteriia bacterium | reverse complement strand
TCGGCTTTTTTCCAAAGGGCAAAGTCTTGTGGATTTTTTTTGTCTTCCTGTCCGTCTAGGGTACGGGTATTGTGAATCAACTCTTCGATATTTCTACCACTGAGCTTCCCGTAGGTATGGTCTTGGTTAAATTTGATCACGTCAAAGTAAACCGATCCCTTTACTTCGTAGGCATAGCCTTCGTCCAAAAGGGCTTTGATCAATTCGATTTGCTCCACAATATGGCCGGTGGCCGTAGGTTCTATACTGGGGGGTAGGGTGTTGAGTTGTGCCAATGTACGATGAAAATCGACCGTATAACGTTGTACGACTTCCATAGGCTCAATGGCTTCCAGTCGGGCTTTTTTGGCAATCCGATCTTCTCCGGCATCTTCGTCATTTTCAAGATGCCCGGCATCGGTGATGTTTCGGACATAGCGTACTTTGTACCCCAAATAGGTCAAATAGCGAAAAATGATATCGAAGGAGATAAAGGTTCTGCAATTCCCCAAGTGAACATTGCTATAGACCGTCGGTCCACACACATACATCCCTACATGTTGCGGGTTGAGTGGTTCAAATTTTTCTTTACGCTTGCTTAGCGAATTGTAAACGAACAGGTCCTGGTTCATTAGAATTCGGTCTCCAGTTGCAAATAGTCTAAAAATTCTCTTTTGGTCTCCTTGTTGTTAAACAATCCACCAAATTCGGCCGTGACCGTACTGCTGCTGATGTCTCGTATTCCTCTTGAGTTGACACAGAGGTGTTTGGCGTCGATGACACAGGCCACATTATCGGTGTTTAAAATCTTTTGGAGCTCTTGTACAATTTGGATGGTAAGCCGTTCTTGCACCTGAGGTCGTTTGGCAAAATAATCGACGATGCGGTTCATTTTGGACAAGCCCACTACGGTTCCGTTTGAGATATAAGCTACATGGGCTTTCCCTACGATGGGCAGCAGGTGATGTTCACAAGTCGAATAGACGGTAATATTCTTTTCTACCAGCATTTGACCGTATTTGTATTTGTTGTCAAAGGTAGAGGCGCTGGGTTTTCGATTGGGATGCAAGCCGCCAAAAATCTCGTTAACAAACATTTTGGCCACCCGTTTTGGGGTTCCTTTGAGACTATCGTCGGTCAAGTCCATACCTAAAAGATGAAGGATATCCCAGACTTTCTGTTCGATGGCTTCTATTTTTTCGGCATCCGAGCGCTCAAAGGCATCTGCACGAAGCGGGGTCTCGGCACTGTTAAAAGGATGGTCGTGATCGAGATCACCCAATTGTTCTGCGAGTAATTTGTCTATTTTCATCTGTTAATCAACTGCGGCAAAGATAGCCATTTATTGGCAATACATCCCAGTAAACCGATGCCCTAGAGTTTAAAGTTATAGGATAAAATGATTTGAAAGGGTTGGCTCTCCAGTTTGATATTGTTGGTCAGGCCATTGTTGTAAAGGGGTTGTATGCTGTTTTCGGTCTGATCGACCAGTGCGAGCCCCCATACATTACCGCCATTTTGGTAGCCCAAGCCCAGTGTATATCCCGAAATTCCACTAAGGACAGATTTTATTCGGTCCGATTCGGTAAAGTATCCAGCCCGAAGACTGAGTTTACCCATGCGGTATTCGCCGCCAACTGACCATCGGGTTGCCGTTGCATAGCGATCTTGAATTTGTTGGTTTACCGATGAGAAATAAGCACTTTCTCCCATTTCTTGGAAGCTGGCATTGCCA
>RFYP01000020.1 GCA_009921175.1 Flavobacteriia bacterium | reverse complement strand
AGGAGGGCGCGCCCTCCTTTTTTTATTCAACAGTTTTTATTCTTCGCGTAGGGATTAATAGGCGCGGGCACTTTTGCCCTCATAAAAATTCATAAATGCACGGTTGACCATACGGTTTCCTCCCGGGGTAGGGTAATTGCCCGAAAAATACCAATCGCCCAAATGTCCGGGACAGGCCCGATGCAAATCTTCGATTTTTTGGAAAATGATTTCGACTTCCGAACGGATATTTACTTGCAATAAATTGGCAATCTTTTGTGAAATCATCTCATCGGTAAAAGGCGCATAGAGCGCTTTTACGCAATTGGTAACCTCCGAAACGGGCAGTGCCAAACTCGCCTGGCATTGGTGGTATATGTCTTCCAATACGGCCGTTAGGCTTCCTTGGTCTTTGTGGAGGGCTATCGCCGCTTCAAAAGCGATAAAATCTTGCAGCTTGGCCATGTCGATGCCATAACAATCGGGATAGCGAATTTGAGGCGCACTAGAAAGGACAATAATTTTTTTAGGCTGTAAACGATCGAGCATCTTGAGAATACTCTTCTGCAATGTTGTTCCTCGTACGATACTGTCATCGATAATCACCAAATTGTCGGTAGGTTTGACTACACCATAGGTGACATCATACACATGGGTAACCAGGTCGTCTCGGCTGGAATCTTCGGTAATAAAGGTGCGTAGTTTTGCGTCTTTGATGGCGATTTTTTCGATGCGTGGCTTTTGGTTAATCAGCCGCTCTATGGTTTCTTGATCGGGGCGTTTATCGGCTAGCAATGCTGTGGTAAGCTCTTTTTTTACGTGGCTTTGTGCCGCTCCTATCATGCCGTAGAACGAGGTTTCTGCCGTGTTGGGGATATACGAAAAAACAGTGTTTTCCAAGTCGTGGTCGATGGCTTTAAGCAAATGTGGAAAAAGCAATTCGCCCAGTTTTTTTCGCTCGTTATATATTTCAAAATCACTTCCTCTCGAAAAATAAATGCGTTCAAAAGAACAGGCTTTTTTCTCCCGAGGAGGAATAATTTCTTTGAGAATACTCGCCCCTTGTTTTTTGGTAATGATCGCATGCCCCGGGGCCAATTCTTTGACCTGCTCAAAGAGGACATTGAAAACCGTCTGAATCACGGGACGTTCAGAGGCCACCACTACCACTTCGTCGTCGCTGTAATAATAAGCGGGTCTAATTCCACTTGGGTCTCTCAACACAAAAGAATCACCATGTCCCAAAAGACCGGCCATGGCATAGCCACCATCCCAGTTTTTGGCGGCCTTACGCAGTACTTTGTGCATCTTGAGTCGGGCAGCAATTTGTGGGGAGGCAGTTGCCTTGTCAAATCCTTCTTTTTTGAGCGATTTATAAATTTTGGCTACGGCATCGTCCAAAAAATGGCCGATTTTCTCCATCACTGTGATGGTGTCGGCGCGTTCTTTAGGGTGCTGGCCCAAATCAACCAAGTTTTGAAAAAGCTCGTTGACATTGGTCATATTAAAATTTCCGGCAACGATCAGGTTGCGGTGCATCCAATTGTTTTGCCGCAAAAAGGGGTGTACACTCTCCAGGCTGTTTTTCCCATAGGTGCCATAACGCACATGGCCCAACATCAATTCGCCCACATAAGGCACTGCTTCTTTGAGTTGATCGGGATGCTCAAGTATATCCGGGTCGGCTTGGGTCGCTTGGCGTATCCGTTTGTTGATTTTGTCAAAAATATGTTGGATTGGCTGTTGATTGTTGGAGCGCACTCGACTGATATAGCGCTGTCCCGGTTGCATATTGAACTTGATGCTGGCAAAACCCGCCCCGTCTTGACCTCGGTTGTGTTGTTTTTCCATCATCAGGTACATCTTGTTGATGCCGTACAAGGCCGTACCGTACTTTTTTTTGTAGTAAGCTAGTGGTTTTTTAAGATGGATCAGTGCAATTCCGCACTCGTGTTTTATAGCATCGCTCATCTAGGCCAAAGATAGGTTTATTCTAACTCGATTTCAAATTTTGTCAATTGTTCAAATGCTTTGAGGCGTTGCATAAGTCGTTGGGGAGTGACTTGTTCGATATTGGCGGTTCCAAACTTTTCTACGGTAAAAGAGGCCATGGCCGACCCGTGTATGATGGCCGACTTCATATGGGGAAGACTCACCGATCCACATTGAGTCAGGTATCCGGCAAAGCCTCCGGCAAAACTGTCTCCGGCGCCCGTGGGGTCAAAAACCTCTTCCAAGGGAAGTGCAGGTGCACAAAAGATATGCTGGTCATAAAACAAAAGCGCACCATGCTCGCCTTTTTTAATGATCACATATTTGGGTCCCATTTTCTGAATCAGGGCTGCCGCTTTGACCAAGGAATGTTGCTCGGTAAGTTGACGAGCCTCTTCGTCATTGATCGACAAGACATCAACCTCTGCCAATACTTGATCCAATCGTGGGCGAAAGTGTTCCATCCAAAAATTCATCGTATCCAGGATAATAAGCTTGGGACGGTTTTGCATTTGCTGCAATGCAGCCCACTGCACATCGGGATGTAAATTGCCCAACAATAGAATATCGGGACGGGTAAGATGGTCTGGAATTTTTGGTTCAAAATGCTCCAACACATTGAGGTGGGTCTCTAGTGTAGTCCGTGAATTAAGGTCGTTGTGGTAGCGCGCTTTCCAAAAAAACGTCTTACCCCCTTTGATGGTTTCGACACCCGACAAATCGATGCCGCGTTTTTCGAGTAGTTCTAGGTGTTGGGCTTCAAAATCTTCGCCTATGACCGACACTAAGCCGCAATCAAGCTGATAATTTTTGGCGGCCAAAGCAATATAGGTAGCCGCTCCTCCCAAGGTACGGTCTATTTTTCCAAATGGGGTTTCGATGGCGTCATACGCCATGGTTCCTACAACAAGCAATTTATTTTTCATGGTATAAATGTAGTGTCTATTTTTTCAATTTTTGGTTTTAAAAAGGGTCGAAGATCCTGTCGGGGGATTTTCTTGCTCATAGATTGAATCCTGTTTTAAATCACCTCCCTTGGCTGCCGCCACCGCTAAGGCATCACAGCGTTCATTTTGCGGGTGATCATTGTGGCCTTTAATCCACTGAAACTGTACCTGATGTTGGCGATATATTTTTAAAAAACGTTGCCAAAGGTCGGCGTTCTTTTTGTCTTTAAATTGTTTTTGCTCCCAGCCAAACACCCATTTTTTGGCAACGGCATCCACCACATATTTGGAGTCGGAATAGACGACTACCTCAGCCTTCGAAATACGGATTTGCTCCAGGCCTACGATAACCGCTAATAATTCCATCCGGTTGTTGGTCGTGTATCGATAGCCTTGCGACAGTTCTTTTTTATACGACTTACCTACCCACTCGAGTATCACCCCATACCCGCCAGGCCCTGGGTTACCCAATGCACTGCCGTCGGTGTATAAATGGATCGTATTGTTCATGATGTGGTAAGCAATTCTTCAATGACCTTCGGATAATATTGGTATTCTAAGTCATGTACCTTTTGGGCGATATCTTCAGGCGTGTCTTCGGGCAGAATGGGCACTGCTTTTTGAAACAGTATAGCCCCGTCGTCGTAGTGCTCATTAACATAGTGAATGGTAATGCCGGTCTGGGTTTCTTGTTGGTCATAAACCGCCTGGTGAACCCGCATGCCATACATGCCTTTACCGCCATAGTGAGGGAGTAATGCGGGGTGTATATTAATGATTTTGTTGGGATAAAGGTTGATGGTCGAAGGAGCAATTTTTCGAAGAAACCCGGCCAAAACAATCAGGTCGGGGGCATAGTGCGCCAAGCGTTCGTCAACCGCTCCGCTTTCGAAAAAAGCGTTGTCGTAGACCTCGATAATTGGTTGGTAAGCCTGCATCCGTTGAATCACCCCGGCATTGGCTTTGTTGGTAAAAATTGCAGCGACTGAAATATGTCGATTTTGTTGAAAATATTGGTAGATTTTTTCAACATTTGACCCACTGCCACTGGCCCATAATATTATTTTTTTTACCTGCTCTACCAAGCCGCAATTTGTTGTTGAAGTATTGAAAATATACGTATTCTCAAAAAGTTCATCCCTTCCTTTATCACAAAGAAAAGTTATATTTAACAAACCAAACGGAGAATTACTACAAAGTTTTTTATTTTTGTCCACAACAATTTTTAAAAAGAAAAATCATGTCAGACATTTCATCACGCGTTAAGGCCATAATTGTTGACAAATTAGGCGTAGACGAAAATGAAGTTGTATCAGAAGCTAATTTCACCAATGATTTAGGAGCAGATTCTCTCGATACAGTGGAATTGATTATGGAATTTGAAAAAGAATTTGATATCCAAATTCCAGATGACCAGGCAGAAAACATCGCTACTGTAGGTCAAGCTATTCAATTTATTGAACAAGCCAAATAAAACTATTGTGCCATGAGTCCAAGACGTGTAGTTGTTACCGGATTAGGGGCTCTGACACCTATTGGAAACACCCTCCCGGCTTATTGGGAGGGTTTATTATCTGGTACAAGCGGTGCAGCCCCCATTACTTACTTTGACGCTTCAAAGTTTAAGACTCAGTTTGCCTGCGAGCTTAAGGGTTTTGACCCTTTAGCGCATTTTGACCGAAAAGAGGTTCGCAAATACGATCGTTTTACGCAATATGCCTTGGTGGCCACGCAAGAAGCCATCGAAGACTCCGGGCTGGATTTGGACCGTGTGGACAAAGACCGTATCGGTGTCATCTGGGGTGCCGGAATTGGCGGTTTAGAAACCTTTCAAAACGAAGTGCTCAACTTTGCCGAAGGCGATGGAACCCCCCGATTTAATCCTTTCTTTATACCCAAGATGATTGCAGACATCGCTCCGGGAATCATCTCCATACAATACGGTTTTGCCGGGCCTAATTTTGCGACGGTTTCGGCCTGTGCCTCCTCAGCTAACGCCCTGATCGATGCCCTAAACTATATCCGTTGGGGCTATGCCGACCTAATGGTCAGTGGAGGGTCAGAAGCCGGTGTGACCATTGCCGGTATGGGAGGGTTTAACGCCATGCATGCCCTTTCAAAACGCAATGACGACCCTCAAACAGCCTCACGGCCTTTTGACAAAGACCGCGATGGATTTGTGCTGGGTGAAGGTGCAGGATCGCTTATCCTCGAAGAATACGAACACGCCAAGGCCCGTGGGGCCAAAATCTATGCCGAAGTGCTTGGCGGAGGGCTTTCTGCTGATGCCCACCACATGACCGCCCCACACCCAGAAGGGGCTGGCGCTATCAAAGTCATGCAAAATTGCCTACGGGATGCCGGACTTAAGCCCGAAGATGTAGATGCCATCAATATGCACGGAACCTCCACGCCACTCGGAGACATCGCCGAATCCAAAGCCGTTAAAGCAGTCTTTGGTGAGCATGCCTATAACATCAATATCAATTCGACCAAATCCATGACTGGACACTTACTTGGTGCCGCTGGCGCGGTCGAAGCCATCGCCTCTATACTGGCGATCAAACACGGTATCGTCCCGCCCACCATCAATCACCAAACTCCCGATGATGAGATTGACCCTCGTTTGAATTTTACCTTTGGAAAAGCGCAAAAAAGAACCGTCAATGTGGCCCTGTCCAACACCTTTGGTTTTGGAGGCCATAATGCCTGTGTTGTTTTTGGAAAAATTGATTAATTTCAAGGGTGCGCTTTTTACACCACATTTTTGGACCCCGTTTGCCCTCAAACGGGATTTTTTATACACAATTAAAGTCGCTATTGGGAGCCTCTCCCAAAAATATTGAGGTCTACCAAGAGGCATTTACCCACCGCTCGATGAATGTCACCGATGCCGCAGGGAATAAAATCAATTACGAACGCCTCGAATTTTTGGGCGATACGCTTTTGAGTAGTGTGGTGTCGGCCTATTTGTACAAAAATTACCCCGAAGCACAAGAAGGGAAACTCACCAAATTGCGTTCGAAGATCGTCAGCCGTGAGCACCTGAACCATCTGGGTCAAAAATTTGGACTGATGCAACTGGTCCAGCCAACCAACCCCCGGGCCAACTATGGAAACAATATTTTGGGCAACCTACTGGAGGCGCTAATAGGGGCACTTTATGTGGACCAAGGTTATGGTCCCTGTGAACAATTTATCCTCCATAAAGTCATCGGACAGCATGTGGATCTCGAAAAGCTGGTAAATTCTATCCTCAGCTATAAAAGTACGCTGATCGAATGGGCTCAGAAAGAAAAAAAATCGCTCCGCTTTGATACCCAAAAAGCAGATGGTCTGGACCCCAATGTCAATTATATGACCCAACTTAGCATCGACAATAAGCCCTGGGTCAAGGCACGAGAGGCCTCCAAAAAAAAGGCTGAAGAAAAAGCCGCCCGTAGGGCCTATTTTAAACTCGGGCTACATACAAATTAATCAATCCATGGGCACCAAACGCTATCTTTTAGAAACGGACTTGGATACCGATTTTGAGGTCCTGGCACTCCATACGAGCTTGCCGGGGTTTAAACTCGCCTTCCTGCTCAATCAATGGATAAAAAGTCAATTTCGGCGTGCTCCGCAAGACCTCTACCTTCAGCAAACTGCCTTTGAATACTACCTTTGGGAAGATTCCCAGCAGGGCATTCGTTGTACCTTATTCCAAAATAAATCCCAACATGAAGAAACCCAACCCACAAACGCATTGAATTTATTTGAAGTCACTCTGACAAAAGAAGTATATTTGCTAGCCGAAGCCAAAAGTGTTCCTTATTTATTGAAAATCAATGAAGGACCCAGTGCCCATGACCTAAAGAAGTCCCTCGAAAAACATCCCCAAATTTCGATGTGCTATCCAATAGAGGACACACGAATCAAAGGCCAATTGAATATTTTGAACGAATAGATGAATAAACAAAAGAAAACCAAAATTGTCGCCACCCTAGGACCCGCCAGTTCAGATATCGGGGTGATGGAACAATTGATCAAGGAAGGAGTGGATGTATTTAGAATCAATTTTTCTCATGCCGACTATGAAGGCGTTCGTGAACGCATCAAAAATATCCGCCAACTCAACGAAAAACTCGGTACCCATACCTCGATATTAGCTGACTTACAAGGGCCTAAGCTCCGGGTAGGTGAAATGAAGGAAGGCAGCGTCGTCAAGGAAGGAGACACCGTAACCTTTTTGACCGAAACGCCTTTTGTTGGTGACGCAACACGGGCCTATATGAATTATGCCAACTTCCCCAAAGATGTCAGCCCGGGCGAACGTATTTTGTTGGACGACGGTAAGCTGATTTTTGAAGTACTCCATACCGACAAAGAAAAAGAAGTACAGGCCAAAGTAATTCAGGGAGGGCCTTTTAAATCCAAAAAAGGAGTCAACCTTCCCAACACCAAGATTTCGTTGCCAGCACTGACCGAAAAAGACATCGAAGATGCCAAATTTGCCATCAGTCAGGAGGTGGATTGGATTGCCCTTTCGTTTGTTCGGAATAGCCAAGATCTTAAAGATTTACAAGACCTCATCGCGGAGCATACCCCCCATAAAATTCCAATCATTTCAAAAATCGAAAAGCCCGAGGCCATTGTCAATATTGATAAAATCATCGCTTACAGTGACGGGCTTATGGTCGCACGTGGAGACTTGGGGGTCGAAATCCCAGCGGCTGAAGTTCCCTTGATTCAAAAGCAATTGGTGCAAGCCGCCAAAAAAGCGCGTATCCCCATCATCATCGCCACCCAAATGATGGAAACCATGATCGAAAGCCGAACCGCTACCCGAGCCGAAGTCAATGACGTAGCAAATTCTGTTATGGACGGTGCCGATGCCGTGATGCTTTCGGGCGAAACATCGGTTGGAAAATATCCTGTGGAAGTGATCAAAACCATGTCTTCAATCTTGCAGCAAGTAGAGGGATCAGATTTGATTCTTGTTCCCCAAAACCCACCGACGATTCGTACCAAAAGATACATCACCAAAGCCATTTGTTATCATGCAGCGCATATGGCCAATGAAATCAAAGCCAGCGCGATTTGCACCCTAACCAACAGTGGTTATACGGCTTTTCAAATCTCAGCTTGGAGGCCTTCGGCCCATGTATTGGTCTTTACGTCAAACCGTCGGATTTTGACGCAACTCAATTTGCTCTGGGGAGTCAAAGCCTTTTATTATGACAGTTTTAGCAGTACGGACAACACCGTAGAGGAAATCAATAAAATTGCCCATGAAAGTGGTTTTGTTGATCAGGATGAATTGGTGATCAATCTGACCGCTATGCCTATTGCCGCCAAAGGAATGGTAAACACCCTTCGGGTTTCGACCATCTAAAAGGGTAGCTGGAGTTGCTCGTTTAGTGATTCTTCTTGCCTGGTCGCTTTTTTGAGGTTTTCCCCTTTAAGGTTGGACAGGGAAATTCCAATAAGCCGAACAGATTCTTTCAATCGTTCTTGGTAGAGCAGTTTTTTGGCCTGATCCAAAATGACACTTTTGTCTGAAACAAAATAGGGCAAGGTTTTGCTACGTGTTTGTGTCGTAAAATCACTGTACTTAATTTTTAGGGTAATGGTTTTTCCGGCTGTTTTAGGGGTGCCCATGCGTTTGATCAACGCATCGGCAATTTGCTCGAGTTTTTCTTCCAAAAATATTTCACTGCTTAAGTTTTGGTCAAATGTACGTTCGGCTCCTAAGGATTTTGGAGTTCGTTGGGGTTGAACCGGACTGGTGTGAATCCCTCGTACAGCCATATAAAAATAGGCCCCCGACTTGCCAAAATGCGTTTCCAAATCGGCCAATGAACGCTTTTTAAGATCAGCACCTGTATAAATCCCCAATTGGTACATGCGCTCGGTGGTTTTTTTACCCACGCCATGAAACTTTTTTACATCCAACGCTTCTAAAAAAGTAAGAACTTCTTCGGGGGGAACGGTTTTTTGTCCGTTGGGTTTGTGCCAATCACTGGCAATCTTTGCGATAAATTTATTGATCGAAATTCCGGCTGAGGCCGTCAGTCCGGTCTGCTCCATGATCTGATCGCGGATGGCCGTAGCTATAAGCGTGGCCGAGGGTGGGCCTTTTTTGGGATGTGTCACATCGAGATAGGCCTCATCCAAAGAAAGGGGTTCGACCAAATCGGTGTATTGGTAAAAAATTTCTCGCAACTGAAGGGAAACCGCCTTATAACGATCAAAACGCGGTTTGACAAAAACCAAGTGTGGACATAGTCGTTCGGCCAATCGCCCACTCATGGCACTACGCACACCAAATTTACGAGCCTCATAGCTAGCGGCAGCAACCACACCCCGGGCTCCCCCACCTCCTACGGCCAGTGGTTGGCCTCGTAATGCAGGCTGATCACGCTGTTCGACAGCCGCAAAAAATGCATCCATATCTATATGGATAATTTTGCGTGTCACATCAAAGGCATCCTGCATTAGGGGGTGGTTTAGATTTTCTAAAAGTAAAAAATCAATTGATACCGATTTTTAATTTAACTTGAAGTCCACGTCTATAAAACCTAAACCATGGGATCTCTATCCGCAAATTGCCCACACCAATGAATACTTTGCTTTTGTCCTTGTCCATCGTGAGTGTCACCCTGGTGGTTGTTTATCTACTTGAAAAACAGGAAAATAAATGGATAAAAGGCTTTTTACAATGGGTGCCTCTGATTCTATTTGCCTATATCGTTCCGGCGGTAATTTGTGCGTTGTTTGATCTGGATTTGGCTCAGGGTGCCATTCACCAATGGAGCAAACAATGGATTATCCCCATTGCAATTTTGAGCATAATGGGGTCTTTGTCGCTACGTGCACTTCGTATCGTGGGCATTCGGCCATTGCTATTGTTTGTTTTAGGCTCTTTTTGTATTGCACTTCTTCCGGTAGTGTTGGTCGCTGTGGGCAATTTTATTTCTGCCGATTTTCAACAAACGTTTTCTGCCAAAAAACTATGGACCGGCTTGGTCCCTATTGTGGGAAGTTGGATTGGGGGAAGCACCAGTCAATTGGTGCTTAAAGAATATGTCGGGACTTCGGAAGAACTTTTTTTATCGGTCTTGGTTCTAGACAATGTCTTGGTCAATATTTGGACCTTGCTGATGTTTCAATTGATCAAAAAAAGTGCTTGGCTCAATCAAAAATTTGGCCTACCCGAAGCACCGGTTTTGACCTCCACAGAACACGAAGATAAATCAACCACAAATACCTGGGCCACTTTGGGGCTATTGTCCTTGGGAATCGCCCTGCCTTATATGCTTAAGTTGAGTTTTCTTCAAACCATCGTAGGGCTCTCATTTTTGGGGATCATCTATGGAAATCGTTTGCGGTTTTGGAACCATGCGCTCTGTCTAAAATTGGGTAGTTTTAGTATCGTTTTGGTCATGGCCATTTTGGGTCTAAAGCTCAATTTCAGTCAATTTGAATTGCCTCTTATTTTTGTCCTTTTGGTCTTGGCTTGGTTAATTCTACAATTTGTCCTCTCGTTTTTTACTGCCCTGCTCTTTAAAATATCGATGGTCTGGGTTCCCATCGCCAGCATGGCGAATCTTGGCGGAATCTCTACGGCCCCGGCCGTTACCGCGGCCTATAACCGTAAGCTCATGCCTCATGCCATCGTATTGGCCATCTTGAGTATGGTCACGGGGACCTTTTGGGGTATCCTGACCACTTGGCTTTTTAATTTATACCTTAGTGCTGTATGAGTGTAGAAATTGAACGTAAGTTTTTGGTCACTACTACCCAGTACAAAAGCCTAGCAACTACCCAAGTAAAAATCACCCAAGGCTACCTCTCCAAAACTCCCGAGCGTACCGTACGGGTTCGAGTGGCGGGAGACCGGGCCTGGTTAACCATCAAAGGGATAGGGGATGCACAGGGTATGGTGCGCAAAGAATGGGAATACGAAATCCCCAAAGAAGATGCGATCGAAATGCTGGCCATTTGTGAAAAACCATTGATCGAAAAAACCCGATATACAATTCCTTATCAAAGCTTAACCATCGAAGTCGATGAATTTCAAAAACCCCTGCAAACGGTCTGGGCGGAGGTCGAACTCCCCGCTGTCGATACGCCTTTTGACCCTCCCCCATGGCTGGGGGAAGAAGTAACCGGGAACCCTAACTATTACAATGCACGGCTTTAATCCTTTTAAAAATATTCCACTTTTATGAAATATCCTTTTTTACTACTCTTGGTCCTAAGTACGTCCCTGCACGCCCAACAAATTGTGGAGATTAATTCCTCTCGAGTCAATGACAACTTGCAGGCCCTAAAACAATTTGGCCTCAATGCACAACAAGGAAACGATCGTGTGGCCTACAGCGACCATGAACGTAATGCCCGTAGTTTTTTGATAGAAAAGCTTCAAAAACTCGGGCTTACGGTAAATATAGATCAAGCAGGCAACCTCTCAGCCCGGCGTCCGGGCCGCGACCCCAAGGCCCCAATTATCGCTTTTGGATCACATATAGATGCGGTTCCCAATGGAGGACATTATGACGGTAATGTGGGGAGTATCGGTGCCCTAGAAGTTATGGAAACCCTCGTGGAAAAAAACATTCAAACAACACATCCATTTGAGCTACTTATTTTTACCAACGAAGAAGGGGGTGTTTTTGGTAGCCGCGCCTTGGCCGGAGAAATCAAACCCGAAGCCTTGGCCGTCGTTACCGCGTCGGGATACACCAATGCAGAAGGTGTACAACGCATAGGCGGTGATCCAGAAAACATCGAAGTCGTTATTCGTAAACCCGAAGACCTTCATGCATTTATGGAATTGCATATCGAACAGGGTAGTACCTTATACGATCAAAACATAGCAATTGGAGTAGTCGAAGGTATAGTCGGGCTTAAATGGTGGGATGTAACCATCAGCGGATTTGCCAACCATGCCGGAACCACTCCGATGAACCGCCGTAAAGATGCTATGCTAGCCGCCGCTGAATTTACCCTGATGGTTAACCGGGTCATCAAAAGCTATCCTGGCCGACAAGTCGGTACTGTTGGGCGAATTGCTGCCTTTCCAGGGGCTCCAAACGTGATTCCCGGTAAAGTAGTCCTAAGCCTAGAAATCCGCGATCTAGATTCCTCCAAAATTGCCCAACTTTTTGAACATATTCAACAAGAGGCTACCTTGATCGGAGAACAATACAACACCTCATTTAACTTTAGTCCCATCGATGCGACGAGCAACCCAGCATTGACCGACCCGCGTATACAACAAATCATCCGAGATCAGGCAGATCGCCTGGGGCTCAGCCATATCGACCTGCCTAGTGGGGCAGGACACGATGCCCAAGACATGGCCCTGCTGACTCCCACGGGAATGATTTTTATTCCCAGTGTGGACGGTATCAGTCATTCTCCTCAAGAGTATTCGACCCCCGAGGCAATTGCCCAAGGAACAGAGCTACTGCTCAATACCCTTTTGGAAATTGACCGGACCCCTTTGGGAAATCAGTAGGAAAAGTCAAAATAAATTTTTATCTTATTTGTTGAAAGTCCATTTACTATGAGTGATATAACCGTCATCATTATCGGAGCAGTTGTGTTGGTGGGCGGCGTTATTCTTTACGCTGTAGTCAGTACGGCAACGGGCTACGAAGAAGATGTCAACAAAAATTATGTGCCCGATCGTATGGAGCGCTTTTTTGGCAAAGAACCCAAGAAAAAATAATTTCCCGAAAAAGTACGCTAAAAACCGTGGATGCATACCCCGTTCTTTAGCCAAGTTTTAT
This sequence comes from Flavobacteriia bacterium, assembly GCA_009921175.1. GTDB lineage: Bacteria > Bacteroidota > Bacteroidia > Flavobacteriales > Flavobacteriaceae > RFYP01. The sequence goes on along the minus strand of RFYP01000020.1, from coordinate 5,095 downwards.
ACTTTTATTGCCGATAACCCAACTGCTTATGAAAGTATTAGTTTGTATTAGTAATGTTCCAGATACGACCTCCAAAATTAACTTTGTAGAGGGAGACACCCGGTTCGATACCAACGGGGTGCAATTTATCATTAACCCCAACGACGAATTTGGACTGACCCGGGCTATATGGCTGCAACAGCAACAACAAGCCGAGGTCACCGTGCTGACCGTCGGTGATGCCTCTTGTGAGCCCATTCTTCGAAAATGTTTGGCCATTGGTGCACAAAAAGCCTTACGCATAGACACCACAGCGACCGATGGGTTTGCCGTTGCCCAGGAAATTGCGGCCCATTGCAAAGAAACTTCCTACGACTTGATCATTACAGGCCGTGAATCCATTGATTATAATGGGGGGATGGTCGGTGGGATCTTAACAGGCCTATTGGGGGTTGGTTTTGTAACCAACTGTATTTCGCTCGAAATCGAAAACGGTACCGCTACCCTGGCGCGGGAAATTGACGGTGGTAAAGAAAACCTGACCGCGCAACTTCCTTTGGTGATTGGAGCCCAAAAAGGACTGGTCGAAGAGGACGATTTGATTATCCCCAATATGCGGGGTATCATGCAAGCGCGACAAAAACCTTTAAACGTCCTCGCGGCGCAAAAAAACACCCCCAAATCCCAGGTTTCAAAATTTGAAAAACCTCAGCCCAAAGGCCCCGTAAAACTCGTCGCAGAAGACCAACTGGACGAACTGATTAATTTGTTGCACAACGAAGCTAAAGTCATCTGATATTTTAAAAAATGAGTGTATTAATTTTTGCAGAAGCCGAAAAAGGAACCTTAAAAAAAGTTGGGTTTGAAGTCGCCTCATACGGTCGCGCTTTGGCCGATCTTCGCTGCGAACCCTTGATTGCCGTAACGATAAACACTAATAATGTGGATGCTCTGGCCCAATATGGAGTCGACCAAATCGTACAAATTCAAGACGATTCGCTAGATATTTTTTCGGCCCAACGTTACGCCCAAGTCATAGCACAAGTGGCCCAACAAAAAGCCGCCAAGCTCGTGGTCTTGTCCTCTACCGCCGATGGGCGTTATATGGCGCCATTGGTTAGCGTCATACTCGATGCAGGATATGCCTCCAACGTGGTAGCATTACCCTCAGCCACAGCACCCTTAGAAGTAAAACGTTCTTGTTTTACCAACAAAGCCTTTAGCCATACAACACTAAGCGGTGAAACCAATATCATCGGCTTGGCGAACAACTCCTTTGGTTTACATGAAAAGCCTTCACAACCGGTAATCGAAACCCTAGAATTGACCCTCGACCCGGATCCTGTACAAAGTACAAGTGTAGAAAAAGTAACCGGTAAAGTGGCCATTGCCGATGCAGACATCGTTATTTCGGGTGGGCGTGGACTGAAAGGCCCTGAGAACTGGCACCTCATCGAAGACCTAGCCGAAACCCTTGGCGCCGCTACCGCATGTTCCAAACCCGTTTCTGATATGGGATGGCGGCCACATAGCGAACACGTTGGACAAACCGGAAAACCCGTCGCCTCTAACCTTTATATTGCCATTGGTGTATCGGGAGCCATTCAACATTTGGCCGGTATCAATGCCTCAAAAGTTAAAGTGGTGATTAACAACGACCCTGAAGCACCCTTTTTTAAGGCTGCAGATTATGGAGTAGTTGGCGATGCTTTTAAGGTGGTTCCTGAACTGACAGAAAAATTAAAAGCCTTTAAGTCCCAAACACACTAAGCTTTATAGCCGAGCTTTTTTTCTATGGCTATAATCATTTGATTGGCGAGGTCTTTTCCTGTCGCGTTTTCGATGCCTTCTAGTCCGGGAGAAGAGTTTACCTCTAGCACCAACGGACCTTTGTTGGATCGAATGATGTCTACACCGGCTACGGCCAGGTCAAATACTTTGGCTGCACGGACGGCTAAACGTTTTTCTTCAACGGTTACTTTGACTTTGGACGCAACCCCTCCCTGATGCAAATTTGAACGAAACTCACCCACGGCTGCCTGACGTTGAATCGAAGCCACCACTTTTCCATTGACCACAAAACAACGAATATCTTTTCCCTGAGCTTCTTTGATAAATTCCTGCACCAATATATTGGCATTAAGACTTCGAAAGGCGTTGATAACACTTTCGGCAGCCTTGTTAGTTTCTGCAGAAACCACCCCTTTTCCTTGGGTACTCTCCAACAACTTTATTATCAGCGGTGCACCCCCAACCATAGAAATAATGTCTTTGGTGTCTAAGGGTGATTTGGCAAAACCGGTGACCGGCGTATTGATTCCTTTGGCTGTAAAGATTTGTGACGAATGCAGCTTGTCGCGTGATTGGGCAATGGACTCTGCCGTATTCAAGCAATAGGTACCAATACCGCTAAACTGTCGTAACAGGGCGCAACCATAAAACGTCATGCTGGGGCGTATCCGTGGGATTACCGCATCAATGTCTTCTAAGTTGCTCCCTCCTCGATAACGCACCCCTGGTTTGGCAGCATCCATGTGCATATAACAATACTGGATGTTGAGAAACTGAATTTCATGCCCACGGGCTTGGGCGGCTTCCATGATCCGTTGATTGCTATACAAATCTTTATTGGTGGCCAATAGGGCCAGTTTGAGGCCCGATTTTTTCTTAATCAAATGCTTGTAAAACGAGCGTACCTCCGTGGGGCTGTAATCGCCCAAACAAAAACTTTTAGAGGGATTGATGATGAACGACTCCATGGCTTGACGCCCCAATAACATCCGGTAGTCCATTTGGTCGCGGTTGGACAGGGTCAATTCTATTGGAAACTCATGTGTGCCCAAACGGACATTGGTTTTGATGACATAGCGTCGTTCCGATATGCCCGAAGAACTTTTGATCATCCGGCTGTCGATTACTTTTGCTTTGCACTTGACCGTCAAACTGCGGTTGTCTTGCACCGGATTGACTTCAAACTCTACCCAGGCCACGCCATTGACAAAAATTCTTTTGACGTTTAGGGCCTGTATCGACGAGGTTTTGGCACCTGAGTCTATCCGTGCTTTAATCGCAGGAATATTGAGTGCTTCAAAAGCACACCATTCTTGATTTCCGATCGTTATGGGCGTTTCCATCGCTTAAATTTTTTGCAATAGTACTCTTTTTTTTAATTTAAAGCATTCTTTTGTTTAATTCCCAAATAAGAAGATATTCATGAACTCTTTTTTTACTTCCCTCAAAGTTACACTCGTTTTGGTGCTCTTAAGTGCATGCGCACCCGCCAACCCGCTTGAAAAAATCATGGCTAGCGAAGACCCGGGCATTCAAAACATTGTCAAAGCGCTAGACAAACATCGGGTACAAATTGCCTACACACAAATCGACACCAGCTCCATAGGCACACCCCAATTCAAAACCTGGACCTACGGACTGGACGAAGGGCGCTATTTTTATCCGGCTAGTACGGCCAAGCTACCCATAGTCTTATTGACCTTAGAAAAAATTAAATCACTACAACGCCAAGGGGTGGACATCACCACCACTACGCCCTTTCATATTATCGATCCCAAAACAGGGGTTTATATCGCCCAAAAAGACAGCACACATCCCGATGGAGTGCTCACCATTGCACATCTGATTAAAAAGATATTTTTGGTCAGCGACAATGATGCTTACAATTATTTGTTTGATTTTCTGGGAACCGATGCAATCAATGATGCCTTGGCCAATAAAGGATTAAAAAATACCCAAATCCACCATAAGTTTTTGTTTGGGGCCGACAATCAATCCACCTGGGAATACGCTTTTTTAAAGGACAAGGACACAGTCTACCACCAAATTGCGCTACAATCCTCTTTTGACCGAACCAACCAAGGGCTTAAAGACGTACAAACGGGGATTGGATATATGGACAAGGGCCAACGTATCGATCAGCCTATGGATTTTTCGAAGAAAAACAGAATTTCGATCCTCGATCTACAGGGTATTGTACAACGGGTGATTTTCCCCAAACTATTCGCCCCCGAAGAACGCTTTGATCTAGACTCGGCCGACTATGCATTTGTCCGCTACTGGATGAGTCGTCACACCCTAGAAAGCGAGGCACCCAAATACACTGAAGTGGATGGCTATTATGACAGCTACGTCAAATTTTTGATTTATGGCGATACGCCTGGAAAAATGGATGGACAAATACGTATTTATAACAAAGTTGGTGATGCCTACGGAACACTAACTGACACGGCCTATATCGTTAGTGAGCAAGAGGGAATTGCTTTTTTGCTTACCGCTACGGTGTTTGTAAATGACAATCAAATTTTTAATGATGATAACTACGAATACGACACCCTTGGTTTTCCTTTTTTAGGAGCTTTGGGCCGTGCCGTATTGGCCTACGAAAGAGAAAAGGCTACTTCTTTTTAAGGCCCAATTCGATCAATCTTTCTTCGAGATAGGCGCCGGCGGTGATATCATCAAACCCTTTGGGGTGTAAATCATCTACGCAATTGGGAAGGCAATTGAGAGGCATCTCAGAGATGGGATGCATAAAAAATGGAATCGAAAAACGCGATTTTCCCCATTCTTCACGCGGTGGGTTGACCACCCTGTGAATGGTCGATTTAAGCCGGTTGTTGGTCAGTCTGGAGAGCATATCCCCCACATTTATCATCAATTCGTCCGGTGCTGCCAGTGCATCGATCCATTCGTTTTGATTGTTTAAAACCTGTAACCCGGCTCCTTGGGCCCCCATCAATAAGGTGATGAGGTTGATGTCGCCGTGGGCCGCTGCACGCACCGCATCCTTGGGCTCTTCGGTGATGGGTGGGTAATGAATGGGACGGAGAATGGAGTTTCCATTTTTGATAAAAGGATTAAAATAATCCGTTTCAAGATCGAGAAATTCTGCCAATGCTTGTAGAACATAAGCCGCCGTTGCTTCCAATTGTTGATAGGTCTCTTTCCCGATGGTATTGAATTCGGGCAATTCATCGACCCAAACATTTTCGGGGTAGCTTGCCGCCAATGCTGGAGCATCTTCTACATACTGGCCAAAATGCCAAAACTCTTTCAAATCGGCAGTGGTTCGTCCTTTGGCCGTTTCTTTTCCAAAAGACGT
>RFYP01000190.1 GCA_009921175.1 Flavobacteriia bacterium | reverse complement strand
TCCGAAGCATCCCCGTCGGTAAGCCAACGGTCATTGACCGCCAATACATTGGTGTCGTAGCGAAGGTTTGCCATAAAAACAGATCGTTTTATAGACCATTGTCCCATGGCAAACGTTCCAAGGGTGTTAAATTTTTCCACTTGATCGAGGGTTTGGGCATCACGAACACCAAATCTATTGTCATAACGTGTTCGATTATCTTGTTGTTGCGCCCAGTCGTAGCCTAACTGTAGTTTGCCCTTGCTGATTTGTTTTTGCCAGCGGACACCCTGGCCGAAATATCCCCGTTGTAAGGCCACTGCTCCTCCATTTTCAAAAGGCAAAAGAGCCTCAAAATCGCGGTAGGCATAAAAACCATAGGCATGTAGGGATTGGGTTCCCCTGGTTTTTTGATAAGATAAGCCTGTTTTGAATTGCTTTACAGCCTCTTCTGTTTGGTATTCGATGTTTCGTGACCGCGCTTGCCTACGTTGGGATAGCACTTCCTCCAAGGTAAGTCCTCCAGCATCTTGGGCATAGGGGCTGTCGGTGTAGTTGAGTTGCCAATTCCACTGTCCCTGCTCCGGACGCTCAAAGCGGGCCTTGAGTTGAAGTTGATGACTTAACATCCCGCTGGCTTCTCGGTAGCCTGTTGTTTTAAAACGCTCGGCATGAACCAGCCATTTTTGGGCGGCAGAACCCCAGTGTGTGGTAACGCGATATTGTTGTAGTCCAAAGCTACCCCAACGTACCGATGCAGCAGCACGGTCTAAGGTTTCAAAATCGGCGGTGTTAATCAAAATCACCCCACCCGAAGCGTTACCATACAAAGCTGATTGGGCACCCCGCAAAACCTCGATGCTGCGAATCAACCCCAGGGTGAGGTTGTCTACCTGGCCTTGTCCATCGGGAGTAGTTTCGGGAATACCATCTACGATAAGCTTAATCCCACGAATTCCAAAAGCAGCCCGACTTCCAAATCCTCGAATGGCAATGCGTGAATCTTGGGCATAGTTGGTGCTATTTTGTATAAACAGTCCAGGAGTAGCCACCAAAAAAGCATCCAAACTGCTTTCGGGTCGTGGTGGATCTGCTAAGCTAAAACGAAATCGGCTCAGGGCAAAGGGGGTTTTGTCTTGCGGAAGCTCTAAACGAAATGTTTTGAGGGCTACCTCATCCAAGACGATAGGGGCGATGCTGTCCTTTTGGCCAAATGCCCAGACACCCATTCCCATAATCATACAGAGTAAAATGGTCTTTTTCATAGATTGCTGCCCGAAAATACTCGATTCTCCTTAAACTGACCAATCTTCGCGTTCATTTTGACGTTTCTCCGGGTTTTGACTCCATAATTTTATTGTATTTTTCCAAAAAAAAGCATGAATACCTCATCGATCGTTGCGGCACAACGTCGCTTTTTTGCGACGCACCAAACCAAATCGATTGCCTTTCGAAAAAACGCGCTTAATCGATTTCTTGCAGTAGTGCAAAAAAAGGAAAAAGCAATCTACGATGCCCTCTATCTAGATTTAAAAAAACCGCCCTACGAAACCTACCTCTCTGAGTATTTTGTAGTGGTCAAAGAGACCAAAACCATGCTGCGCAACATAAAGCGGTGGTCGGCTCCCAAACGGATGCCAAGTTCGATTTTGAATTTTCCATCCAAAGACTACCTATTGCCTGAACCCTATGGATGTACCCTGCATATCAGCCCTTGGAACTACCCCTTTCAACTG
>RFYP01000189.1 GCA_009921175.1 Flavobacteriia bacterium | reverse complement strand
ATGATCGCCAAGGGACGAATGCCCAGCACCACAGCCGGGAGGAGGAGGTTTTTAAAATTCAAATAGCGGGACATCCCAAAATCATCGACTTCATACAAACTGCCGGTCATATTAAGCCCTGTATATCGGTGCCAGACATAACCAAACAACCATGAAAATAAAATAGCGCTAAAAAAAGAGGGGACACTCATCCCCAAGGTGCTAAAAAATTGAAGTGTTCGGTCTTGCCATCCATCTTTGTAAACGGTAGCCAAGATGCCGAGGCCAATTCCCAAAACAATCGCAATGGCGATAGAAGCTATTGCAAGAACAAAGGTGTTAGGTAAGGTTTCGGCGATAATTGACCCGACAGTTTTTCCTCTTTTTTGGTAAGAAGTTCTTAAGTAAGGAGCTTTGAGTACCAGTTGATAAGGCAGTGTATTGAGTAAGACCAAACCCCCGTATTTTTGTGGTGTGTAATGGGAAAAATTCTCAGCTTGGGTGCTATGAAGCGAAAGAGGTGATAAATCATTGAGGTACAATATATATTGTTTCCAAAGGGGTTGATCAAAACCAAACTTTTTTTTAAGGGCCTCCAACTGGGTGCTGTTTTCTTGTTGGTCCATCATCATTTGTGCAGGATCGCCCGGAAGCACGGTAAACAGGTAAAAGATGATTGTCACCACCCCAAAAAGTGTCCAAAATGCCTGGTTCAATTTGGCCAACACCTTCATGCAACAGCATCAGAATTAAGGTGAATCATGGCAAAAATAGCGTAGTTGATGATGTCCTGGTAATTGGCCGCTATGCCCTCACTAACCAAGGTTTTTCCTTGGTTGTCTTCTATTTGTTTGACCCGCAGCAGCTTTTGAAGAATCAGGTCGGTCAAAGAACTCACCCGCATCTCGCGCCAGGCCTCGCCATAATCGTGGTTTTTATCCTGCATGAGCTGAAAAGTAGTGTCAATTTGACTTTGATAGAGTGCCACTGCCGCAGACGTATCCAAATCGGGTTGTTCGGAGATTCCTTTTTCGATCTGAATCAAAGCCATGATACAATAGTTGACAATGCCGATAAATTCTGAGAATTGCCCTTCTTCGATGCGCTGCTCGCTATGGGTTTGCAGTCCCCTAATGCGTTGAGCCTTAATAAAAATCTGATCGGTCAAGGATGGAAGCCGTAAGATGCGCCAGGCACTGCCGTAATCTTGCATTTTTTTGGAAAAAAGCGCCTTGCATTGTTCGACAATTTGATGATAGGCGGCGGCTGTATTTTCCATAAATAAGAATAATTTAGCGTAAATTTCGGTAATTTTTTTTGTTCATCCCTTAGGTCTTCCCATATAATTCTGCCGTTGTCCCTATGATACTAAGATGTAAAGATCAATTGATCGACCTTAAGATTCCTAAAATTGCAGGGATTTTAAACCTTACCACCGATTCGTTTTATGACGGTGGAAAATACAACAGTAGTTCGCGCGCGCTAAAACAGGCCGAGCAGATGCTCAATGAAGGGGCTGATTTTATCGATGTCGGGGCCAGCAGTTCAAAGCCCGGAGCGGCGGTAAGCGGTGCTGACGAAGAAAAAACCCGACTTTTTCCCATTTTGGAGGCCCTACTCAAGGCCTTTCCCGAAGCCTATTTTAGTGTAGATACCTACCACAGTTGTGTCGCTGAGGGCAGTCTGCAAAGAGGGGTAGCCCTAATCAATGATATTTCTGGCGGGCAAATGGATCAAAAAAT
>RFYP01000188.1 GCA_009921175.1 Flavobacteriia bacterium | reverse complement strand
CGTTTTCGTTTCCCCCCCGAACCCAACGGATATTTACATATCGGCCACATCAAAGCCATCTGTCTGAATTTTAATTTAGGCAAGCGCTATCAAGCACCGGTCAATCTCCGTTTTGACGACACCAACCCCACCACCGAAGAACAATCGTTTGTGGATGGGATCAAAAGAGATATTCAATGGTTGGGTTTTCAATGGGCCAATGAGTGTTATGCCTCCGACTATTTCCAACAGCTCTTTGACTGGGCATTGATGCTCATCGACCAAGGCAAGGCCTATGTGGATTCTCAACCCTCCGAAGCGATTGCTGCGCAAAAAGGAACCCCCACCCAAGCCGGATCTGCCAGTCCTTATCGCGACCGAACACCCCAGGAAAACCGAACACTATTTGAAGCGATGGCTGCTGGGGAGTATCCCGAGGGCACCCATGTACTCCGCGCCAAAATAGACATGAGTGCACCCAATATGTTGCTGCGCGACCCGGTGATGTACCGAATTTTACATAAGGCACACCACCGCACCGGAACATCTTGGTGTGTATATCCGATGTACGATTGGACACATGGCGAATCCGATTATATCGAACAAGTAAGCCATTCACTTTGTTCGCTCGAATTTAAACCCCACAGGGATTTGTATGAGTGGTTTTTGGAAGCCCTAAAGCCCCACCAAGGGATAACACCAAAACAACGCGAATTTGCCCGATTAAATTTATCTTATACGGTAACCAGCAAACGCAAGCTCAAAAGCCTGATAGAGCAAAACATCGTCTCCGGTTGGGACGACCCACGTATGCCGACCATCGCTGGTTTGCGCAGACGTGGATATACCCCCGAGTCGTTACAAAATTTTGTCGATGTAGCCGGTGTAGCCAAGAGAGACAACGTGATAGATGTTTCTTTGTTGGAATTCTGTGTACGCGAACATTTAAACCAAATTACTCCACGGGTCAATGCGGTGCTTAACCCGGTCAAACTGGTCATAGAAAATTATCCCGACGATCAAGTAGAACAATTGCAAGCAGAAAACAACCCTGAAGACGAACATGCGGGGACACGTGAAATACCGTTTTCTAATACGCTTTATATCGAGCAAGAAGACTTTAAAGAGGAGGCAAATCGCAAATTCTTCCGGTTAAGTCTTGGTAAAGAGGTACGCCTAAAAAACGCCTACATCATCAAAGGAGAACGGGTTGAAAAAGATGCTGATGGGAACATTACGACCATTTACTGCAGCTATGATCCTTTAAGTAAAAGTGGATCCTGCACTCCTGAAAGTATGCGTAAAGTAAAAGGAACCCTACACTGGGTTTCAGCGGCCCATGCCCTACCGGCCAAAGTCAATCTCTACGACCGCTTATTTAAACACCCTGAACCGGACAAAGATAAGACGGTTGATTTTATGACCCACGTCAACCCTGACTCTTTGCAGACGGTGGATGCGTTTGTAGAACCGAGTGTAGCAACGGCCCCCGTGGGCACACGTTATCAGTTCCAGCGCTTGGGGTATTTTCGTATTGACGACACCTCAAAACCCGATGCCATGGTGTTTAACAAAACGGTTGGTCTAAGGGATACCTGGCAGAAACAAGCCGTTTAGGCTTTGGTTCCCGGACGGCTGGGCTTATTCCCGTTTTGTTTCTTTTCGTTTTGTTTTTTCATGGCCTCACCAATCTGGTTACTGGCCGTAAAAGAGGCCACCATATTGTTGAGCATATCACTGCCGGC
>RFYP01000187.1 GCA_009921175.1 Flavobacteriia bacterium | reverse complement strand
AAACCGTATGCGGAAACAGGCCGCTTGGCGAGGATGGCTTTGGGCACTAAGAAGTTGTTGGGCAAAATCGGGGGGAAGCAGGCTATCCACATGCAAAAAATAAAGCCAGTCAAAACGGGCTTCCCGGGCCCCGGCATTAAGCTGTTGGGCTCGGCCTTTTGGGTGGCTAATATAACGGATATGGGGAGTGGATTTGAGAAGGGATATGGAGTTGTCGGTGCTTCCGCCATCCACAAAGATCACTTCGTATTCCAGGCCCTTAAGGCTTGCCAATTGCGTGCAGAGGACCCTTATATTTTGGGCTTCGTTCCAAACCGGAATTACGATTGATACCCCTTTTTTAGTCATTGAGGGCCCAATTGTATTTTAGATAACGGATTCGGGCCTCATTTGGGATGGGGAGTTGGGTGTGCTTGCGTAAAAAGGCCAACAGTTCTTTTTTACCGCCAAAATCTTCACTAAACCAAAGGAAGATTTTGGAGAGTCTAAGGGTTTCTCCCTCGAGTTGGTTACGGGTGGTATCGCAAAGAAAAGCGGCTGTTGCGCGCTTGAGTTGTTCGTCCAGCCCCCGAGGGGTATAAGGTTCACGCGCAAGTTTGGGGCAGGAAGCCGAGGCGCAGTTGATGGCAAAATGAATCCGCGGTTCGTCCAGCTTACGAAGAATTTCATGTTCGATTTCCCCCAGGCTTAGAACTTGATTGGAGGTGGTGAATAGGGGGGTGTCCCAGGGATCTTCTAGGTCTTTTATGCTTTGGAGCGGGTAGTTGTTTAAAATAAGTTGAACGGTCAAAGCGTTGTAGGCGTTGATCCAAAAGGCCAATTTTTCATTTTTTTTCCAATGGGCCTGGGGCGGATCGGCCTCTAGGCTTAGGATATAATTATTCAAGGGCCCTTGGTCTTTTTTCCAGGCGGCATAGTCGACTTGCCCGTCGGGGCTAACATACTGTTGCAGTTGGCGGGCCCAACCCTCGTGACGGCTTTTTTGCCCCCAAAGTGGTAGGCTGAACAGTATCAAAACTAAAAGCCCGAACTGCGGGAATAGCGAAAGGGGAAAGAGGCGTTTTTTCATGAGGTAGTATTAACAACAGCCACCCCCATCGTAATGGTAGGTCGCCGGGGAAATAAACAGGTCTTCACGCTCGAGTGCGGCCAGGGCCGCGGCGGTTTTGTCACAGACAGCCAAAGGCTGGTTTTGTCCGAGTACATGCCCTTTTTGATCGTCAAAAAAATCTTGGTCGCCAAAATAGATGGCATTTTTGCCGGTAAAAACACAAGGACCATCGGCTGGCATGGGGTCTTTGATGGCGCAGACCTCCACACTTTCGATATAGATATTTTCGGAAGTTGGGTAGTGCTTAGGGTCCAAGATTCGGTAGGGGCGTTTGGCACGAACTTCGAGGGTGCCAAAGCCGACATCGGTGAGCATCTTGAGGTAGTCCCCCAGGGGAATGGCCCCAGAAAGGCACAGGGCCCGGAGGCGTTCGTCGTTGCGCAGGGCGTCACTCATGGGTTGTTCACATACCGGATCGCTCATGACCAGTCGTCCGTGGGGTTTGAGCACACGATACATTTCTTCTAGGGCTTTTCGCAGTTCTTCGGTTTTAAAAATATTAAACAGGCAATTTTGCGCAGCCACATCGACACTGTTATCCGCTAGGGGCAGGGCCAAGGCATTTCCTTTTTTGAGCTCGACAAAATCGGACGAAAACCAAGGGTTTTTTTGTTCGGCTTCGCTAAAA
>RFYP01000186.1 GCA_009921175.1 Flavobacteriia bacterium | reverse complement strand
TTTGATAGTCGATTTCTAGGGTATTGTCAGTTTCTAAAGCAATGATCTTTTCATTGTTTTGTTTATCAATCCCGACGCCTTTAAAAAAACTGATCGAAAATGGGACGCTTTCTTTGTCTAAACCGTTGATTGAAAAATACTGTAAGATGTCGTATCCACTGACATATACTTGATTATCGGAAGTGTGCAATGCTGATGGATGAAAATTAGAAAGAGATAATCCGTCTTCAACGTTAATGTTCTTTAAAACGTCATTTTCAAAGTAATTGATTCCAGAAACGGTTTGAATAAACAGGCGAGTGCCTATTTTTTTGATATCTAAAATATTGTTCGATAACAAACCCTGCTCCAAGGTAAATCTGTTAAACTGTTCCTGAGCGAGATCATAGGAAAATAATCCGCTTCCCGTTGTGCCGATATACAACTGATTGGTGTCTTGCTCATAATACAACTTTGTTGGGGTGGACGAGGCTAGAGTTTCTAAAGGATTGCCATTATAGGTAAAGCTTTTTTGAAAGTTGCCAAAATGATCTTTATAGACCACCAAGCCTCTTTGATTGTCGGTTACAAAAAGCAAGTCATTTACTTTTTCTATATCGTAAAACCCACGGGCAATATTGCGATTGAGCAGGGCGTTGTATTCATAAAAAACAAGTTGTTTTTCATCTGCTTTGGGTTTGCTTAGCTCTGCGATAGGTAGTTGTATAATTCCATTGGGATAGGACAGATATAACTGATCGTCCAAAGCTTTAATGTTGTCGATTGCAACATTCTTAAGCGCTTCATTTGATAGCACTGCAGGTATTAATTTTTGGGTTTTAAAGTCAAAAAAAGAAAGTGTTTTTCCCGCTATGACCAGCCCATCTGCTAACGGTTCAAACATGGCATCATTAAACCCATCGCTATAAGATTTTTTAAACAAAGGTGTTTTTGTTTGTTCAGCTATAGTACCCCCTTCAATACTATTGGGGTACACCGAAATGTATCGTCCATCTTGAACACTAAAAAACAAGGCGCCTGAAAAATCATTCCGTGTTTGGACCAGTTGGGACTTTTCTGAATATTGACTAAGTCCCTGATTGGTCCCTAACAAAAAGGAATCTGGATCAAGCGTAAAAACAGCATTGATATTGTCTTGGGCAGCTACTCTTGAAAAGGATGCAAGATTTGAGTCGGCGATCAGATAATCCACATCCCCCTTTTTCCAAAAAACGAATTGATCATCTAATGGTGTTACGCGGTTGAATATGCCGTAACTGTTGTTACCAATGATGGGGTCAAAAATCAGTCGCCTATTGTCTTGTATAGTGGCTATCTGACTACGATCTGCTGTGTTGACTAAATAAATTTGATCAGTGATTCTGGCAACTGTCACCAAGGGGCTTTCAAAAGATTGGTTTTTTTCAAATTGGTTGGACTCTGAATTAAAAGTGATCAATTCATTTTGGGAGAGAATCCCTATTGCTGTTTCGTTAAGGGCAAAAACCGACAGAATTTGGTTAGTGGTGAGCTGGGTTTTTTCTCCTTTAAAAAACCGCTTAAAAGTAGCCAGTTTTTTGTCGTATACATTGAGGCCATTTTGGGTAGCAATATATACCTTATCTCCTTTAGGCTCAAAGTATATCTCAACACCATTGCCCTCGTCAAATCTTGAGGTAGAAATAGAAAGCGGATTTAGAGGGTCAAATTCAAAATGATGCAACAACGTAAAATATTCGTCAAAAATATACAGACCCGATT
>RFYP01000185.1 GCA_009921175.1 Flavobacteriia bacterium | reverse complement strand
ATCTCCGCATTCCATTCCGAAACGACCAAGGCAAACCGACGTCCTTTCCCCGAAGGCACCGCTTCGTGATCGGGGTTTAGGGGTTGACGCGCTGCCGTAGCCATGGGTTTAGTTAAGATTTTCCAAGCGGCCAATTTGTACATCGACCAAACGAGCTTCGTTGGAATCGCTGTAGTCGGCTTTGATGCGTTTTAGGTTGGCCAGTGCTTGACTGTTTTTACCCAATTCAATTCCCGTGAGTGCCGCTTTAAAGAGGTATTTGGGCGTACTAAAACTGTTGTCACTTACGGCTGCCGCTTTTTGATAGTATTCATAAGCTTCTTCATTTTGTCCGAGTTGTGCAAAGGCATCGCCTATGGCCCCTTTGGCCAAAGCGCTAAGCAAAACATCATCGGCATCAAAACGATCCAAATAGGCAATCGCATTTTCGTAGTCTTTGATGTTGAGATAGGCCATTCCAGCGCTGTAAGTCGCGAGTGTTGCGGCAGGTGTACCGGCATAATTTTCGATGATGTCTAAAAATCCATACTTCCCTTCTCCACCATTAATGGCGCGCAAATACAACGAGTCGGAATCGGCACTGTTTACGGCCAAATCAAAATAATACTGGGCCTGGTTAAGCTCAGAAATAGCCTCTTGGGCTTGGGGTTCGGTGACAAACTTTTGATACCCCAAAAAGGACAGTACCAATACAGCAATTCCGCCGATGGCACCTAGGATTAAGTTTTGATATTTAGAGACAAAGGCCTCGGCTTTGGAGGCACCGCTGTCCAGGGATTCAAATACTTCTGCCGTTGTGCTTTCTACTTCCGGATGTGCTTCCTGTACTTTGGTTACGGACTTTTTTTGCCCGCGTTTTTGATATGTTGCCATGCCTAAATTTTTGGTTCCCAAAATTAGACTTTTTATTAGAAATACAAAAGACTTTCGACCCTTCTTTCGTGAGGTAAAGCATGGGGAAAAACGAATTTTAGCCACGGCTAGGTTTATTGAAATCGGTTCGTTTATCTTTGTGGTGATGCTGCTCAAAAAGATTTCGCTGACCCAATACAAAAACCAAACGGCTTTGCAGTTGGCGTTTGATGCTAAAATCAATTGCTTTATCGGTCATAACGGTAAGGGAAAAACCAATATTCTCGATGCCATTTATCATTTGAGTTTGGGCAAAAGTTATTTTAACCCCATTACCACTCAAAATGTTCAGTTTGGACAAGATTTTTTTATCCTCGAAGGGGTTTTTGAAAAAAATCAGCGGGAAGAAAAAATCAATTGCAGCTTTAAGAAAGGCCAAAAAAAAGTGCTTAAACGCAACGGCAAGACCTATGAAAAAATCGCAGAACACATTGGCCTAATCCCGCTGGTCATGATTTCTCCGGCCGACCGCGACCTGATTGTAGAAGGGAGCAGTACCCGCCGTAAATTTATCGACGGGGTGATTGGTCAAACCGATGGGCAGTACCTCAACCTCCTGTTGGAATACCTCAAGGTAGTGGCTCAACGCAATGCCCTGCTTAAATATTTTGCCCTAAACCGCACTTTTGATGATACGGCCCTGGAAGTCTACGACGGTCAACTCGACCGTTTGGGGACCCCTATCTTCGAAAAGCGCAAAGCCTTTTTGACCCAATTTATGCCCATCGTTCAGGAGCGGTATGCTCAAATTTCACAAGCCCGTGAAACAGCGTCCATCGTCTATGAGAGTCCCTTGCACGAAAAAGATTTTCCCAACCTGCTGGCAGC
>RFYP01000184.1 GCA_009921175.1 Flavobacteriia bacterium | reverse complement strand
TTTGTAGCTATATGTGCTGTTCCAGCGTTTCCGGGAGCAGCAAAAAGACGGGAGCATAACGGGCTTTGCGCCAGTTTCCAACAAAAGGTGTGTTCGCGGCCACCCGATCCAATGACAAGTATGTTCATGATGATTTTTTACAAAGATACATATACGCGCAGAATCCGTTGGAGTCTAAACTATTTGAGGTTAAAAAAGGTCGTCGTTTTTTTGATGATTAGACGGACAAATGGATGGTGTTTGTCCGACGGGATAAGGTTTTCCAGGTTTATTTGGGCCAGGGCTTTGGTGTTACAAACCGGAAACAAGTCCAAAAGGCCTTCGAGTCGACTGGCTTGGTTGGGGTGTTCGAGGCCATCGTTTAGGAAAATAACCGGTGTGCCCAGGGCGACAGCCGGTAGGGCGGTGTGAATTCTTGAGGTGATAACGACTTCTGCACAGGCTATTTTTTCGAGTTGCTGTCTGGCTGCCACCAGATAGTCCTCGGTGTTTTGCAAAGGGGTTTTAAGGATTTGAGAGGCCCTATTAATCGGACGGTTTTGTTCGCTTAAAAACGTTTGAAGTCGCTCATTGGCTTGTTTGGCTTTAAGGTGTTTAAGGGGGGCTTTAAATTGCTGAACGGCCCAAGGGAAGATCTTTTTTTGTTCCCATAATTCTTGGGTGTTTGGGATCATACGCTCCAACGCACTAAGGACAAGAATTCCTTTTCTTGGGGTTTCGTTCGAGACAAAAGAAGACCGTTTTAGGGTTAGGGTTACACAGGCTGACAAATAGGCTTGTATCTGATGACGTTCTAAAAGTCGACGGGTATATTCGTCCCGGCATCCGATGGGCTGATACTTTTTTAAGTAGGCCCGTCCAGCCGGAGAAAGCATTTGATCCGCTACGGTCGGATTGATATGAAAGGACAAAAACAAAGGACTAATGGCCTTGGCTGGGGGCCAGTGACTGGGATTTTGCATAAACCAACCGTTGACCAATAACTGGAGGTCGGGGCCATCATAAAGGTGAAGGCTTTCGCGGTCTAAATGGGTAAACTGTCCTGGACCCAAAAGCTGAGCCGCCGCTATGGTTTGGATATAGTCTCCCAAATTGGTGGAGTGTGTATAGGTAATTGTTCCTTTAGGCATGGGTGTTTTTATCCGTTGTCTGTAAAAATTTTTCAAAGGCTGCCGCGCGCTTGGCGATCGAAAAAAGTTCAATCATACGCTCTCGGGCGGCTATTCCTTTTTGGGTGTCAACGGAGCGCAAGAACTTGATCAGCGCCGGAAAATCGTTGGAGGATGTAAAAAGAAACCCCGTATCACCAATGGCTTTGGGAATCCCAAAAACAGCCCGACCAATGGGGATGCACTCACATAACATCGCTTCGCAAAGCACATTGGGTAGCCCTTCTACGCGTGATCCTTGAAAATAAAATTGATGCGTTCCAAATTGCTTTTGGAGTTCTTGAGGACTTGCCTTGGGGTATAGGGTCACATTTGGAGGAAAAGTAAAATGACTGGATAGAGAGGCATATTCTTCCCCGACTATGGTAAACCTAAAATCCGGGCACTGGCCGGCCAATTCCAAAAAAAGGGGAACTCCCTTGCGGATGGCCACTCGTTTGTCGGTAAACAAGCCCACGGTCAGTATGCTTTTGGGAACCTTTTTGTGGTTTTTTTTGGTCCAAAAACTGGAATCGTATGCGGTGGGTACGGTGGTTGCTTTTTTTAGTTGGTCTGGGGCAAAGGTGTTAAGC
>RFYP01000183.1 GCA_009921175.1 Flavobacteriia bacterium | reverse complement strand
AACCGCTGAACCTTTTGTCAATGCCAACATGCTCGAACTTAAGCATACCGGATGGATGAGCAACCGCGGACGTCAAAACGTCGCTAGTTATTTTGCAAAAGAGCTGATGCTCGACTGGCGCATGGGCGCAGCCTATTTTGAGTCGCTGTTGATCGACTATGATGTGCACAACAATTATGGTAACTGGCTCTATGTCTCTGGGGTGGGCAACGACCCCCGTGACCGCAAATTCAACATCTCTTCTCAGGCCGAACGCTACGATTCCGATGGTCGTTTTCAGCGACGGTGGTTACAAACACAATTATTTTAGATGGAAGTACGGCTTGTTTTGGGTGACCAACTCAATACCCAACACTCATGGTTTAAGACCACGGACAACCAAGTCACCTATGTGTTGATGGAGATGCGTCAAGAAACCGATTATGTCGTGCATCACATCCAAAAAGTAGTGGCTTTTTTTGGAGCCATGCGGCAGTTTGGTCAGACACTCGTCCAGCATGGGCATCGGGTGTACTACCTCAAAATAGAGGATCTCAAGAATCGCCAAGACCTATCGCGCAATCTTCAATACCTATTGGGTACCTTAAAAGCTCAATCCTTTGCCTATCAAGTGCCAGATGAATACCGACTAGACCAGCAGTTGAAAGGGTTTTGTACAACACTAAAAATTCCAAATCGCTGTGTCGATACCGAGCATTTTTTGACCCACCGAGACGAACTGGCTGATTTTTTTGCCGGTAAAAAGCAGATGATCATGGAATATTTTTACCGAATGATGCGTAAAAAGTTCCAAGTACTGATGAACGGGGACCAACCCGAAGGCGGCCAATGGAATTTTGACAAAAGCAACCGCAATAAATGGAAGGGAACACCGGTGATTCCGGCGCCTTATAAAAACAAAACGGTAGACATTGAAGCCCTTCATCAGACGGTCTTAGAGGCTCAAATACCCACCATCGGTCGGTTTGATGCCGCAACATTTAACTACCCGCTTAACCGAGAAGAGGCGCTGTTGCAGCTCCGCTATTTTTGTGAACATCTTCTACTGCATTTTGGCGACTATCAAGATGCGATGCATACCGATGAAACAGACCTGTTTCATGCACGGATTTCGTTTGCACTCAACGTAAAGATGTTACACCCGCTTGAGGTAATCAATACAGTGATCGCTTATTACCGCAAGCATCCCACAAAAATTCAATTGACACAGGTTGAGGGATTTATCCGTCAAGTTTTGGGCTGGCGCGAATACATACGCGGTATTTATTGGAAAGAAATGCCCGCTTATCAACAAAAAAATAAACTCCAAAACAACAACCCCCTACCCGATTTCTACTGGACGGGAAATACCCGAATGAATTGCCTAAAAAATGCCATTCAAAACTCCTTGGACAATGCCTATGCCCATCATATTCAGCGCTTGATGATTACCGGGAATTTTGCCCTACTGGCCCAAATTCACCCCGATGAGGTTGATCGCTGGTACCTAGGCATCTATGCCGATGCCATCGAATGGGTACAGTTGCCCAATACCCGAGGGATGAGTCAATGGGCGGATGGCGGGATCGTCGCGACCAAACCCTATGTTTCAGCGGCTTCCTATATCAGTAAAATGAGTAATTATTGCGATGCGTGTACGTACGATAAAAAAAAACGCACAGGCGATGATGCTTGCCCTTTTAACAGTTTATATTGGCATTTTTTGGACGATAAAAAAGAACACTTTTCCAAAAATAACCGG
>RFYP01000182.1 GCA_009921175.1 Flavobacteriia bacterium | reverse complement strand
TTGAGCTTTTCAAAAAATGGATCGTCTTTGACCGCTTGTTGCACAAAGCGGGTCACCTTATCACCCGTATCGATACCCACCAAATCTTGGAGTTTAAAACTGGCCGTTTTAGGACGGCCGATCAAGGTGCCCGTCAGGGCATCGACTTCCTCAATGCGTATTTGATGTTCTTGAGTAAGTAAGGTGATTTTGGTCCCAGACATAACACCAATACGGTTGGCGATAAAGGCCGGTGTATCTTTGCATAAAACCGTTTGTTTGCCCAAGTGGACGTCGCCAAATTGCATAAAAAACTCTACCAGTTTAGGGTCAGTTTCTGCAATGGGGATGATTTCTAAAAGACGGAGATAACGGGGTGGGTTAAAAAAATGCGTGCCACAAAAATGCTTTTTGAATTCTTCATCGCGTCCATCAGCCAGCAAGTGGATAGGAATGCTTGAGGTATTGGACGTTACCAAAGTTCCTGGGGTTCGGTATTGAGCCACCTTTTCAAAGAGTTGTTGTTTGATCTCCAATCGCTCAACGACCACCTCGATGATCCAATCGTAATCTTTGACTTTGGGAAGATCGTCTTCTAAATTCCCAACCTCAATGCGGTTGGCAAAGGCCTTGTTATATAATGGTGCAGGCTTGGCTTTTAGGGCTGCTGCAAGGGCATCAGCAGCAACTTGATTGCGTTGGGCACCCTGAGGGTTTTGGTGTTGCGGAGGGAGAATATCCAACATCATCACCTCCATGCCTACGTTGGCCATATGGCAGGCGATGCCTGTACCCATAACTCCAGAACCCAAAACGGCTACTTTTTTGATCCGGTAACTCATTGTTCTTTGTACTTTAGAGTACGAATGTATTAAAAAAAATGACGGCATGTCATTTTTTTATTATTTTTGAATCGTTAAATTTTTTTCCATGGAAAACGAAGTATTTGAACAACTAAAAAAACGAGCTGATGTCGCTAAAATTTGTTGTAGATAATGCCGTTGTACATATCGATGGCAGCGGAGACCAAAACATCACTACTCAAGAAGACAAAGAAGCGGCCTGCACCATCACGGTAAGTCGTGAAGTCTTGGAAAAACTTAGAGATGGCGAGTTGAATCCCATGATGGCCGTCATGGGGGGGCAAATCAAAATTGGCGGAGACATGGGGCTCGCCATGAAGGTACAATCCTTACTGGGATAGTGTAGCGGTACTTTTTTTCGGCCATGCCTGTATAGTGGTAGTGAAAATCCTATATTTGTTTTGATCGACAAGAAATCAAAATGAATCAACTATACAGGATTGCCATTATCGCTGCCTTGGCAGGATTTTTATTTGGGTTTGACACCGTGGTTATTTCGGGAGCAGACCAACAGTTACAGGCCCTCTGGGGTACATCAGACTTATTTCACGGAACTTTTATTATGGCCATGGCCCTTTGGGGCACGGTCATTGGGGCCCTTTTTGCTGGTTTTCCGACCGACAAATTTGGCCGTAAAAACACCTTGATTGGTATTGGGGTGTTGTATTTTATTTCTGCCTTAGGATCCGGCTTAGCCACTGGACCCTACCTATTCTCTTTTTTCCGGTTTATCGGAGGATTGGGTGTAGGTGCATCGACCATTGCTGCGCCCACCTACATCGCCGAGGTCTCTCCTGCGGACCAACGTGGACGCTTGGTGGCCTTGTATCAATTTAACCTTGTTTTTGGAATCTTAATCGCCTTTTTGTCGAACTTTTTATTAAAAGACTTTGGAGCAT
>RFYP01000181.1 GCA_009921175.1 Flavobacteriia bacterium | reverse complement strand
AGAGCGGGAGACCGGGTTCGAACCGGCGACATTCAGCTTGGAAGGCTGACGCTCTACCAACTGAGCTACTCCCGCTGGTAGATGGAACTGCCTGAGCAGTAGTGGGGAGAGCAGGATTCGAACCTGCGAAGGTAAAAACCAACAGATTTACAGTCTGTCCTCGTTGGCCGCTTGAGTATCTCCCCTAGGATTACTCCAAAAAAAAGAGCCGATGGAGGGACTCGAACCCACGACCTGCTGATTACAAATCAGCTGCTCTAGCCAGCTGAGCTACATCGGCGTTTTGTTAAAAACGATGCAAAGTAACTGTTTATTTTTTTTGTTACAAAACAAAAAATTAAAAATTTACTGGGCCTTTTCGCGGGCTCTTTCTTTGAATTTCATCAACAAGCGTTCGGCACTGCTAGCGCAAGTATCCACGGCTTCTTCAAAGGTTTTGCAGGTTTTTTTCACCATAAAATTATCGCCTGGCACACTGATGCTCACTTCGACTTCTTTGTTGATACGGTTTGATACGTTGGTCACTTTGGTAAAGACCTTAATCGCCACGATACGATCAAAAAATTTTTCCAGTTTTTGAAGGCGTTTGTTAGTAAACTCAATGAGCTTGGCGTCGGCTTGGTAATTAACGGATTGAAATTCGATCATCATAGGTTTTGGGTTTTAGTTATTTTTTGGTTCCGCGAGGATGGGCTTTTTGGTAAACGGCCTTTATTTCGCACATACTGCTGTGTGTATAATGCTGGGTTGCAGCTATGCTGTCATGCCCCAACAATTCCTTCACCGCGTTTAAATCTGCACCATTGTCCAATAAGTGGGTAGCAAAACTATGGCGAAGCATATGGGGGCTTTTTTTGGCTTTAGATGAGACCTTATTAAGATAGGTATTTACGGTTTCATATACAAAGTGTTCGCTTAATTTTTTACCCGCAATTGACCTAAAAAAATAACGCCCATGTGTATCTACTGCGTCGGCACGGGTTATCCGATAGTCTAACAAATGTTTTTGAAGGCTTTGCAGAACAGGAATCAAACGTTCTTTATTGCGTTTCCCGACCACCTTGATGGTCCGGTTGTCTAGCGAAACGTCGCGGTCCAAAAGGTGAATCAACTCGGTGCGCCGCATACCGGTATAATACAAGGTGGTAATCAAAACCCGTTGCAGGGTGCCCAAGGGGCTGTCGGGGTACAAATTGGGGTCGAGCACCTGGTGCATTTCTTTTTGGGAAAAAGGCACCTGTACATTTTTTTGCACCTTCAAGGGGCGGTGTTCGTCCAGGGGCGATTTCTCGATTTGCTCACTGCGCATCAGGTATTTGTAATACGAACGCAAAGAAGAAATCTTGCGGTTAATGGTTTTGGTGCTGTTTCCCTGTTCCAACAACTGCACTATCCACGAACGGATAAGGGAATAGGACACCGAACTAAGGTCGTCTTCCTGGAAGACTTCTAGGCAAAACGCCTGAAAGTTTTCAAGGTCGTTGCGGTAGGCAGTTAGGGTATGGGCCGCATAATTCTTTTCGAGCTCCAAATACGTCAAAAAGGAAGTAATGGCCATAAAAAAACGTTGTTTCTCAAAGGTACTAACTTCGAAGAACAACGTTTGTTAAAAAGTTGTGAATTGTACTTACTGATTTTCGCGGTCGCGAAGATGCTGTATGTACTGAGCTTTGATAATCTTATCGCGGTTTTTTACGGAGGGTTTTAAAAACTGTTTACGCTCACGCAATTGACGCATGGTTCCTGTTTTATCAAATTTGCGCTT
>RFYP01000019.1 GCA_009921175.1 Flavobacteriia bacterium | reverse complement strand
GACCTAGTCATTGTGGATTTATATCCCTTTGAAGATACCGTTGCGGCAGGAGGTACTCCAGAAGAAATCATCGAAAAAATAGACATTGGAGGAATTGCTCTTATTCGTGCTGCCGCCAAAAATTTTAAGGACGTTCTCTGTATCGCCCATAAAAAAGAATACCCTGCTTTGTTGAACCTTTTAAACCAACAACAAGGGGAAACCACCATGTCACAGCGGAAAGAATTTGCCGCCAAGGCTTTTCACGTTTCCTCCCATTATGACACGGCTATTTTTACCTATTTTAACGAAGATCCGGATTACCTCAAAATCAGCCAATCGGAAGGCCAGACCCTGCGCTACGGTGAAAACCCCCATCAACAAGGACGGTTTTTTGGGCCGCTTGACGAGCTGTTAAAACAACTACACGGAAAAGCCCTTTCGTACAATAACCTTTTGGATGTAGATGCGGCTGTTCAATTGATGCAAGAATTTAAAAACGAAAAGCCCACATTTGCCATTCTTAAACACAACAATACCTGCGGAATGGCTACCCGTGACACCTTGGAACAAGCCTATCAAGACGCTTTGGCAGGAGATCCAGTATCGGCCTTTGGGGGTATTCTTATCGCCAACAGACCCATAGATGCGGCTACCGCTACGGCCATTCATTCCCTGTTTTGTGAAGTGATCATTGCGCCCGATTTTGACCCCGAGGCCTTTGCGATTTTGACCACAAACAAAAAGAATCGTATCCTGCTTAAACAAAATGATCTGCCCCTACCCAAACACAATGTAAGAAGTTGTCTTAACGGATTACTAGTCCAAGACAAAGACTTGCATACCGACAGTGTAGCTGATCTGAAAAATGCCACCCACAAAGCGCCCTCAGCCGAAGAGATTGAAGACCTGCTTTTTGCATCAAAAATTTGTAAGCACACCAAGTCCAACACCATCGTTTTGGTTAAAAACAAACAACTACTCGCATCGGGTACTGGACAAACTTCACGGGTAGATGCCCTCAACCAAGCCATAGACAAAGCCCGCACGTTTAATTTTGACCTCAAAGATGCCGTGATGGCCAGCGATGCTTTTTTCCCTTTTCCGGACTGTGTTGCCATTGCCCATACTGCGGGAATTCGATGTGTCATTCAGCCCGGAGGAAGTGTCAAAGACCAAGAGTCCATAGATTATTGCAATCAAAATAATCTAAAAATGGTCTTGACCGGCGTACGTCATTTTAAACATTAATTTTTATAACTTTACTCCCATATTCAAACGATGACTTATGGGTTTCTTTTCAGAAGAGATTGCGATTGATCTGGGCACGGCCAACACCCTAATTATCCACAACGATAAAGTAGTGGTAAATAGCCCTTCGATAGTGGCCATGGACCGTACGACCAACAAAATTATCGCCATAGGGGAAGAAGCCAGTATGATGCAAGGGAAAACCCACGAAAACATTCGTACCATTCGCCCACTCAAAGACGGTGTAATTGCCGACTTTAACGCGTCGGAGCAAATGATCAATCGGTTGATCAAAAGTATCCCCTCTTTAAAAAACCGCTTTTTTACCCCTTCCTTGCGTATGGTCATCTGTATCCCATCGGGCATTACAGAGGTTGAGATGCGTGCTGTAAAAGAATCTGCCGAACGGGTAAACGGTAAAGAAGTCTACCTCATTCACGAACCCATGGCAGCAGCCATCGGAATCGGAATTGATATTATGCAACCCAAGGGCAATATGATTGTTGATATCGGTGGTGGGACTACCGAAATTGCCGTGATTGCCTTATCGGGTATTGTATGTGATAAATCGGTCAAAATCGCCGGAGACGTGTTTAGCAACGACATCGTCAATTATATGCGTAGTGAACACAACCTCTATGTGGGAGAGCGCACTGCCGAAAAAATTAAAATTTTAATTGGGGCTGTTACCGAAGATTTGGATAATCCCCCTGAGGAAATGTCTGTACAAGGACGTGATTTGCTAACGGGCAAGCCCAAACAGGCTGTAATCAATTATAAGGAAGTGGCCAAGGCCTTGGACAAGTCCATCATCCGTATCGAGGAAGCGATTATGGAAGCCCTGGCGCAAACCCCTCCAGAACTAGCAGCCGACATTTACAATACCGGAATTTACCTTGCCGGTGGTGGAGCCTTGCTTCGTGGACTGGACAAACGCTTATCGCGCAAAACCGACCTCCCTGTTTACATCGCTGAAGACCCGCTACAAGCAGTGGTTCGCGGTACAGGAATTACCCTTAAAAATATCGAGCGCTACAAGACGATCTTGATTAAATAACACGGATGCAACAAATCATCAATGCCATTTTTCGCAACAAAAATGCCTTGATTTATCTTTTACTGTTGCTATTCGCCTTTGTTTTTCTCAACAACCGCAGTTATTACCATCAAACCCGACTCGAAAAATTGGGGCTTAAACTGGCCGGTAGCCTATGGAACCTACAAGACAATACGGCCAATTATTTTTCTTTACAACAACAAAACAAAGCCTTACTGGAAGAAAACAGAAAGCTTCGGGAACTACTCACGGCCCATCCCAATGATACCGATAGTATTTCACCAACACTCCTACCGGGTTTTACTTACCGCCATGCACGGGTTATCAAAAACAGTTTTGACCAAGCGCGCAACACCTTGGTGATCGACAAGGGGGCCCGAGACAGTATTCGGGGTGAGATGGGTATAGTAGGCCCTGATGGAATTGTGGGCATCGTCAATGAGACCACCGCCCATTATGCCAGTGCCCTGTCCCTGTTACATGCAGATGTACGTATCAATGCCAAATTGAAAACAAACGATGCTTTTGGGTCGCTTTATTGGCCCGGAGTAGAGGCTAATCGCCTACTACTTACCAATATCAGCACCATCAATACCGTTGCCGTTGGCGACATTATAGTCACCGGAGGAATGTCTGATTATTTCCCCAAAGATATTCCTATAGGCAAAGTGGTGGCCTTTAAAATTTTACCCTCCAAAAGGTATTATGAAATTGAAGTGATGCCTTTTACCAATTTCACCGCTTTGGAACATGTGTATATCCTTCAAAATAACCGCCGCGAAGAACTCCAACAACTCAATCCCTAATGATTCAAGAAACACTAAAAATTACGGGGCAATTTATACTGTTGATCGTGCTGCAGGTTTTGATCTTTAGCAACATCAATTTTTTGGGGTACATCAATCCCTATCCCTACCTGTTGTTTGTTGTGCTTTACCGGCTTGACAGTAGCCAGACTGTACTGCTCTTTCTGGGGTTTTTCTTAGGTCTTTTTCTCGACTTGATGCTGCAAACAGCAGGGGCCCACACCATCGCCACTTTGACCGTATGTTTTTTACGACCAGCCATCAGTAATTTTTCATTTGGTGTAAATGCCGAAAATAGTCACGCACTCGAATACGGCACCAAGCGTAGCAGTCGGATGATTTTTTTGGCCCTACTGGTTTTTACGCATCACCTGATTTATTTTTCGATCACCATTTTTAACTGGAATGCCATCAGTTACATTCTTTCAAACACCCTTTACAGCAGTCTTTTTACGCTAAGCATTTTATGGCTAACTTTAAGTCTCTTTAATGTGCGCCGATGAACCGTAAATTGTTATTGCCGGGATTCACTGTATTTGTTGCGTTACTGTTTGCCTTTCGCTTGGGGTATTTGCAGATTTCGTCCAACAACTACCAAAGTCTTTCGGAAAACAATGCCGTGATCGAGCGACCCGTATATCCGGAGCGAGGCTATATCTACGACCGCAATGGAACCCTTTTGGTGGCCAATCAACCGGCTTTTGACTTGATGGCCATCCCCGAACAACTCAAAGCCTTTGACACTTTAGCCTTGACCCAAATGTTGAGGATTACCCCCGAATTTTTAACCAAAAAATTGAACGATAGCCGAAGATACTCTGTCAAACTCCCTTCGGTGGTGGTGGCACAAATCGACCCAAAAACCCACGGCATTTTACAAGAAAAAATTTGGAAATACCCGGGTTTTTACCTGCAAGACAAATCACAACGCGCCTACCACACCCAAGCAGCGGCCAATATACTTGGGTATGTAAGTGAGGTCAATACGTCCGACCTTAAAAAAGATGCTTACTACCAAATGGGAGAACTGATTGGTCGGCAGGGCATTGAAAAGTACTACGAAAAATACCTGCGCGGAACCAAAGGAAAGGTGTATTACCAAAAAGATAAATTCAATCGGATCATCGGGGACTACCAAGATGGACAGAATAATCTCGAAGTGACACAAGCCAACGACATCTACCTGACCCTCGATATCGATTTGCAAGCCTATGGCGAACAGCTTTTTCAAAACAAACGTGGAGGGGTCGTGGCCATAGAGCCTGCAACCGGAGAGGTGCTGGCCTTGGTCACTGCGCCGAGTTTTGATCCTCAACTGTTGGTCGGTCGGTCGCGGTCCGAAAACTTCAGGGTCTTACGCAATGACACCGTCGCTAAGCCTTTGTTTGACCGTGGGCTACAAGCTCAATATGCACCGGGTTCACCATTCAAAACCCTCAATGCCCTGATTGCCCTGCAAGAAAATACCTTATCACCCGAAACCTTATTCCCGTGTGATGGTGGACACTATTACGCCAAAGGAGCGTTTATGGAATGCCATTGCAGTGTGGGGACGCGCAACAACCTCTTGTCGGCCATTTATAACTCTTGCAACACCTATTTTTCATATACTTATCGTCGCATCATTGAGGCCTACCCCACTCCGCAAGAGGGAATCAATCAATGGAAAAAACACCTCAATAGTTTTGGACTGGGCAATTACCTGGGTTATGACCTTCCCATCGGACAACCGGGCTATATCCCCGATGCTTCGCTCTACGACAGGGTCTATGGAGAACGGGGTTGGAAAGCACCCACGATTATTTCCAATGCTATTGGTCAAGGAGAAATATTGACCACCCCAATGCAGATGGCCAATTTTACGGCAGCAATCGCCAATCGCGGATTTTATGTCAAACCCCATTTTATGAAATCCATCAGTGGAGAACCTCAACTCTCGGAATACGAAAAAAAATGGACGACTGTCGACTCGATTCATTTCGAAACGGTTATCGAAGGGATGCACAAGGTCGTTGAACAAGGCACCGCACGTGTTGCACGAATCAAAGACATCGAAGTGTGTGGAAAAACAGGGACGGTCGAAAACTTTATACTCCTTGACGGGCAAAAAACACAGCTTACCGACCACTCCATGTTTATTGCTTTTGCCCCAAAAGACAATCCCAAAATTGCCTTAGCCGTATTTGTCGAAAACGGCTATTGGGGTGCCCGCTGGGCTGCACCAATAGCCAGTCTGATGATTGAAAAATACCTTAACAAAACGGTTAAACGCAGCTGGTTAGAACAACGTATGCTCAACGGCAGTTTAGAAGCTGAATATCAAAAACCTTACTCGGGCGTCCCCTTTAAAATCAATGAATAATTCCATTTTTTTGCGGTTGGATTGGTTAAGCCTTTTGCTCTATTTGAGTTTGGCGGTCTTTGGTATTGTCAATATCTATTCGGCTACCTATGTCGAAGGGCAAACAGATTTGTTTAATCTCCAAACCCCCGTGGGCAAACAGAGTTTATTTTTTGTGCTGGGGCTTATTGGTGGGGGGCTTATTTTGTTTTTGAACATCAAAATCTTCGACCATCTGAGTACACCTTTTTACTTTTTGATGATTCTGCTGCTTGTGAGTTTGTTTTTCTTCGGTAAAACCATTTCGGGGGCACGTTCCTGGTTTAGTGTGGGGGGGTTTGGTTTACAACCTTCGGAATTTGCCAAAATTGGTACCGCCTTGTTTCTGGCCAAAATCTTAAGCAATTTTCAAACCAATTTAAAAACCCCCAAATCACTGCTTCAGGTCAGCGGAATTTTGTTGACCCCCATGTTTTTAATTGTTTTACAGCCCGATCCGGGATCGGCTTTGGTCTATTTGGCTTTCTTTTTTGTCTTGCTGAGGGAAGGGCTCAATCTGGGATTTTTGTTTGTGCTGCTAGCGGCTGTAGGGCTGTTTTTGGGCACCCTGCTGTTGGAAATTCCCGTGATGGTAAGCATCGTTGTACTCCTGCTAGTTATGGTGTTTTTATTACTAAAGAAAAGACGGTACAAACCCAAAATACTACCCTTTGTCGGCATCGGGACTTTGGCGGTGGCTTTTGTGTTTTCGGTGAATTTTATATTCAATCGGGTGTTTGAACAGCGCCACCGCGATCGCTTTAATATTATCTTAGGCAAAACGGTAGACACCCAAGGGATTGGCTACAACATCAACCAGTCTAAAATTGCCATCGGAGCAGGGGGATTTGGTGGAAAAGGGTTCTTAAACGGCACCCAAACCAAAGGGAATTTTGTTCCTGCACAACATACCGATTATATTTTTAGCACCATCGGCGAAGAATGGGGTTTTGTGGGGGGCGTTATTGTGATTTTGCTCTTTGCAGCACTGATTATCCGCATTGTGTACCAAGCCGAAAAACAAACCAATACCTTTAGGCGGGCCTATGCCTATGGGGTGGCCAGTGTGATCTTTTTCCACTTTTTTATCAATACCGGTATGGCACTGGGCATGGTTCCTACCATCGGTATTCCCTTGCCGTTTATCAGTTATGGTGGTTCTAGTCTCTTGGCCTTTTCACTAATGATTTTTATCTACCTTAATATGGATGCGAATCGGCTCAACGAATGGTAGCTAGTTCTTGACATCTAGGGCATCGCGTAAGCTGTTGCCCAAGGTCATAAAAGCCAGGACAAGCAACATAATGCATAGGCCGGGCAAGATCGCCAAATAGGGCTTACCCAAAAGTAGATAACGAAAATGATCTTTGATCATTCCACCCCAACTCGGGATGGGAGGTTGGGCGCCAATCCCCAAAAAACTCAATCCGGATTCGATGAGTATGGCACTTGCAAAATTGGCCGCCGACAGGACAATCAGTGGGGCCACTAACAAGGGCAAAAGATGCTTAAAAATGATGGTTCCGTTAGAAAATCCCAAGGTATGAGCGGCTTGAATAAAGGTTCTTTCTTTGAGCCCCATCACTTGTCCACGGACCAATCGGGCTACCTCGACCCACATGGACAAACCCACGGCGATAAAAACCTGCCAAAAACCTCGACCCAATACCAAGGTAATGGCGATGACTAGCAAAAGGGTGGGTATGGACCAAACGATATTGATTAACCCCATGATGGCTGCATCTACTCGCCCCCCAAAATAACCCGCGACGGCACCCAACACCACCCCAATCAACAATGAAATAAATACCGCAACAAATCCAATGGCCAAGGATACTCGCGAACCGATAATCAAACGACTTAATAGGTCCCGTCCGTATTTGTCGGTGCCCAAGATAAACCGTTGGGTCACCACCTGTGCATCCATAAATTCGGCCAAGTCTTGATCGGGAGGAATACGGTTTGGGTCTAGGGGCTCATAATAAGAAGCCCGACGTCCATAAGGTTGAATTTCGATCCGTCCTTCCCGAAAGCGCCAATCGCTTATAGGCACCTCATCATAGCGAATACTGGACCCTCCAAAAAAATCGGTTTCTTCCGCTTCGCCCAATAGCGGTAAACGCAAAAGCTGTACTTCAAAACCCGGGGGTTGAGAGTGGATAGACAAGTGCATCTGGTTGGCATTCTTGGAAGCATCAGGGGCCAACTGATAGGCAAATACCGCTACAAAGGCCAATAGTACTATCCAAGCAAAACTGAGCAGACCCAAGGTGTTTTTGCTTAGACGCGAAAAAACGCTAGGCCCTTGCGCCATGGTTTATTGTTTTAACTGCGCGACCTTTTGTGAGCCCTTAAAGGTGGTACTCATATCTTCCAGTATATTAACCGCTTCGGAGATATAAAGGTCTTTTTTGAGTTCTTCGGCCCATCGTTTGCGCTTTTCTGCATAGTCTTTGTTGGGAAAAGTGGTTGTGCCTTGGAGCGAAAAATCGGCTTCGGGCAACCATGTAAAATCATAGGCAGAAGAATATTTGCTGAGAACTTCAAACTTTTCACTGGCAACGCGGTCAGCATCTTGCTCTTGCTTAAAGGTCTGATAGTTTAACGAGTAGCTGTAATCGTTTTGTTGTTCTTTGATCCGCATGGCTTGTTCTTCTATCAAAGCGATCATGCTGTTTTTGGACAATCGGCTTTTGCTGTTTTCAATGGCGTATTGAAAATTAAAATCTTTGGTCCACGGGGTGTAGGCTGCCGGTGATATGCGGTCCCAGGCCAAGGGGTTGTCTTGGTCTTTTTCGCCCATATCGACATACTGATAGCGGTCGGGGATAACTACATCACTTTTGACCCCCTCCAATTGGGTTGATCCCCCGGTGATTCGGTAAAATTTATCGGTGGTGATTTTTAGCGCGCCCAAGTCTCCATAGGTATTGCCTGAGATGATTCGGTTAAGATCGACCATGTTCTGAACGGTTCCTTTTCCAAAGGTTTGTTTACTGCCCAATACGATGGCGCGTTTGTAGTCTTGCAAGGCAGCGGCCAAAATTTCGGAAGCAGAAGCCGAAAATTCGTTGACCAAAATCACCAACGGACCATCCCAAACCACCGAAGCGTCCGTGTCTCGAAGAACTTCTTTGCGGTTGCCCACACTTTTGACTTGAACCACCGGACCCTCTTCGATAAAATAACCGGTCATATCGACCACGGTCTTAAGAGACCCTCCACCATTGTTACGCAGGTCTAAAATAATCCCGGAAACATTTTTCTGTTTGAGTTGTTCGAGTTCTTTTTTGACATCGGTTGCTGCATTGCGTTCTTTATAGTCGTCAAAATTGATATAGAATTTGGGCAGCGCAATCAGGCCAAAGGTTTTATCTCCTTTTTGGATGAGCGAAGAACGGGCATACACCTCTTCAAGCTCGACTACATCACGGGTAATGGCGACTTCTTCTAGGGTACCATCGACACGTTTAACGGTAAGAATCACACGAGTACCCGAAGGACCTTTAATCAATTTTATCGCATCGTCCAACCGCATTCCCGAGATTTCCACGGCCTCGCCTTCTTCTTGGGCTACTTTGAGGATGACATCGCCAACATCCAACAATTTGTCTCGCCAAACCGGGCCACCGGAGATTACCTCGACAATTTTTACTTCTTGATTTTTCTTTTGTAAACGTGCTCCTATACCATCGTAAGTTCCCGACATATTGGTGTCAAAACGGTCTTTTTCTTCGGGGGCAAAATAAAAGGTGTGTGGGTCAAACTGTTCGGCAACAGCATTGATGTAAATAGAAAACCAATCTTTGCGCTCCAACTCATCGATCAAATTAAAATAATCACGAATATTTTCACGGGTAAGTGCACGGGCTTCGCGCTCGAGTTCTTCATCGCTTTTGGGCTGATAACTTGGGTCCTCTTCTTGTTTTTGTAACTCTTCTTCTTTTTTGCTTACATAACGGTCGAGGGTGGACAGCTTAAATCGTTTTCTCCAACGGTTTTTTAATGCATTGAGGTTGGTCACATAGGGGAGTTTTTCATAGTCCAAGTCGATGGTTTCATCGGTGGTGAAATCAAACGGTTGCTCCAATATTTCATCATAAAACCCTTTGACTTGCTCCATACGGGCCATCAATCGGTCGTAGGTTAGGTCAAAAAAACTAAGCGAAGTCGACTTGAGTTCATCGTCGATTTTGTTTCTAAAACGGTTAAAATTATTGATGTCGGCTTGTAGAAAAAACCGGTGTTGCCCATCGAGGCCTTCCAAATATTTTTGATATACCTGTTCTGAAAAGGCATCGTCAATTTCTTTGGGACTATAATGGCCCCGCTCCAAAACATAGGAAATGATTTCCAAAAGGAGTTTGTCTTTATCGGGATTAAGGGCTTCTTTGGAAGAAAAACCTAAAAACAAAAGGGTCGGTACCAGAACGGTCAGTAAGATTCTAATTTTTCGCATAGCAAATGATAAACCACTAAAATAAGCGAAATATAAAGGATTTTCAAACCTGTATTCCCAAAGATTTTGTTAAATCCCCAAGGGCTGGTGTCCCTATTTATTTTCTTATTTTAGAGCCAAATTAGAATCAAAAACTATGCCAGAGCGTCCGCTAATACTCGTGACCAATGACGATGGCATCACCGCGCCGGGCATCCGTGCCCTGATAGAGGTGATGAATACCCTTGGGGAGGTCGTCGTCGTGGCCCCTGATAGCCCACAGTCGGCGATGGGCCATGCCATAACGATAAACTCTACCCTTCATTGCAGTGAAATTCATGTAACCGATGGTCCGCAACGAGAATACAGCTGCTCAGGTACTCCGGCCGATTGTGTCAAATTGGCCGTCAACGAATTGTTAGAACGAAAGCCTGACCTATGTGTCTCGGGCATCAATCACGGGTCCAATTCGTCGATAAATGTCATTTATTCTGGGACGATGAGTGCAGCGGTTGAAGCCGGGATTGAGGGAATTCCCGCGATAGGTTATTCACTGCTGGACTACCGTTGGGGGGCTGATTTTGAGGTCACCAAACCCTTTGTCGAAAAAATTACCCGAAGTGCCCTGCTCCATAAAATTCCTCAGGACACCGTATTGAACGTCAATATCCCTGTGGTCGAAAAAGGGGGCATTAAGGGCATTAAAATTTGTCGACAAGCCAAGGCCTATTGGGTCGAGGAATTTGACAAACGCACCAATCCGATGGGACGAGAATACTACTGGCTCACCGGTAACTTTGTCAATGAAGACAAAGGCGAAGACACCGACGAATGGGCCTTGGAACACGGATATATTTCGATAGTCCCCGTGCAATTTGACCTGACTGCTCATCACACCATCCAACAACTAAACAGCTGGGATTTTGATTAACCAACAGACACTTTATGGTTTACTCGTTGGTCTACTTGCTGCTTTTTTGGGCAGCTTTGTCATTGTCACTTTGTTTTCTGAAGGGAGTTTTGGTGAAACCATTACAGAGCTTTATGCCCTGCAGAAGCTCGGAGGATTAATCAGTATTGGAGCCTTAGTCAACCTGCCGATGTTTTTTTATTTTTTACGAAAGAACAATCTTCCTTTTGCAACAGGCTTGGTGTTTGCCTCTTTACTATTGGTTTTGCTTGTGGCGTATATAAAAATTAACCCTTAATTCGCAGACCTTGAAGTACTATATCATTGCTGGAGAAGCTTCGGGAGACCTGCACGGTGCCCGCCTGATCGAGGCCTTACATCGCGAAGATCCACAGGCGCAAATCCGCTGCTGGGGAGGCGATCTGATGCAAGCGGGAGGGGCCACGCTCGTTAAACATTATCGTGACCTCGCCTTTATGGGGTTTTGGGAAGTTGTTCGTCACCTAAAAACCATCTTAAACAACCTGCGGTTTTGCCAACAAGATATTCGTGCTTTTGCCCCCGATGTGATTATTTATATCGACTATCCGGGTTTTAATCTTCGCATCGCCGACTGGGCCAAAAAACAGGGTTTTAAAAACCATTATTACATCAGTCCTCAGTTGTGGGCCTGGAAAGAAAATCGCATTGTCAAAATCAAAAAAAATATCGATGCGCTGTATGTAATTTTACCCTTTGAAAAAACCTATTTTGAAACCCAACACCAATTCCCTGTACACTACGTGGGTCATCCGTTGTTAGACAGTCTTGCGCATTCGGCACCAACTCCCGACTTTATCCAACAGCACCAACTCGATCCCCAAAAACCGATTATTGCCCTTTTGCCCGGAAGTCGCAAACAAGAAATCAAAAAAATGTTGCCCTATTTCTTGGCCTGTATGCCATCGTTTGGTGCGTGTCAGTTTGTGGTCGCCGGGGCCCCCGGCATCGACCCCAGTTGGTACCGTACGTTTTTAAAGAATCAGCCGTGTAAACTGGTGCAGAACCAGACTTATGCCTTGTTGCAACACAGCCAAGCGGCCGTGGTTACCAGTGGAACAGCAACACTCGAAACGGCACTACTCGATGTGCCCCAAGTCGTCTGTTATCGCAGTAGTTACCTCAGTTATTGGATTGCCAAAAGGGTGGTCAAGCTCGACGCTATAGCCTTGGTTAACCTCATTCTAAAAAAACACCTAATCACCGAGTTGATTCAAAATGACTGTACCCCACAAAACATCACCAAGAACCTACATATTTTGCTGAGCAAAGCAGGAAGAAAATCCATCCTTGAGGGCTACCAATCCTTACGGACACTCTTGGACAAAGGAGGAGCGAGCAAAACCACGGCACGGCTTATCGTCTCTGCAATAAAGCCTTAGCCACTCTTTAAATTTGTGTATCTTGGGGTATGCGGTGGCCCCATTTCCCCATAGTGCACCTCTTAACCGAACTGATTCTTGGGTATCTTCTCTATTGGTTTTTGGGCTTTAACCCGGTTTTATTAATCGTCATCACCGCCCTACTTTTACTGTTTTGGATTGGGTCATTGTTTATGGGTCAACTTTCCCAAGCTATCCGATCCATGGGCCTGCATGTATTGATGTTGGGTGTTTTTTATCTAAGCTGCAGCGCATATTATCAACCTTCAAAAAACCATTTTACATCCATTGAGCACCCACAAAGCAAGCTGCCTGTGGTGGTTGAATTGATAGAAAAACTAAACGCTCCTCCCGGGCAACAACCCTATTATGCACGGCTGATCCAACAGGGCAATCAACCGTTTTCGGGCACCATTGTCGTTCATTTTAAACGGTTAAAAGACACCAAAGATTTTCCGCAAGGCAGCTACTTTGGCACCCATCAGTATCCCAAAGCAGTGGCTCCACCGAAACATCCCGGCCAGTTTGATTATAAGGCCTATTTACAACAGCAAAAAATTGACGGGGAACTCACACTCTATCCGAAGGGATATTGGTTTTCGGGTAAAAATCCCAACCCCTCCCTCTTAATTCGGATGCGTAATTGGCGCCAGCAAGGCTTGGCCAGCCTCGCCCAAAGTCCACTGTCTGAAGCAAGCGAGGGACTTCTTGGGGCTTTGGTGTTTGGAGAACGTTCGGGTTTGGAAGACAAACAACTCGCGGCCTTTGCCAATGCCGGCGTAGTCCATCTTTTGGCCATTTCGGGACTTCATATAGGATTGATAACCTTCTTTATCCTTTGGTTTTTAAAACCACTTCATCGTTTACGACAAGGGAGATATATCACTGCTTTGTTTATTACCGGGATTTTATGGAGTTATGCCCTTTTTACAGGTTTGCACCCCTCCGTTGTTCGTGCAGTGTGTATGTTTTCGCTTTGGGCCATCGCACTACAGCTTAAAACACGCCAAGACCCCTTGAATATCGTACTATGTAGTGCCTTTATACTGCTGCTTTTTTACCCGCCCTACCTTTTTTCAGTTGGGTTTCAAATGAGCTATTTGGCGGTTTTGGGGATCTTGACAGGCTTTCCCCTACTTCAAACCATCTGGCGCCCCCGCTGGCGGGTGATACGCTATTTTTGGCAACTTACTGTAGTGACCTTCCTGGCCCAGTTGGCCGTGGCTCCGCTGAGTATTTTTTACTTTGATCAGTTTCCGGGACTTTTTATGTTGAGTAATTGGGTAATTCTTCCTTTTTTTAGCGTATTGCTCGCGCTAAGTTTTGGGGTCTGTATTTTGAGTTTATCCGGAGTGACTATTGATTTTATCGTTGCCTTATACGACAATATCGTTCATCTATTCTTTTGGGTGGTTGAAGGCATTGCAGCACAAGAACAATTTGTTTTTGCGCAGCTTAATCTAGGTTTTGCTGAAGTTCTTTTGGTGTATCTCTTGCTTTTTGGGGTGCTTCAAAAACGAAAAACAATCTTGCGTTGGCCGGTTCAATCACTTTTGGGGTTGGTGCTTTTCGCCCAAGTAGTCCTATTAATCCGTTCCGATTATTGGTTGCCCAAAAAAGAGCTTTGGATGGTCTATGATTACCGAACGACTGCGGTGGTTTTCCCTGAACATGACCGTTTAAATCTAATGGTGACCGACACGACCCTTGATCTTAACTATACCATCCGCTTTTACAGTAAGTACTTTCGACGGGCAAGGCTGGAGAAAAAACCCTTACCCTCGGTGTTCTTTTAGATAGGCTTCGTATAGCGGTATGCCGCGATGAACACGCCTTTGCTTTGGCAGATTTTAGACCTACGCATTTGCTGGTAGCCGAAAATCCTAAAATCAACTTCGACCGTTTACTCGACAGTCTTCGGCCACAGCAGGTCGTATTTGGTGGCGATAACCGCCCCTGGCGGGTAGCCCAATGGAAAATAAGCTGTCAAAAACACGGTATTCCTTATTACAATCTACTCGGAGCAGGGAAGTCTAAAAATTACCCCTTAAATTTAGGGATAAAGCTTTTCCGGTATTTTTCAAAATCATCCGGTTTACTAAAGGTCTGGTAGTCGCCTTGTTTGATCATTTTGAGGTACAATTCGAGTTGCTGCGGTGTATGGTACCCAACCACGGGGGTAATCAAATCGCCCATCTCGCTGAGAAAGACCACAGTGGGGTAGCCGGTGACACCCAGAAATTGGGTGAACTGGTGAGTAGCATTGCGCCCCTTACGCTCGGGATTGTATTTGGGATTGGTAAACGTATTGCCATAAAACTGGATTTCTTCCTGGCCTTCGGCGTTAAATTTGACCGCATAATAGTGCGTATTGATATAGTCGATGACAAAGGGATTGCCAAAGGTCTTTTTGTCCATCAACTTACAAGGGCCACACCAGTCGGTATAGACATCCATGATGATTTTTCTGGGTTCTTGCTGTTGCGCTTTGAGAGCCTCCCCCAACGACATCCATTGAATGGACTGTGCCTGAAGCATTGACGCACTACCCAACAACAACAAAAATAGAATTTTACGCATTTTCCTAATGTTAATGTACATCGCCCATCAATCGTTTGATGAGGGGTGAAGTCACCAAAACAATCAAGCCGGCGGCCAAGGCATATTTGGCGATCAAGTCAAATCCACCGATATAAATATCCAACGATTGTAGCCCCCCTATACTGCTATCGGTACTTTCTACGGCCAATTCTTTTCCAATAAATCCTACCAATTGGAAAGCATAGGAAGAAGACAGAAACCAAACACCCATCATAAATGCCACGATGCGTTTGGGCGATAAATCGGTGATTTTGGAAAGTCCCACCGGTGACATAAACAGTTCTCCAACAGAAATCAAAAAGTACATCACCAGTAAATACGAAAAGGGTACCATACCGTTTTCATCGGCGGCACCTCCACTGATGGATAAAACAAAAAAACTGATACCTGCAAAAAGCAAACCTAGGCCAAATTTATACGGAGTCCTAGGGTCTCTCCCTCTTTTTTTAAGGTAGGTAAACAGCATCGATATCGGGATAGACAACAAGATGATGTACATAGAATTTAGGGCGTTGGTCTGGGCGGCATCGATAAACGTTAGGTTGACATTTCGCGCAGCAAATAAGGTAATGACACTGCCCGAAAGTTCATGGAATCCCCAAAAAATGGTCATAAACAAGGTGATCAAAATGGCGACAATTAGTTTTTTGCGTTCCTCAACTGTCACTTGATAAAGGATATAGGCTAAGTAGACCAAAATGACCACACCGACCACTTTAAAGAGAATATTGACCACATTTTGCCCGGCAAAAAGCGATTCTTCCCCTCCCAAAGATTGGTAGGAAGCAAGCATCAAGGCAATTAGCGGTGCACTGAGAAAGGCCAACACACGAATAAGGGTTCCACGAGACAGGCCCCAAACTTTCTGGCTCAATGAATCCGGATGAGGTGGGAGTCCTTTGTCTCCAAAAACCCCCGACTTCATGCCTTGCCAGAAAAAGGCCAAGCCGGTTAACATTCCGATGCCGGCCAGTCCAAATCCATAATGCCAACCGTATTCACGACCGAGCCAACCGCATAGTAATGGAGCGATAAAGCCTCCGATATTGATACCCATATAAAAGATGACAAAACCAGAGTCTTTACGACGGTCTCCGTCTTTGTACAACGACCCGACAAAGGTGGAGATGTTGGGTTTAAAAAAACCGTTACCCACTACGATAAAAGCCAGGGCTAGGAAAAAGGTAATATTGTTTTCAATGGCCAAAACGAAATGTCCCAAGGCCATCAAAACCCCACCCAATAAGATGGATTGACGAAAGCCCAGGTAGGTGTCCGAAATTTTTCCACCAACTACAGTCGAGGCATAGACCAACGAGCCGTAGGAGGCATAGACCGCCGCCGCCGCTATATCGCGAGTGGCCAGGGCTTCAAAAATTTCATTGACCATGTACAGGGTCAACAGCGCACGCATCCCGTAGAAGCTAAAACGCTCCCAGAGTTCGGCAAAAAACAAATACAATAATCCTTTAGGGTGTCCAAAAAACCCCGAATCGGGGTGGGTCGTGTGTAAACTCATCGGTTTCGGTTACAAATTTTCGATAATAAATTTAGTGATTTTTGTAAAGAGGTGTTGGGTTGCATTGGCGCCATAGATACCGTGATTGCGATCGGGGTATATCATCCATTCAAATTGCTTGTCTGCAGCAATCAAGGCATTGACCATGCGCATGGTATTTTGTACATGCACATTGTCGTCCCCCGAACCGTGAACGATCAGGAGTTTTCCTTCGAGCTGATCGGCATAGTTTAGGGGTGAATTAAGATCGTAGCCATCAGGGTTTTCTTGGGGGGTCTGCATATACCGTTCGGTATAAATGGTGTCGTAAAATCGCCAATTGGTTACGGGCGCTACAGAAACAGCCATCGAAAAAACATCCGGACCCGTTAAGAGGCATTGCAATGCCATATGGCCGCCAAAGCTCCACCCCCATATTCCTATACGGCTTGCATCGATATACGACCGTTGACCCAAAATTCGGGCGGCTTCGATCTGGTCTTCTGCCTCGAATTTGACCAAGTTTTTATAGGTTACCTTTTTAAAATCAGCACCTTTAAAACCGGTACCCCGGCCATCGATACAGGCGATAATATAGCCTTTGTTGACCAACATTTTATGCCATAAATCCCGACTGCTGCCCCAACGGTCGGTCACTTGCTGGGAACCCGGCCCTGAATACTGAAACAGCAACAATGGATAGGTTTTATTCGGGTCAAAATCATGCGGTTTAAGCAGGTACATATTGAGGGATTCTCCATTGACCTCCAGGGTCCCAAACTCCTTGGTAGGCAAGTGGTAGGCTGCCAATTTTTCTTTTACCTCTTCATTAGACAAAAGGGTTCTTATGACCGAAGCATCTTTGGTTTTTCTGAGCAG
Source organism: Flavobacteriia bacterium (assembly GCA_009921175.1). Lineage (GTDB taxonomy): Bacteria > Bacteroidota > Bacteroidia > Flavobacteriales > Flavobacteriaceae > RFYP01. The sequence continues at coordinate 1,731 of RFYP01000019.1, read as the reverse complement.
GTATTGCGAAGGCGTTGTTTCATCCGAATAGCTGTGGATATAATAACTGCCATCGGCACTAAAAGTGGCTCCGTTATAGCCCGAAGGGTGAGACAACAGGCGTTTGCGCTTTCCGTTGAGTTTGATAGCAAAAACCGACCGGCCAATGGTGGTTTGCTCCACCGAGGCATAATAGACCTCACGGGTTTTGGGGTTGTACTGATACACATCGGTCACCTCCCAATCGCCTTGGGTCAATTGACGAATAAGTCGCCCTGAAGCATCATAATGGTAAATGTGGTTGTACCCGTCTTTTTCACTGGTCCACAAAAAACTATAGTCGTCCAAATAGTTGAGATTATCGTGTATATCGACATAGGTGTCTGATTTTTCTTCCAAAATCAATTGGGTGGTTTTGCTGGGTACATCGACATGCCACAAACGCAAATGGTTTTGGTGGCGGTTGAGCGTTCGGATACTCAAGGTGTTGGAATTGGGCACAAAAGAAAAACGCGGCAAATAATAAATGGGGTCGTTGTCCAAGCTAATATTTTCGGTTTTTTGACTGCTGAGGCTATATACCTTAAGCCCTACTACCGCATTGACTTCTCCGGCTTTGGGATACCGAAAGGTATAGGGAAAGGGGTATAAATCTGTTCCGTAAACGTCCATCGAGAAAACCGGTACCTGTGACTCATCAAAATGTAAAAAAGCAAGATGGTCGCTGGCCGTATTCCACGCAAAAGCACGAACAAAACCAAATTCTTCTTCGTACACCCAATCGGTAATCCCGTTGATGGTTTGCTCATCGCCGTCAAAGGTAAGTTGGGTGACCTGACCTGTAGCCAACACTTTAACATATAAATTGCGCTCTTGTACATAGGCAACTTTTTGTCCATCGGGAGACAATTGGGGCTCTTGAATCCAATTTTCGGAGACCGATTCTAGTTGGCCGGTGGTAAAGTTATACAGGGCGTATTGGCCAAACTTTGACCGTCTATAAATGGGAATTTCATCGAGGGTAAGCAAGACCATCGACTCGTCTTTGGAAAAGGAATAGGCCGTAAAAAAAGGAATTCCTTTTTGGGAATCGGTTGCCAGCAAGGTGATTTCACTCTTCGGGTCGGCATAGGCTTTTTTGATAATGGCCGCTGTTTGGTTTTGACGATCCACCTCCAAAACGGTATAATTTTTTCCGTTGGACATCGACCGAATCGCTTCCAGTCGCTGAGGTTCATATTGATAGTTAAAAATATCTTTAACGGTCAATTCGGCTTGTTGCGCCCAACCATTGGCCACACTAATAAAGGCTATAAAAAAGAAAAAACGTTTCATTGAATTTCTATTTGGGTATTGCGTGTGGAAAATAAACAAATCGGAGGGATTGAAGAAATCTTTGGGCAAAGTTTCACAGTTAAAAAAGTATCTTTGTCAGAAAGCAATTGGGATGGACAAGCAAATTCAAGGGTTTTCCAAAAAATCAAAAGCGGAAAAAATCGCATGGGTTGCCCAGCAATTTTTCACCCATCCCGACCAAGCCGAAGCCCTTTTAAAAAAATATTGGCATAGCGACGCCCAGTTGCAGCGTCTTCACGACGAGTTTACCGAAAATACCCTCACCAATTTTTACCTACCCTTGGGGGTAGCGCCCAATTTTGTGATTAACGGGCGAGACTATACCCTGCCCATGGCGGTGGAAGAAAGCTCCGTAGTGGCTGCCGCTTGTAAAGCGGCTAAATTTTGGGCCGACCG
>RFYP01000180.1 GCA_009921175.1 Flavobacteriia bacterium | reverse complement strand
TACAAGAAATTTCCTGGAATACTCTTATTAATAAAGTTTCGGATTTTAAAACAAAATTAGAAAAAGTACCGTTACGTTCAGGAGATGTGGTGGCGGGCTATTTACTCAATCATCCCGATACGATCGCCGCTTTTTTGGCGGTTAATTCCCTCGGGGGGATATGGACCTGCTGTTCACCCGATTTTGGCATTGATAGTGTGGTCAATCGCTTTCGCCCACTAGCCCCTAAGGTCTTAATTGCCCATCAAGATTATACCTATGCAGGAAAACATTACGATCAATCCACCAAAATAAAAGCCCTAGAAAAGCAGCTACCTAGTATTCAAACTACCTTTTCTCTTTCAAGCACCCTGTCCGGCTGGGAGTTTGATACCCAAGAAACGGTGCATTTATCGCCGGTTTCCGTACCCTTTGACCACCCTATTTGGGTCTTGTTCTCCTCTGGAACCACAGGCCATCCTAAGGCCATCACCCACCGGACAGGAGGGATATTGTTAGAACAGTATAAGGCCCTAGCATTACATCAAAATATTCAAGCCAATGAGCGTTTTTTTTGGAATACAACTACGGGTTGGATGATGTGGAATTACGCCTTGGGTTCTCTACTGTGCGGTGCTACCCTATGTATATACAACGGATCAGCTAACTATCCTGACCTTGGTGTGCAATGGCGATTTGCCATAAATGCTAACATAAATCATTTTGGCAACGGCGCACCCCTTTACATTGAATCCATGAAGCAAGAACTCCCTGAGGTAAACCCGCAGAATTTAAAAGAGTTAAAAACCATTGGGTCCACAGGATCCCCTTTGTCCGAAGATGCTTTTATTTGGCTTCAAAAACGATTACCAGACGTACAAGTTATATCCTTAAGTGGAGGTACTGACGTTTGTTCGGCATTTGTAGGTGGAAATCCCTTGTTGCCTGTAGTGGCTGGGTTTATACAGTGCAAAATGCTTGGAGCCGACATCGATGCCGTTTCAGCTGATGGAAAATCGGTGGTCAACACTACGGGTGAATTGGTGATTAAACAACCAATGCCCTGTATGCCAATATATTTTTGGGACGACCCGGATTATGTACGTTATCATGAAGCCTATTTTTCGGCAAACCCAGAGGTTTGGACTCATGGAGATTGGATTTTAATTGACCCCGAAAAAGGAATAAAAATTACCGGACGCTCCGATGCTACCCTCAATCGACAAGGCGTTCGTATGGGTACTGCCGAAATTTATACTGCCCTCGACAGGCTCGATTTTGTCCAAGACAGCATAGTCATTGATACCCAGATTTCTGAAGATGAATCTAAATTACTGCTTTTTGTTGTTAGTGAGCGATGGGAGATCTCATTAGAATCAATACTCAAAAAACACCTCAGACAGGCCTGTTCTCCACGGCATGTGCCCGATGTAATTTTTCAGGTTCCTGCAATCCCATATACCCTAAGCGGTAAAAAGATGGAAATCCCCATTAAAAAACTTTTTGACGGTCTAGCCACCGAAAAGGTGCTTCAGGCCGGTGCTATGAAAAATCCCGAAAGTTTGACGACTTTTATTGCATTGGCCAAAATCTGGCGCAGCTAGTTAGTAGACCGCCATCCATACCACAGTTGCTTCCAAAAACCCTTGGGCATTGTGTCGTCACCAGCATAGCCTAAGGGAACATTACCGCTACTTTCGGGGACATGCGTAAATCCAAAAAGGTAATCCCAAAGACTGAGACTGATTCCAAAATTTACCCCAAAGCGACCATTGGGCAAGGATTTGGCATGGTGGTAGAGATGCATCACCGGATTATTGA
>RFYP01000179.1 GCA_009921175.1 Flavobacteriia bacterium | reverse complement strand
GTATTGCTTTTGGGGCCATTTCCGTTTTTGGTTTTAAGCTTTAACAATTCTTGGGCGTCGGTCAAGGGTAAAAGCTCCTCAGCCACTTTAAGTGCGCCATCCGAAAGTTCGTCAAGGTGGGCAAAAATCACCGAATCCTCTACCGTGTCTTTGTTCCAATTTAAAAAACACTTTTTCATATGATTGGCAATGGTAAACACCAAGGCGTCTTTAAGGTCTCCTGCTTCCCAGCTTTTGGCCACCTCTATCATACGCAAAATATTGATCCCATAAAAACGGTATTTAAGATGGGTGTTGGGATATTCTAGGCGTTCGGGACGGGCGTCGAGTATTTCTTTTTGTGGAACTTCATAGGGCGAATCTACATCCAACGCAAAATTGGCCATGATGTGTAATTGATCCCATAGCTTGTGCTGAAAATCGGGTACGTCCCGCAAATGCGGATTAAGGTTCCCCATCACCCCGATGATAGCTTGGGCTTGTTTGTTGCGTTTTTCGCGGTCTTTTTCGTCCACTACCTGTTGAATCATCAGGTGGATATGCCGGCCGTATTCAGGGATAATTAAGCGTTCACGGTCGGTATTGTATTGAAGTGTTTCCATAGTCTGTTTGTCGTGTTCTAGGGCGTGTGGTGCAAAATAGTAAAATTATCACGGAAAACCACTGCGCCAAAGGGCTTTAAATTGTCCTTGCCTAAACGGGCATTATAAACTAATGACATCTTGGAGTTGATGGATTTTTTTATACAAGGCCACGACCTGGTCGGGATGGTCCATTTCGGTCAAAATACTCAAACTAAAATAGGTCCCCTTGGAGGAGGGCTTGGTGGTTATTTTTACTTTTTTATTCTTAAAGAGTTGTTCGATTGCTTCGCGACTTTTACTGTCTTTTTTTAAAATAAATTTAAATAAATACGGTCCGGGCCAGGCTTGTGAATCGGTCAATTGTTGGTGAAACCGTGGATAAAAATCAGCGTCGGGTGCTCCAGAATTCATTTTGGGGAGTATTTTTGTGTAAATATACGGATTTATCACCCAAGGATGAAGATTGTTATCACCGGAGGCCCCTCAAGCGGCAAAACGGCATTGATCGAAGCCCTAATAGCCAAGGGCCATACCGGTATGCATGAAGTTTCGCGCAAACTTATTCGTTGGGGATTAGAAAATGGCTATAACGATTATTTTTTGGAAGATCCCGAGGGGTTTAGCCAAAAATTATGGCTCGGACGTGTAGCCCAATACGAGTCAGCTGACAAACTTTTGGCCGAGCAACCCGAGAAGCCCGTTTTTATGGACCGGGGCATACACGACATTGTCGCCTATCTGCGCTACCAGAACCAACATCACCCGCAATGGGAACAAGCCTTGGAAAAATACGCCTATGATGCAGTGTTTTTGCTCCCCCCCTGGGAGGCTATCTACCAAAAGGATACCGAACGTTTTGAAGATTATGAAACCGCCCAAGCACTCTACCAACAACTGAAAAAAATTTATACCGACTCCCATTCGCGGGTCTATGAAGTCCCCAAAGACACCATCGCCAACCGCATCGACTACCTCCTAAACACCCTTCACTAATGCACAGCCCCAAAGCACTGCTGAACACCTACTGGGGCCACAAAAATTTTAGACCCCACCAAGAAGAAATCATCGACAAGGTACTGGCGGGCAAGGATGTTTTGGCCATCTTACCCACCGGTGCAGGAAAATCACTCTGTTACCAACTCCCCGCCCTGAGCCTGGAGGGAATCACCCTGGTGATTTCACCCTTAATCGCCTTGATGCACGACCAAGTAGCACA
>RFYP01000178.1 GCA_009921175.1 Flavobacteriia bacterium | reverse complement strand
ATGATTGAGCTTTCGGGTACACCCAAAAAAGACCAAACACTCGAAGAGGTAAAGGACTTATTGCTTAGCCAAATCGAGGAAATCAAAAAAGGAAATTTTGAAGACTGGCTTACCGATGCTGTGGTTAACGATTTAAAAGTAAGCGAAATCAGACAGTACGAACGAGCGACCAATGTGGCATACAGCTATGTCAAAGCGTTTACGCAGTTTCAAAAATGGGAAGACCGTGTTCGCTTTTTGGAGGATATCGAAAAAATCAGCAAGCAGGACATTGTAAACTTTGCCAATACCTTTTTTGCAGACAACTATGTTGTTGCCTACAAAAGACAAGGAGAAGCCACAGGCTTGGTCAAGGTGGACAAACCCGAAATCACCCCTATCCACTTAAACCGGGACAAAAAATCCGACTTTTTGGTTGACTTTTTGGCTACGCCCAGCGAGGATACCCAACCTTTGTTTATCGACTATGACAAAGCCATTCTTAAAGACCAGACCACCAACAATATTGAAATTGCCTCCATCGAAAACCCAACCAACTCATTGGCTTCTTTGGATTTGATCTTCGATATGGGCAGTGACCACATCAAGCTCTTGCCCTATGCCTTGGGCTATTTGGATTATCTGGGTACCTCAAAATACGACCCCGAAGCGCTTAAAAAAGAATTTTATAAGCTGGGCATCGAATTTTATACCCGAACCGGAGACGACCAGGTACGACTGGGTATTTCGGGACTTCAAGAAAACCTCGAAGAAGGTTTGGCACTTATGGAGCATGTGATTCGTGACCTTAAGGCCGATCAGGAAGCCTATGAAAAGTATGTCGAAAGCATCGCCAAAAGCAGAGAAAACACCAAGAGTAGCAAGGGTGAAATTCTTTGGAGTGGGCTGATGAGTTATTTGCAATACGGCGAAAATTCTCGTCTGCGCAATGTACCCAAGCTGGATGAACTCCGGCAAATCGACCCACAGACTTTGGTGGATCTCATCAAAAGTTTACCCGACTACAAGCACCGATTTTTCTACTATGGTAAAGACCTGGAAGTAATCACCCAAAGTATCAACCGTGTGCACGAGGTCAACGAACCGCTCAAAGACTATCCGGCACCTTTGGTTTTTGAAGAAAAAGAAAATACTGGGGCTGTGTATTTTGTCAATTATGATATGGTACAATCCGAAATTCTAATGGTCAACAAAGGCCAAGCCTTTGATGCACAACGTGGTGCCGCTGCGGCCATGTACGGCACCTATTTTGGACAGGGCCTATCCTCCATTGTCTTCCAAGAAATTCGTGAATCCCGATCTCTGGCCTATTCAGCTGCTTCGATTTACAGTCAAAACCCCAGAGCAGGCAAGCCCGATTACCTCTTTAACTATATCGGCACCCAGGCCGATAAAATCCCACTGGCGGTAAAAGCCCTCAATGAATTATTGGCCGATATCCCCTATGCCAAAGAACAATTTGAGGCCGCCCGAACAGCAGGGTTGAAAAAAATCGAAGCCGAGCGCATCACCAAAGCACAAGTTTTTTGGACCTATGAACGCCTCCAAAAAAGAGGAATCAACCACGATATCCGAAAAGATACGTATGAACGTCTAAAATCATTTGAATTCGAAGACCTTCAGGCATTTTTTGAAACCAACGTCAAAAACAATCTTTTTGATATCGCCATCATTGGCAATCGAAAAGACGTGAATTTTAAAGAATTGTCCAAGATGGGCGAACTAAAAGAATTGGACGTGGACTACCTCTTTAATTTCTAATCCCCAAACCAACCCCACTCCCTTGAAAAAACCTACGTATGAAATCACAAGACCTAAACCATCAGGCGGATCCGCCTGA
>RFYP01000177.1 GCA_009921175.1 Flavobacteriia bacterium | reverse complement strand
CGCACCCTCTATAAGTAGGAAAATTGGGATGAATTTCTAAAAGCAAAAAATATTGGTGTATATTTACACCAAATACGCATCGATGACCCGACAAAGTATTTCCTTGACTGCCCCCAATGATGCATGGCTTAAAGAACAAGTCGAACGCCAAGAATATGCCAGTAAAAGTGAATTGGTCAACGACCTGATTCGACAAGCCCGCAAACAACAGGACCAAATGGATTGGCTACGGACCAAACTGGAAGAGGCAGAAAAAAGCGGTTTTACCACCGATACCCAAGCACAAATTTTAGCCCAATCCAAGGCCCAATTGGATGGCTAAATACCGAATAAGTCAAAGTGCAAAAGAAGACCTGATTCGAATTCATCAATACGGAACCCAGCGTTTTGGAGCTTTGCAGGCCGACCGTTATTTTGATGCATTCTTTAAGGCCTTTGAACGGATTGCTGCTAGGCCTTTGGCCTTTGAAGCGGTTGATCATATAAAGATGGGATACCGCAGGTGTGTATGTGGTGTGGACACGATTTATTATACCATACAAAATGAGGGAGTTGCTATTATGGCTATTGTTGGTAAGCAGGACCTGAGTAATTACCAAAAGTCTTAACGCCTCTCCTTGGGGCTTTGCCCATTTTTTACTACATTCGACCTAGAACAGCTCCCAAGTCTGTCTGCTACCGTGAATGACCTATCCCTTTTTCTATAAAAACTAGTGGTTTTATTAGTGACGCCAATGGGTTGGGGTGTTATCAATGGTTTATGGGCAATAGGTCTACCCGATCCCGAGAAAAGTTTTCTGCTTGGGAAAACCCTACGATACGTTAGGGTAAAAAAGGAAAGAGGAAACGCCAATAACATTGCCTGTAAAGGGAGAAGCCAAAGCAATCGGTTTTTCTTTGGTGGCATTTTGCAAGTCTTAGAACTCCTATAAAAATACTGGGGCGTGATTTTTGAATTAATTCAAAATGAAAAATTCAATTTTATTAATTGTTACGTTTTGTTTATGTTCTTGCCTTCAAAATCGAGTAGATGAACCCGGCATACAAGACCCTTTTGTAGAAAAAACGCTTGCTATATTTGAAGAATTAAGTGAATATTATCCGCCAAAAGACATCGTTATGTTATTGAGCGAGGTAGATACGGAGGGATATCAAACTGCAACTTTCAGATTAAGAGGAGAAACAAAAAAAGCAATTGAACTAGGAAGTTTTGTTGAAAGACAAGGCAGTAATCAAAGAGACGGCACGACCTGTCACAATCGATTTGAATGTGGTCGAGAAATCAAAGAGTGTTTAGACAATGGTGTTGATGCGGTCATTTCAAATGGTGCTTGTGAAGATTCTGCTTGGTGTGTAACCTGTATTGAACCGAGCTAATAACCCAAAACCAAGTGTATAACAACGAAAGTGCTAAAGTCCCTAATGATTTTCTACAGATCTAAACTTACGTTATTACCCCTTAGCCGCTTGGCGTTTTCGTTCGTTTTCGTCCAAATAGACTTTTCGTAGGCGGAGCGACTGGGGAGTCACTTCGACATATTCGTCCTGTTGGATATATTCCAGGGCTTCTTCGAGGCTAAACTTAATGGGCGGAGCCAGTTTGACCTTATCGTCACTCCCCGAAGCACGGACGTTGGTGAGTTTTTTGGTTTTGGTGACATTGACTACCATATCGTCGGGGCGGCTATTTTCGCCAATTACCTGTCCGGTATAGACGGGTTCGTTCGGGGCGACAAAAAACTTTCCCCGTTCTTGGAGTTTGTCCAAAGCATAGGGAATGGCCTTGCCGTTTTCCATCGAGATCAGCGAGCCGTTGATTCGTCCTGGTATGGGGCCTTTATAGGGTTCAAAA
>RFYP01000176.1 GCA_009921175.1 Flavobacteriia bacterium | reverse complement strand
TGCCTGGTTTATCGTCTATACCGGGCAAGGGAGTTTGGATGAAGAAGGTTATACCAAGGCTGCGGCCAATGCCCAAGCCAAATTTGAAGCCATCCATCGTCTGACCAAAGAGATTGCTCCCAACCAAATTGGATTGGCCACCACCAGCGCTGAAGCTCGGGCCTTATGGCAAGCCGGTAAAAAAGTAGCTATGATCGGGGTTGAAAATGCCTACCCCTTGGGCTTAGATACGGCCAATGTTAAAAAATTTTTCGATATGGGCGCGCGATATATGTCCTTGGCCCACAATGGTCACAGTCAGTTTTCGGATTCCAATACAGGGGAGTATGAGCCACCCTATCTGCACGATGGTATTTCGGACTTGGGCCGCCAAGTAATCGAAAAAATGAACTATTACGGCATCATGGTCGATCTTTCGCATCCTTCCAAAGCGGCTATAGAACAAACCATTGCCCATTCCAAAGCCCCAGTCATTGCTTCCCATTCCTCCGCCCGGGCAGTAAGTGACCACGCCCGTAATTTGGACGACGAGCAGCTGGAATGGATCAAAGCCAACGGCGGAGTGGTTCAGGCAGTGGCCTTGGCGCTGTATGTCAACAAAGAAAAACACGAAAAATACCAAGCTGCTCAACAGGCAATTTTGGAAAAAGCCGCCCAAGAGGGAGGAATAACCCTCATAGACCGACGAACTATTTGGGGCCTTGACACCGATGAGCGGACGGCCTACCTCCAAGCTCTGGACTCTCTAAAAACACGAGCCGCCTCGGCCTTGGCTGAAGCCACCCAAAACCACCCGCCGGTAGACGTGGCTGATTTTGTTGATCATATCGACTATATGGTACAAAAAATAGGTATCGATCATGTAGGCATCAGCTCCGATTTTGACGGTGGTGGCGGAGTCGAAGGTTGGCGTGATGCCTCTGAAACCTTAAACGTTACCATGGAATTGGTCAAAAGAGGCTACACAGAGGAAGAAATCGGTAAAATATGGAGCGGAAACCTACTCCGTGTTTTGGATGAAGTCGCGGCAACAGCCCAAGTACTCCAAGGCAAATCGGCCTTATAGTTTGGCGTAACAGGCCTTCAATATGGCCGCAATCCCTTGGCGAATTTGGGCGGTGGGGGCAGTATAGTGATTGACCATCACTGAAAAGGCATACCAATGTCCTTTTTTTCCTTGAAAATAACCTGAGAGGTTGTGGTTATGCCTTAGGGTCCCCGTCTTGGCATAGACCGTGAGACCAGGGCCAAAATTATAGGCTTTAAGGGTGCCGCTGTGCCCACCTTGGGGGAAATAACGAGCAATTCCCGACAAACCCAGCTGTTGGTGTATTTTTTGAAGCACGGCGACCAAGGTCCTTGGTGTGACCATATTGTAGCGTGAAACCCCCGACCCATCAACCCATTCGAGGGGGTCAGGCAGCCAAGAGGCCCATTTAGTTTGCATAGCAGCGATACCTTTGTTTACGGATAGTGTATCTGTTAGTTTTTGACCGACCATCAGCATAAGCGACTCAGCAACCAGGTTATCACTGTCTTGTAATAGGGCTTGGTAAATGGTTTTGGGGTCATTGACAAAAAGCGTGTCCATCGCCCCAACAAAGGGTTCTTCAACATAGGTTACTTTTTGACCGATGGCCTCACCCAACAACTGCGCAAATAAGGAATCACTGGGCAGAAAAGGACGGTAAAGGCTATCCCCTAAGGCAATTTTTTCAGGGTTAAAAGTGAATTGATTTTCAAATTCCATCCGTTTTGCTGCATAAGGAGCATCGGTTACCGGGCGTGTGGGGAAAGTAGGAGTGACCTTCAAGCTGTTAGTTTCCGTTCGAATCAGCTGGGTTACATTCCCATA
>RFYP01000175.1 GCA_009921175.1 Flavobacteriia bacterium | reverse complement strand
TGGCCTTGTGGGTAAGTTTTCGGGCGACCGAGCCAAGGTAATATTTTAAAACATTTTCCCGTTTTAGGGCGCCCAACAACAATAAATCGACCTGGTGTTTGACACAGGCGTTAAGCAAGACAGGCACGGGTTCTCCGACCTCCCAAAAGACTTCGAGTTCTTTGGGACGGTCTGGACATTCGGCCAAGAGCGCATTAAAAGACTGTTCTTTTTCGGGGGATTTTTTACCGACATGCAAAAAAAGCAAACGGGCTTTAAAAAAACACGCCAACCGCATGGCTTCATAGACGTTGGCCTTTAAGTTGGGCGAAAACGCAAAGCCAATCAATAAGGTTTTAAAGGGCGGTTTATGCATGTTTAGTGGGTGTTCGGCCCTCAAATATAAGGAATCTCGGGCTTAACTTCCCTCGGGAAAGATGGCGAACTGCTTGGTTCTAGATTTTTGGCCACGGATCAATTGCACGTGGGTTTTTTAGGTTGAGGTGGCGTAACAGTTGATCAATTACCGCACGGTTGGCCTGTCCGTCATGCGCGGGTGCATTGACCCAAACCTTTAGCCCCTCTTTCTGAACAACCAGCTTTTGCACTTTTGCGTTTGGTACAACCTTAACAGTCAGTATTTTTATAGGGGGCAGTGTCCGACACTAGTCATTGAGTTTAAGCACAGCCATAAACGCTTGCTGTGGGATTTCGACATTGCCTACTTGGCGCATGCGTTTTTTCCCTTTTTTCTGTTTTTCGAGGAGTTTGCGTTTACGGGTAATATCGCCACCATAACATTTGGCGGTCACGTCTTTACGCAGGGCCTTGATGGTTTCACGCGAGATGATTTTGGCCCCGATGGCCGCCTGAATCGGAATATCAAACTGTTGACGAGGAATCAATTCCCGGAGTTTTTCGCACATCTTCTTTCCAATGCCATAGGCGTTGTCTGCATGGACTAGGGCAGAGAGGGCATCGACTTGGTTGCCGTTGAGCAAGATATCGACCTTGACCAATTTAGAAGGGCGCATGCCTTGGGGCGTATAATCAAAGGAAGCATAGCCCTTGGATACGGTCTTTAGTCGGTCGTAGAAATCAAAAACAATTTCGGCTAAGGGGAGGTCAAAGGTGAGTTCCACCCGCTCGGGTGTCAGGTAGGTTTGATTTTTTATTTCACCTCTTTTTTCGATGCAAAGGGTCATGACATTGCCGACAAAATCGGCCTTGGTAATGATGGAAGCTTTGATATACGGCTCTTCAACCCGGTCGAGGACCGAAGGGTCGGGCAGGTCGGAGGGGTTATTGACCGCCACAATGGAGTCGGGTTGTTTTTTGGTGTAGGCGTGGTAGGACACGTTAGGAACCGTGGTGATCACGGTCATATCAAACTCACGCTCGAGTCGCTCTTGGATGATTTCGAGGTGGAGCATGCCCAAAAAGCCACAACGAAAACCAAACCCCAAGGCAGCCGAACTTTCGGGCTGAAAGACTAGGGAAGCATCATTGAGCTGTAGTTTTTCCATGCTTGCGCGGAGCTCTTCGTAATCTTCGGTATCCACAGGGTAGATCCCGGCAAAAACCATGGGCTTGACCTCTTCAAAACCCGAAATGGCCGAGGTTGTCGGGCGTTCGGCCAGGGTAATGGTATCTCCCACTTTGACTTCGCGCGCTTCTTTGATACCGGTGATGAGGTAGCCCACGTCTCCGGCACCGATTTTTTGTCGGGGTTCTTGCTTTAGCTTTAATACGCCAACTTCGTCGGCATAATAGGTTTTTTTGGTAGCCAAAAACTTGATTTTGTCCCCTTTTTGGATGGCCCCGTTGATCACCCTAAAATAGGTTTCGACCCCCCGGAAGGGGTTATAGACGGAGTCAAA
>RFYP01000174.1 GCA_009921175.1 Flavobacteriia bacterium | reverse complement strand
GGCAAAAGGAGAGGTACGGTTACGGTCGGTATTGTCCAATAAAATCGAGGGGATTTTCCCAATTACATTCAGTTTGAGATCGGTTTTTTCTTGGGGAGATAGTTTACCCTCAGACACCTGTTCTAGGTCCTCCAAGACCCGGGTAAGCTGTTTACCGATAAAAACCGAAATAATCGCCGGCGGAGCTTCATTGGCTCCCAACCGATGATCGTTACTGGCACTTGCTACCGAGGCCCGAAGGAGGGCTTCGTGGTTTAGCACGGCCTTAATGGTGTTGATAAAAAAGGTGAGGAACTGCAGGTTGCTCATGGGGGTTTTTCCGGGGCTAAGCAGGTTTACTCCCGTATTGGTGGCCAAAGACCAATTGTTGTGTTTACCCGAACCGTTGATTCCGGCAAAGGGTTTTTCATGAAAAAGAATTTCGAATTGATGCTTGGCTGCGAGTTTGATCATCACATCCATCAATAGCGAGTTGTGGTCCACCGCCAGATTGGCTTCTTCAAAGATGGGTGCCAATTCAAATTGGCTTGGAGCCACCTCGTTATGACGGGTTTTGACGGGTATACCCAACAGCATACATTCGTGTTCGAGCTCTTTCATATACTGCAACACCCGAGTCGGGATTGATCCAAAATAATGATCATCGAGTTGTTGCCCTTTGGAGGGCGCATGCCCCATAAGGGTTCGTCCGGTCATGAGTAGGTCGGGACGACTGGCAGCGGTGGGTTTGTCAATCAAAAAATATTCTTGCTCCCAGCCCAAGGTAGGAATCACCTTGCTAACGCTTTTGTCAAAGTACTTACAAATTGCTGTAGCAGCCGCATCGAGAGCGTGGATGGATTTTAGTAATGGGGTTTTAAAATCGAGGGCTTCACCCGTGTAGGATACAAAAATGGTAGGAATACAAAGGGTTTTTTCAAAAATAAAAGCCGGCGAAGTCGGGTCCCAGGCCGTATAGCCTCGGGCTTCAAAGGTATTGCGAATCCCCCCACTCGGAAAACTAGAGGCGTCGGGTTCCTGCTGAATAAGTTGGTCGGCATCAAATTTTTCGATCACGCCTCCTTCGGGACTAAAGTCCAAAAAAGCATCGTGTTTTTCGGCCGTGGCCCCGGTTAGCGGTTGAAACCAGTGGGTATAATGGGTCACCCCCTTGGAGAGGGCCCACGATTTCATACCAACGGCAATTTGATCGGCCAAGGCACGGCTGATGGTCGATCCTTTTTCGATCACCTCGTTGATTTGTTCAAAAGCCTCCGCATTGAGGTACTGCTTAAGCTTGTGTGTTGTAAAAACATTTTGGCCAAACAAGGCCGAATAATTTTGGGGCTCTAGTTCTATATTGAACCGTTCTGTAGGATAGGGGTTGGTGGCTTGTCGTCGCATTATAGACTATTTAAAGTTCAAAGATACCTATTTTGCCGTTTTGATGGGTATAACTGCATTATTTTATGTTTTTTTAAAATTGACCCCAAAAAAAATGGGGTATTCATAAATCTGTTAATAATTTATCATAATTGACCCCCCAAAATTACATGGCTGTTTTTGGAATTAAATAAATTTGCGGAACTAATTATTTAAATCATGAGCAAGTCAAAGCTAGAGTACATTTGGTTGGATGGATACCAACCCACTTCAAACCTTAGAAGCAAAACCAAAATCGTTGATAATTTTAGTGGTAAACTAGAAGATTGCCCCCTGTGGTCATTCGACGGTTCATCCACCCGACAAGCGGAAGGAAATTCTTCGGACTGTCTGTTAAAGCCGGTGGCGATCTACCAAGATCCCGACCGTAGAAATGGCTATTTGGTTATGACAGAGGTGCTCAATGCCGATGGAACACCCCACCCTAGCAATGGGCGTGCAACGATCGACGACGACGATGATGATTT
>RFYP01000173.1 GCA_009921175.1 Flavobacteriia bacterium | reverse complement strand
CAGTAGCCGAGGCCCGTAAGGACCATTTGTTGTGCGTTTCGGGCGTTGAAAAGCCTTCCATACCGCGTTCTACAATCAAACCGTGAATGCGCTTGTTTTCATCTTTGGCCCAAACAACAGCAATGTCTGCAAATGGCGCGTTTGAAATCCACAATTTGGCTCCGTTGAGCAAATAGTGATCGCCTTGATCACTAAAGTGGGTCGTCATGCCCGAAGGGTTAGAACCGTGATCGGGCTCGGTAAGCCCAAAGCAACCCATCAATTCGCCAGACGCCAGTTTGGGCAAGTATTTTTGTTTTTGTTCGTCGCTGCCGTATTTCCAAATGGGAAACATGACCAAAGACGATTGCACTGAAGCGGTCGACCGGATACCACTGTCTCCACGTTCGATTTCTTGCATCAAAAGGCCATAGCTGATATAGTCCAGGCCTGCCCCGCCATATTCTTCGGGTATATAGGGGCCAAATGCCCCGATACCCGCCAGTCCAGGCAGTAGTTGCTCAGGAAAACGGGCTTCTTGGGCGTGTTGTTCGATGATGGGAGAAATTTCTTTTTTGACCCAATCGCGAGCAGCACCGCGAACAAGTTTGTGTTCTTCGGTGAGTAAGTCGTCTAGTTGGTAATAATCAGGTGCGGTAAATAAATCTGGCTTCATAGTGATCAATCTTTTTCAAAGGTAGAAAAATAACGGCGATTTAAGCGAGAAAAAGGTCGAGTAAACCATCCGGTAGGCGGAGGTGAATTTTTTGGTTTTTACGATCGATTTGTTCGATAAAATCATCGTGAAGCGGTGCCAACACTTCAGTTCCGTTATGGTTGATTTCGAAAAGGGGCTGGGGGCCTTTATCGTTGATCCGGGTGAGTGAACCGATATACCCTTTTTGGGTATCATAGACATCAAAACCTACAACTTCGTGAAAATAAAACTGTTTTCCAGTCAGGGGAGGTAAGATACTTAGGGGCAGGTAGAGGTCTTTTTTGAGGAGCTGCTCAGCATCGGCTTCGGAGTCTATCCCTTCGAATTTGATGCGCAGCAAGCTCGACTTGTGCAGTTGGCACTTTTCGATAAAAAAAGGAATCAGTCCTGTAGGGGTTTCTACAAAGACTGATTCCAATTGGTTGTATTGTTGCAAATCATCGCTTTCGAGCTTTGCGAGCAAAGCACCTTTGAAGCTAAACTTCCCAACAAGGGTTCCGAGATAAAAGCAATCCTCTTTTTTCATCAAGGGTGCTTAGTGGCCTTACTCTGCAGGCTTGTCTTCTTCTTCAGAAGCTTCAGTCGCTTCTTCAGCAGGCGCAGCTTCCTCGGCGATTGCTTCGACAGGAGCTTCCTCGGCAGGAGCAGCTTCCTCAGCAGGCGCAGCCTCTTCAACAACAGCTTCTGCTGCTGGAGCTTCAGTTTCGGCTGTTTCTGCAGGTGTTGTCTCTTCTGTTGCAGGAGCTTCTTCCGCTGGAGTTTCCGCTTCAGTACTTGCTACTTCAGCTTCTTCTGCGGTAGCTTCTTCCTCTACATTTTGGAGGGCAGCGATACGTTTTTCGTTGGCTTCTTTTTCTGCTGCCAACGCCTTGGCTTTGGCTTCAGCATCCACTTTAGAGAGTCCATCTACTTTTGCTTGAATTTTCGCTTCTTTTTCTTCGAGCCAAGCCGCAAATTTTTTGTCAGCCTCCTCTTGATTCAGCGCCCCTTTGCGCACCCCACCGTTGAGGTGATGTTTCATCATAGCCCCTTTGTAAGAAAGCAATGTGCGTGCAGTGTCTGAGGGTTGCGCTCCTTTTTCTAACCAACTTACGGCACTGTCGATGTCAAGCTCTACAGTAGCGGGATTGGTTGTTGGGTTATAAATTCCGATTTTTTCTAGGTATCTACCGTCTCTTTTGGCGCGGCTATCT
>RFYP01000172.1 GCA_009921175.1 Flavobacteriia bacterium | reverse complement strand
GCCTAACACCAAACTCATTGGTGTAGAACCTGCCGGTGCCCCATCGATGCAACAAGCCTTGGCCAAAGGCACCCCCGTTACCTTAGATAAGATTGACAAATTTGTCGATGGTGCCGCAGTGAAAAAAGTGGGGAGCCTTCCTTTTGAAGTTTGTAAAAACGTCCTAAGCGAAGTTGTAACGGTACCCGAAGGTCAGGTATGTCAAGTAATTTTGGATTTGTATAACAAAGACGGTATCGTTGCCGAACCCGCAGCTGCACTGTCGGTAGCGGCCCTCGAAAATTATGCTTCACAGCTCAAGGGTAAACATGCGATCACCCTGCTCTGCGGTGGGAATAATGACATTACCCGCACCCCCGAAATCAAAGAACGAGCACTGCTTTACGCCAAAAAGAAACATTATTTTATCGTGCGTTTTCCCCAGCGGGCCGGAGCTTTAAAAGAATTTGTCAACGAAATTTTAGGCCCAAATGACGACATCACCTATTTTGAGTTTTACAAAAAAACCAGCAAAGTACAAGCCCCAGCCGTGGTAGGCATCGAACTTAAAGAGGCCGCTGATTTTGAACCTTTGCTTGCTCGCATGAAAAACCGTAACTTTTACGGGGAATATTTAAACAATCAGCCTGATTTGTTTCAATTCCTGATTTAAAAAAAGCTATGAAAACGAAAAAGAATGAATTACCCACTGCTTTTCAATTAACTCCCCTACATGTCAATCAATATTTGGTCGACGGTAAGTTGTTGAAGTGGACGGGGGGGCGGTCGGATGTTTTTTCGACCATCAAAACACCCTCCGATCAAGGGGAAATGGAACCCACCTTGTTGGGGTCCATTCCCGATATGGAAACCGAAACCGCCCTAGAGGCACTGGATGCAGCTGTAACTGCTTTTGACCGTGGTCAGGGCGACTGGCCGACCATGAAGGTTCAGGACCGCTTAAAGTGCTTAGCGACCTTTGTTGAAAAAATGAAAAAAAGCCGCGAGGAGGTCGTCAAGCTCCTTATGTGGGAAATCGCCAAAAATCATGACGATGCACAAAAGGAATTTGATCGTACCGTAGATTATATCTACGACACCATGGAGGCCTATAAAAAACTCGACCGACGCAGTGCTCGATTTGACAAAGAAGGTGGGGTGCATGCCCATATTCGACGAGGTCCACTCGGGGTTGTTTTATGTCTGGGACCCTACAACTACCCGCTCAACGAAACCTTTTGTTTGTTGATCCCGGCATTGATTATGGGGAATACAACCATTTTTAAACCGGCCAAACACGGTGTTTTGTTAATTACTCCTTTGCTCAAAGCATTTCAGGAAAGTTTCCCGCCGGGCGTTGTGAATATTCTATTCGGTCGTGGACGTAAAATTGCGGCCCCCATCATGAAGACGGGAAAAATTGATGTATTGGCACTTATTGGACACAGTTCTTCGGCCGTAGCGCTTCAAGATTTACACCCCAATAAAAACAGGCTACGCCTGGTTTTGGGGCTAGAGGCCAAAAATCCAGGAATCATACTCCCCGATGCTGACCTTGAGTTAACTGTAAAAGAATGTATTTCAGGAACACTCTCCTACAACGGACAGCGATGTACGGCCTTAAAGGTGCTCTATGTACACAACTCTATTATCGATGAGTTTAACCGAAAATTTTCTGCCGCGGTCGATGCACTTAAATTTGGACTTCCTTGGGAGCCGGGTGCTTTTTTAACCCCATTACCCGAGCCGAGTAAACCCGCTTATATACAGGAGCTGATCAAAGATGCACAAGAAAAAGGCGCCAAAATCATCAACAAGCGTGGGGGTGAATTGACCGATAATTATTCTTTTCCGGCGGTTTTGTATCCTGTTGATGCGTCTATGCGCGTGTATCAAGAAGAACAATTTGGAC
>RFYP01000171.1 GCA_009921175.1 Flavobacteriia bacterium | reverse complement strand
TTGGCAGGACGACTTCCAATATTCGTTTTGGCATAGTAGGGCAAGGTGGTCATTTCTTGCAGATAGCTGACAAATTTGGGATGTGATTTAAAGGCGGTATAGGTCTTGTGGCTTTTGTGTGCGATGGTTTCAAAAAGCGCACGTTCATCGTCTGTCAATTCATTTTTATCCGTCAGAAACACCTGACGTTCAATACCTGAACTCAGCAATTGCTCAAGGTTGTATTGACTAGAGTCTAGCGTACCAAAATTCGAGCTGATCGTTTGACCTTGGACGGTGAGTTGGATATCATCAGCCTTGATTTGTGAACTCATGGCCGCATAAAATTGGTGGGTGTTTCCGCCTCCGCGGGCAGGTGGCCCTCCCCTACCGTCGAAAAAAGCGACTGACAATCCATAGGAAGCACACAAAGCACTCAAAACTTCTTTGCATTTATAAATACTCCAGTTGGCCATAAAATAACCACCGTCTTTGGTCCCGTCCGAAAAGCCTAGCATAATGGTCTGCTTATCCCCCCGGCGTTTAAGGTGGGTACGGTAGGTCGTATTTTCAAAAAGGATGCGCATGACATTTTCGGCCGCCTCAAGATCGGTAACCGTCTCAAACAGGGGAATGATATCGATATTTGGTTGTTCCCAGCAGGTCAATCGACACATGGCAAAAAGTTCAAGGACATTTTGAACCGATTGGCAATTGCTAATGATATAGCGGTTACAGCCCAGTTCCCCGTTGGTTTCTTGGATTTTGCGTATGGCATAGATGCTTTCTACTGTATTGCGTGTTATCGAATCACTGGGGAGCTGCTCCGGTAAAACCTGGCCTTTGATTTGGGCCAAAAAACGAAAACGTTCCTCGGTCGCTAGTGCTCGATAGGCTTTTTCATCCATGCCAAGCTGTTTTTGCACCGAGGGAACACCGAGTAGGGTTTCAAAAACTTGTGCGTGTATCCGGGAGTCTTGCCGGATGTCGAGACAGGCAAAATGGGTGCCAAAAAGTTTGACTTTATGGAGCAGGTCATCGACTTCATCCACGTAGAGGGACTGATGTTCTTGTACAAGTATTTCACGTGTTTTTTGAAGTGCTTCTTTGAGTAAACTGGGGGTAACCGTTGGGCTATCCGTCTCTTCAACCAAAGCATCAAAAACCGTGTCGGTCATTTCCTGAATGATGGTGTCGACCTGATCAAAGGTCAATTTGCGTTTTAATTTTCGCAAGTCGCGGTAGTAGTTTCGCAAAATGGAAAATCGGAGTTGTTTGGCGGTTTTTAGGGTCGTATCGGCTGTAACATAAGGGTTTCCATCACGGTCACCTCCGGGCCAGAAACCAAAATCGAAAAGAGAATGATCAAATGAAGTATCTTCAAAAATATGTTTATCGACGTAGTTATAGATGGTCGATGCCGCATGATAAAACACATTTTCCAAATACCAAATCAAGCTTACGGCCTCATCATAGGGAGTGGGTTTTTCTTTTTTATAAAAACGTGTTTTTCCCAACTGGGTCAGTAAGGTTTTGATGGCCAACAAATCGTTGGTGGCTATGGCATCGGCCAAGTCATTAATGATTCCCAACACACTGTCGGGATAAAATTGGGTGGGATGAGCAGTCAGTACAATTCGTACCTTAAAGCGATTGAGGTAGGCCTGTAATTCGGCTGATTTGTTGCGATCGCGCGCTTCTTCTTTTATGGCGCGAATGGTTCCACGGCCATGCATATTGTTGACATAGGAAAAAGCCGCATCCTCAATGGCATCAAACAACACCACTTGCCGCTCGATGTATTGGATAAACTTAAACAACCGATTGTTCTGAGCTGGTGTGTCCAACTCAGGCTGGTAGCGCTCAAAAAACGTTTGGATAATGTACTCAGGAGATTGGTTTTTTTCGTAACCCTTTTTACAATGCTCCGCAAATAGAGGA
>RFYP01000018.1 GCA_009921175.1 Flavobacteriia bacterium | reverse complement strand
GTGGGTAAATCGACCTTGATGAATGCCCTGATGGACCAGCCCCTCTCTATTATCACAGCAAAAGCCCAAACCACACGACACCGTATTTTGGGCATCGTCAATGGAGAAGACTATCAACTGGTTTTGTCCGACACCCCCGGTATCATCAAGCCGGCCTATAGCCTACAGGCCGCCATGATGGACCAACTGCAGACCTCTCTGCAAGATGCCGATGTTTTGTGCTATATGATTGCCTTGGGGGAAACCAAAATCAAAGATGAAGCCCTATTCGAAAAAATTCGAAACACCGCCCTCCCCTTGCTGGTGTTGATCAACAAAATCGACCTGGCCACCCAAGAAGCCCTCGAAGCGGCCGTTGACCACTGGAAAGCCCTATTGCCCAACGCCACGATTTACCCCATTTCTGCGCTCACCGGATTTTTTGTCCCGGAATTACTCAGCCGTTTGGTAGAACTAATGCCCGACTGCCCGCCCTATTTTCCCAAAGATCAAATGACAGACAAACCCGAACGTTTTTTTGTCAATGAGGCCATTCGCAAAGAAATATTGGAACACTACGACAAAGAAATTCCCTATGCCGTGGAGGTGTTGACCGAAGCTTTTTTGGAAGACCCCAAACTCATCAAAATACAAGCGGTGATCCTGGTAGAGCGTGAAACGCAAAAAGGGATACTAATCGGCCATAAAGGTACCCAACTCAAAAAAGTCGGCCAAGGGGCTCGCCGGGCCCTGGAGGCGTTTTTTGGCAAAAAAATCTTTTTGGAGCTTTTTGTCAAGGTGTCCAAAAACTGGCGTAACGACAGCCGCCAACTCAAGCGGTTTGGTTACCAACATTGAGGCCCTCTACTACTGGGCATATCGGGTAAATTAATGTACTTTTGCCCAAAACTACCCGCATGGGAAATATCGTGGCCATTGTAGGACGCCCCAATGTGGGAAAGTCCACCCTTTTTAACCGGATCATCCAAAAGCGTGAAGCGATTGTCGACCCTACCTGCGGTGTAACCCGTGATCGCCACTATGGCAAAGGTGAGTGGAATGGTAAAGAATTTACCCTGATCGATACGGGCGGCTATGTCGAAGGCAGTGAAGATGTTTTTCAAAAAGAAATCGACAAACAAGTAGCGCTGGCCATCGAAGAGGCCGATACCATTATCTTTATGGTCGATGTGTCCGAGGGTGTAACCGGTATGGATACCGAAGTTGCCCAGCTATTGCGCCGGGCCAACAAACCGGTGTTTTTGGCAGTCAACAAAGCCGACAATGGAGATCGGGTCCAAACAGCCATCGAATTTTATGCCATGGGCTATGAAACCCTTTATCCGGTTTCGGCCATCAACGGCAGCGGTACAGGTGAACTTCTTGACGCCTTGGTGGCTGCCTTTCCCGATACACCCGCCGACCCGGACGATGGACTACCTCGTTTTGCGGTGGTTGGACGCCCCAACGCCGGAAAATCGTCCTTGATCAACGCCCTTATCGGTAAAGAACGCTATATCGTTACCGATGTGGCCGGAACTACTAGAGACAGTATCGATACGGTTTACAACCGTTTTGGGTTTGATTTTAAACTGGTCGATACGGCCGGAATACGCCGCAAATCCAAGGTCAAAGAAGACATTGAGTTTTATTCTGTGATGCGTTCCATTCGCACCATCGAAAATGCCGACGTCTGTCTTTTGGTCGTCGACGCTACCCGTGGATTTGATGGCCAGGTACAAAATATCTTTTGGCTGGCCCACCGCAACCACAAAGGCGTGGTTGTTTTGGTCAACAAATGGGATTTGGTCCAAAAAGACACCCATACCACCAAAATGTTTGAACAAGACATACGTTCCAAAATGGAACCCTTTACAGATGTGCCCATCGTGTTCGTGTCGGTTCACCAAAAACAACGTATTCTCAAGGCCTTGGAAATCGCCCTTAGCGTTCATCAAAACCGCTCCAGACGAATTCCTACCCGCAAACTCAACGATACCATGCTGCCCATCATTGAGCATTATCCACCGCCGGCCACCAAGGGCAAACACATCAAAATTAAATTTTGTACCC
Source organism: Flavobacteriia bacterium (assembly GCA_009921175.1). GTDB lineage: Bacteria > Bacteroidota > Bacteroidia > Flavobacteriales > Flavobacteriaceae > RFYP01. Next base: position 17,301 of record RFYP01000018.1, on the reverse strand, counting down.
AATTGCCCACTGCTCACCCACAGTTTGCGTTTTTCTGTAATTTGCCGCAGTACCTAAAAGATCCCTACCGCAGGTTTTTAGAAAATAAGTTGCGGGAAGTCTTTGACTTTAACGGGGTGCCCATCACCATCTATTTCCGAAAAAAATAAGGGCTAAAGCTGCTCTTTGATTTGCAACAATTCGGCTTTAATCTTTTGTAGCTTTTCGATCAAGGCCCTTTTTGGGTCGCCACTCGGGATGCGCTTTAATTCTTTTTTTGCACCCTCGATGGTCAAGCCTTTTTCTTTGAGCAGGTGATGGATAAATTGAATTTGCTGAACATCCTCGGGCGTGTATTTACGCACGCCACTTTGTTTCTTTTTGGGTTGAATTTGTTTAAATTCTTTTTCCCAAAACCGCAAAAGTGAAGTCTTAACATCCAAGGCTGTGGCGACTTCGCCAATGGAGTAATACCGCTTTTCAGGCAGATTGGCTACCATTAATCCAGAGATTGGTTTTCTTGAGTCGCGGTGTAGCGTAGTTTTTCAAATTCTTCGGGTGAGAGTTTTCCGTAGTAAAAATTCAACGGATTAATACGTACCCCATCCTTATAAATTTCATAATGCAAATGCGGACCCGCTGAACGCCCGGTGTTGCCCACATAGCCAATCACATCACCACGCTTGACCTTTTGGCCCCTTTTGACGTTGTATTTACTCAGGTGCGCATAGAGGCTAACATACCCAAAACCGTGGTCAATACGTATATGATTACCAAAGCCGGTAGCCTTGTTGTCCGCACGTTTTACCATACCATCACCTGTCGCATAAATCGGCGTTCCTGTTGGGGCCGAAAAATCCATTCCCCAATGCATTCGCCTTTTTTTGTCAAAGGGATCTTTGCGGTATCCATAGCCCGAAGCCATCCGTCTCATGTCTTCCCAGAGTACGGGCGGAATTGAGGGTATGGCACTCAAAAGCTCAGATTTATTACGGGCCAGTTTTTCGATTTCGTCCAAAGACCGCGATTGAACTACGGCCTGTTTGGTCAATATATCGAGTTTTTTGGTGGTGTTGACAATCAAATCAGAATTTGAAAATCCCTCCAATTCTTTATAGCGATTGATTCCCCCAAAACCCACACGGCGCTGTGCCTCGGGAATGGGACTGGCTTCAAAATAGACCCGGTAGAGGTTGTTGTCGCGTTCTTCGACATTGCCCAGGGCCTCTTCCAACTGTCCCAATCGGCGGTTGAGTAGGTCGAATTGTAACTTGTAATTGTCTAACTCTCTTTTTTGTACGATTTCGGTGGGGGTGTTAAGCCAAGAGGTGTTGAGCAAAACAAACAAGCCGCTAAGTCCAAAGATCAAGGCCGCTAAAAAGAACAATAAGAGGCTAGAAAATTGGCGAACTTTAGAATGTTTTATGGCTCGGTAGGAAAGCGTTTCGGGGTCGTAATAATATTTTACTTTTGCCATCGGCAAGGGTCTATTTTCTTTTTCAAGATGGTACAAATATACAAAAAAACCAAATGTGCTGCATTGCACGGCTTCACGGCAGGTTTATTGTCCAAGATGCCTTACCTTTGTACAGCCAAAAAATAGACCCACAACCAATGAAAGCAGTCGAAGTTCGCCAACAGTTCCTCGATTTTTTTGAATCCAAAAAGCATAAAATCGTTCCCTCGGCCCCCTTGGTCCTTAAAAACGACCCTAGCTTGTTGTTTACCAATGCCGGGATGAACCCCTTTAAAGAATATTTTCTAGGACAAGCCAAAGCCGAGGCTCCCCGGGTGGCCGATACCCAAAAATGCCTTCGGGTTTCGGGCAAGCACAACGACCTGGAAGAAGTGGGCATTGATACCTACCACCATACTTTTTTTGAAATGCTAGGCAACTGGAGTTTTGGCGATTATTTTAAAAAAGAAGCCATCGAATGGGCGTGGGAATTACTCACCGAGGTGTATAAGATTCCCCAAGACAAACTCTATGTCACCGTGTTTGAAGGAGATTCTAAAGACCAACTGGCCATGGATCAAGAAGCCTATGACCTGTGGAAAAAGATACTTCCGGAAGACCGTATTTTGATGGGCAACAAAAAAGATAATTTTTGGGAAATGGGCGACCAAGGCCCATGTGGTCCTTGTTCGGAAATACATGTCGATATTCGTTCAAACGAAGAACGCCAAAAAATCGATGGAGCCACCTTGGTCAACCAAGATCACCCCCACGTTATCGAAGTATGGAACCTGGTTTTTATGGAATTTAACCGTAAAGCCGATGGTCGTCTCGAAAAGTTACCTGCACAGCATGTCGATACCGGGATGGGCTTTGAGCGCCTATGTATGATTTTGCAGGGAGTAACCTCCAATTACGATACCGATGTGTTTACGCCCATTATTCGTGAAATCGAAACCCGAACAGCTCATAAATATGGGCAATCCGAAGACACCGACCGTGCTATACGGGTGGTATCCGATCACCTGCGCACCGTTTGTTTTGCCATTGCTGATGGACAGCTCCCCAGCAATACCGGAGGCGGGTATGTGATACGACGGATTTTGCGCCGGGCCATCCGCTATGGATTTACCTTTCTCAACCAAAAAGAGCCTTTTATTTTTCAATTGGTACAGACCCTGGTCAATCAAATGAGCAGTGTTTTCCCCGAATTGAAAAAAGAACAAAACCTCATTGTCAACGTACTTCGGGAAGAGGAGGCCTCCTTTTTAAAAACCCTCGACCAGGGATTGGTGCTACTCGAAACCGTTTTAAAAAATACCAAAGGCCAACAAGTAAGCGGTCGAGAGGCTTTTGAATTGTACGATACCTTTGGTTTTCCCTTGGACCTAACAGCACTGATTGCCCGTGAACGCGGCTATACCATCGAAACAGAAGGTTTTGAAGCCGAAATGGCCAAACAAAAAGAACGTTCACGAAAAGCTGCCGAAGCCGCGGTTGACGACTGGAAAGTACTCCAAACCGACGACCAGCAGGAATTTGTCGGCTATGATCTTTTGTCGACCAAGGTAAAAATCACCAAATACCGAAAAATCACCTCTGCCAAAGAGGGCGATTTTTTTCAATTGGTGTTTAACCTCACCCCTTTTTATGCCGAAGGCGGAGGACAAGTAGGTGACAAGGGTTACCTCGAAGCACCCAACGGCACCCTCTATTATATCACCGATACCAAAAGAGAAAACAACGAGATACTGCATTATACCAAAACCCTGCCCGATAAGGTCGATGCAAGTTTTAAGGCGGTGGTCGATCCTTTGCAACGCGCACGAACGGCCAGTAATCATACGGCTACCCATTTGTTGCACCAGGCTTTGCGTACCGTTTTGGGTGGGCATGTAGAGCAACGCGGTTCGATGGTGCATTCTGGGGTTTTCCGATTTGATTTTTCGCATTTTGCCAAACTCACCACCGAGGAATTACAAGAAGTAGAGCAATTTGTCAATGCACGGATTTTGGAACAGCTTCCCTTGGAAGAAAGCCGAAACGTACCATATGACCAGGCCCTCGAAGAAGGAGCCATGGCCCTGTTTGGCGAAAAATACGGGGATACGGTCCGTACAATACGTTTTGGCCAATCAATCGAATTATGTGGAGGTACGCATGTGGCCAATACCAGTATGATATGGCATTTTAAAATCCTCTCAGAGGGTGCTGTAGCTGCTGGCGTGCGCCGTATTGAAGCCATTACCGGTGATGCCGCCAAAACCTTTTTTGAGTCTCAAACGGCTACCCTACAAACCCTGGCCGATCTCCTTAAAAGACCCCAAGATTTGGTCAAAGCCGTAGGGCAATTGCAAGACGAAAATATCCAATTACGTAAAGAAATTGCGGCCTTAAATAAGTTAAAAGCGCAGTCGCTGATTCACGAACTGCAGGGACAAATTCAAACTGTCGATGGAAAAGCTTGGCTTACCGCGCAAGTGGACGGTGACGCACAGGTCCTTAAAGACCTCGCCTTTGAATTGGGAAAAAACCGCGATGATTTGGCCCTGGTGCTAGCGGCCGAAGTGGGCGGCAAACCCCTATTGTGTTGTTATATTTCTAAAGCACGTGTAGCCAAAGAAAAGCTCAATGCCGGAGCTGTCGTCCGGGAATTGGGACAATACATCAAAGGTGGTGGAGGTGGACAGCCTTTCTTTGCAACCGCCGGAGGAAGTGATCCACAAGGCATCAAAACCGCTTTGGAACACGCCCAAAAGCTACTGGCCTAAGGGTTATTGCTCGGGTGGATAATGGCGAAGAATTTCCCCGACAAAGGTAGCGATACGTTGGTCCCTGTCTTTTAGGTTTTCACGAATACCTCCTTTTCCAATGCCTTGCCAAACAAGTTGGTTGTTGGCAGCATCAATAAAGTCGATATACATGGTGCCCTCGGTGCGGGTCGAAACCGTTTGGGTTTGAGGGCCTCCCCAGAACCATGGATTCCATCCCCATCCCCAGCCCCAACCAGCGGAGGAATTGATATACACTTTTTCTTTTGCTTGGGTATGTATCGAAATCAAGAGGTCGGGTTGTTCAGATTTGACATAGCCTTTGTTGACCAAAACCGTATCGATGGCTTTTAGGATGCGGCGTTTGTCCAAATCCGATATCTCGACTTGATCGACTCCCTCTTTTAAAAAGGCAAAACTCCTATAGTTTGAAAAATCAACACTGGAGTCGAAATCGCTGTAAACACGAATACTGGAGCAACTAAACAATAGGGCAAAAACGAGCAGTAATACAATTTTTTTCATGGGCTTTAATTTTACACTAATTCCCTCAAAAACTATGCCGTATTAAAACCCTTTTTTGGGGTCAAAGCCATAGGGGCAATGTCGGCACCCACTTTGACAACAATAGCCTCTTTTAAGCAGGTATTGTTCGGTAAACACACGGTACCCTTCGGGGGTGTAATAAAAATCTCCTTCTTCCAAGGGGGGTAAAGATTCAAGAGGCATTTTTGTTTTAAAGGTAGTACATTCTCCCCAACTGGGTTTATCTCGAGGGTAAATGTATCTTTACAACACACTTTTGATTGATACCGGTTGAATAAAAAAGCTACTAACCAATACCTTACGACCCTAAACGGCATTCGGCTGACACTCAAACGGGGCGATTTGTTAGACCCTATGGTGTCGGGCAACAAATACTGGAAACTCAAGTATAATCTGCGGGAAGCTCAGGTGCAAAACGACCTGGGTGTATTGACCTTTGGCGGAGCATTTTCCAATCATTTGGCTGAGACGGCGGCCGCAACAGCAGCAATGGGGTTACGGTCTGTGGGTATAGTGCGAGGGGAGGAGTGGGCCCAAAAAGAAAACCAAAGTCCAACCCTGCAGTTTTGTAAACAAAAAGGGATGAGTCTACGATACCTCAGCCGATCGGACTACCGCCAAAAGGAAACCACCGCTTTTTTACAACACTATCAAAAAACCTACCCCGGGTATAGGCTACTCCCCGAGGGAGGGACCAACCCGCTGGCCCTTCAAGGTTGTGCCGAGGTACTGGATGAAAACGACCATCCCTTTGACACCATTTGTACCCCCGTAGGGACAGGAGGTACCCTGGCAGGATTGGCGATGGGTGGCCGCACTAATCAGCAGTTTGTCGGTTTTTCGGTGCTTAAAAACGAAGGCTTAAACACCCAAATCAAAAAACTCAACCCCAATACTAATTGGACCCTAAATACCGACTATCCTCTTGGCGGTTATGCCAAAACACCGCCTGAGCTTATCGAGTTTATCAACGATTTTAAAAAAAAGTTTACAATTCCACTCGATCCGATCTATACTGGGAAAATGCTTTTTGGTATTTTTGACCTTATAAACAAAGGACTATGGCGTTGGGGCAACAATGTATTGGTAGTGCATACCGGAGGTTTACAAGGAATCGCCGGAGTCAATCAACGACTGGCGCAAAAAGGCGCTACGCTTTTGGACTAATCCTTGCCCTTAGTGGATTGCTGTTGAGCAGCTGTGGTGCCGCCAGAAAAGTACGTATTCAAGGGAATGAAAAAGCCGCAAGCCTAAGCGTCAACAAACAAGCCCATAAAACCACAACACCACCCAAACCTACTGCGCCTCCCACCAAAATCACCAACAAAGACCGTGCATTGGCCTATATCGAAACCTTTTCACCGGTGGCCCAACAGGAGATGAAAATCTATAAAATCCCGGCCAGTATCACCCTAGCTCAGGGGCTGTTGGAGTCGGCCATTGGCCAAGGCCGGCTGGCTCTAGAGGCCAACAACCATTTTGGGATCAAATGCCATAAAGAATGGAATGGAGGCCGTATCTACCACGATGACGATGCCCTCGGAGAATGTTTTAGAGTATATGAAGACGCCAAAGAATCGTATCGCGACCATTCCCTGTTTCTGAAAACCCGCTCCCGTTATGCTTTTTTGTTTGACCTAAAATCGACCAATTACAAAGCCTGGGCCAAGGGCCTAAAAAAAGCAGGCTATGCGACAGACCCCAAATACCCCGATAAGCTTATCGACCTGATCGAGCGCTACCAACTCGACCGTTTTGATACCCCACCCAAAGGCCGTGCCCAAAGACTAGTCCTCCATGAGGAGGAAGACGTCCAGCCCAAAAGGGTGGTATCGGAAGTCCATCGGGTCGAAAAGGGTGATACGCTGTATAGTATTTCCAAAAAATATAAAGTTAGTGTGGATCAACTCATCCAACACAACCAACTCAAGGCCCCGACCATCTACCCGGGCCAAGAACTCAGTATACCCAAAACCCCTTAATTGCATGTTGTATCAACGCAGTAGCGCATTGTTTAAAGCCGCGCAAAAAGTAATCCCCGGAGGTGTCAATTCGCCGGTACGGGCCTTTAAAGCGGTGGGCGGCACGCCCCTTTTTGTTCAGAAAGCCAAAGGCGCTTACCTTTTTGACGAAGACGGAAATCGGCTTATCGATTATATCTCCAGTTGGGGCCCACTGATTTTGGGGCATGCCTTTGAACCGGTCATCGAAGCGGTCAAACAACAGGCCGATTTGGGTACTTCCTATGGAATGCCTACGGCTTTAGAAACGCAATTGGCTGCCCTGGCTGTCGAACTGGTACCACATATCGACCAAATACGGATGGTCAATTCGGGGACCGAAGCCTGTATGAGCGCCGTGCGCTTGGCTCGTGGGTTTACCGGACGTGAAAAATTAATCAAATTTGCCGGATGCTATCACGGCCATTCCGATGCTTTTTTGATTCAGGCGGGGAGTGGCGCGGTGACCTTTGGTGCGCCAAGCAGCCCGGGCGTAACCCAGGGTACAGCCAAAGACACCTTATTGGCCGATTATAATAAGCTGGAGAGTGTGGCTCATCATTTTGATCAGCACCCGGAACAGATTGCAGCGATTATCGTAGAACCGGTAGCCGGAAATATGGGGTGTATTTTGCCTCAAAAAGGCTTTTTGGAAGGCCTCCGTAGCTTATGTGACCAACATGGAGCACTGCTGATTTTTGATGAGGTAATGACCGGGTTTCGATTAGCCCCCGGGGGAGCCCAAGCCCGTTTGGGCGTCCGGGCCGACATCGCGACCTTTGGTAAAGTCCTGGGAGGGGGATTGCCCGTTGGGGCATTTGCTGCGCGCGAAGAAATCATGGCCTATTTGGCTCCATTAGGCCCAGTGTATCAAGCCGGAACCCTTAGCGGTAACCCTTTGGCCATGGCCGCAGGCTATACCCTACTGCATCACCTAAAAACCCATCCGGAGGTGTTTAAACGTTTGGACCAAAAAACGGCTACCCTGCATCAAGGCATGGCAGACCTTTTGGACCAAAAGGGATTGCCCTACCAAATCAACCGACTGGGGTCCATGCTCTCCTTGCATTTTACCGACCAGCCCGTGATTGACTTTAAGACCGCAACAGCCGGTAACAACGAAACCTTTAAACGCTATTTTCATGGAATGCTCGACCGGGGCGTTTATCTGCCGCCAAGCGCGTTTGAAAGTTATTTCTTAAATGATGCCCTGAGCGAGGCAGACATTGCCCATGCCTTAGAGGCTTTTAATGGTTGGCTGTCTTCATTTTAGGATAAAATAAAACCCCATACCATAGGTATAGGGTTTTTTGGGTTGGAGAGCGGTCAGTTTAGTGCTCTTTGTTGTGGCTTTTATGTTTGGCGTGTGGGCGTGCTTTCCCTTGTTTTTTGGCGCCATGTTGCCGCCGTTTTTTATGCATTTTCTGGGCTTGTTTTTCGTGGCGTTCTTTCCAGCTGGCGTACTGTTTTTCGTTTAGGATTTTGGCCATTTCTTGTTGTAGGGCCTGTTGGTGTTCGAGGCGTTGCAAGGCCTTTTGGTAGGGGTCTTCTTGGGCTTCTTTTTGGTGTTTTTGGGCTTGGGCCTCAAAATGGTTTTTAAAAACCGCTAAGGCCTGGCGTTCTTGCGCTTGGCTGAGGTCGAGGTGCAGGGACATTTTTTTGGCCTGTAGGGTGGCGCGTTGCTCTGGGCTGAGTTTTTGATCTTGCTGATGTTGGGCAAAGGCCAGTAGGGGGAAGGCAAAAAGGATAGGAATAATTAAATTTTTCATTGGGTATAATTTTATTGGTTGTCTTTTTGACCCTACTCTACCACAAAGGTTTAAGCCTTAACAAAACTTTGGGATTCGTGTGGAAAGCACCTTAGTAAAAAACCCAATGGGGTGAGCAAATCAAACGATAAGCTGCACCCACAGTCCGTTTTCGTCTTTGGTGACTTGGACTTGTTTTTTGGCGGTCAACCCCTTGATGGCCTGGTCCCATTTTTTGTTGCTCAGCCCGGCCTGTTCTTTAAGGCTTTCTAGGGCAATGGGGTTTTCTTTTTTGAGCAAGTCCAACACAGCTTTTTCTTCTTCGCTCAGGGCAATGGCTTTGGGCTCGGGTTTCATTTGTGGAAAAAACAACACCTCTTGAATCGAGCTGTTGTTGGTCATCAACATCACCAGGCGGTCGATTCCGATTCCGATTCCCGAGGTGGGGGGCATACCGTATTCGAGGGCCCGGAGAAAATCTTGATCGATAAACATGGCTTCGTCATCGCCTTTTTCCGAAAGTTTGAGTTGGGCTTCAAAGCGTTGGCGTTGGTCGATGGGGTCGTTAAGTTCCGAATAGGCATTGGCCAGTTCTTTACCGTTGACCATCAGTTCAAAGCGTTCGGTCAGGTTGGGGTGGTTGCGGTGGGTTTTGGTCAGGGGGCTCATCGATTTTGGATAATCGGTGATAAAGGTGGGTTGTATGTAGTGGTGTTCACATTTTTCACCAAAAATCGCATCGATCAATTTACCTTCTCCCATGCTTTCATCGACCTCGATGCCCAAGCTTTGAGCGGTGGCTCTTAGTTGGGCTTCGTCCATCGGGGAAACATCGATACCTGTATGGGTTTTGATGGCCTCCAAAATGGGCACTCGGGGGTAGGGCGCCTTAAAATCAATCGACTGTGTGCCTACTTGAACGGTGGTCGAACCGGTAGCCTCCAGGGCGACTTTTTCCAAGAGGGACTCGGTGGTTTCCATCATCCAGAAATAGTCTTTGTAGGCGACATAGAGTTCCATTACGGTAAACTCCGGGTTGTGGGTACGGTCCATCCCTTCGTTGCGAAAATCTTTTGAAAATTCATAGACCCCGTCAAATCCACCCACAATCAGCCTTTTGAGATACAGCTCGTTGGCAATCCGTAAATAAAGGGACATGTTGAGGGCATTGTGGTGGGTCACAAAAGGGCGCGCAGCTGCTCCTCCGGGGATGGGTTGTAAAATCGGAGTCTCTACTTCGAGGTAGCCTTTTTGATTAAAAAAATCACGAATACTGTTGGTGATTTTGGTTCGCTTGACAAACGTACTTTTCACTTTAGGATTCACAATCAAATCCACATAGCGTTGGCGGTAGCGCAATTCGGGGTCGTTAAATTCGTCATAGACCTTACCGTCGGCATCTGTTTTGGGGAGGGGCAGCGGACGTAGTGTTTTGTTAAGCACCGTAAGTTGTTTGACCATCACGGTGGGCTCGCCCACCTGGGTCGTAAAGAGGTTTCCCTGGATACCGATGATATCTCCGATGTCTAGAAGCTTTTTATACACCTCGTTGTAGGCCGTTTTATCTTCTCCGGGGCAGAGTTCGTCACGATTAAAATACACCTGTATGCGGCCCTGGCTATCTTGCAGTTCGGCAAAGCTGGCTTTTCCTTGTATCCTGCGCGACATAAGGCGTCCGGCCAATACCACCGACTTGCCTTCTTCAAATTGGGCCTTGGCCTCGGAAGAGGTATGATCTACGGGAAAAAGTGCCGCCGGATAGGGGTCAATACCCAGGGCCCGCAGGGCGTTGCATTTTTCTCTTCGGATACGTTCTTGCTCGGATAGTGGCTGCATAGGAAAAGTAAATTTTGGCAAAGATACGCATTGGCCTGCAAAAGGGGGTAAAATTCCTATCTTTGAAGACCAAATCGACACGATGAGTTTTTGGCGCGTTTTGCTTTCGATCTTATTTCCGCCCTTGGCGGTCATTGACCAAGGATGCGGTTCTGTGTTGATTGTCTTTATACTCACCCTTTGTGGGTGGGTTCCCGGTGTGATTGCCGCACTGGTCATTCTAAACAACCCTAACCGTTGACCACACAAAATAAAAACGTTCGGTTTGAAGATTTGGGACAGCGCGAATACGGTCCTTGCTGGACCTATCAAGAGACCCTTTTTGATCAAATTATCACCCACAAAAAAAAACTACGTGATGACCCGACCTTGGGGCCTACAGACAATCATTTATTGTTTGTCGAGCATCCCCCGGTAATCACCATGGGGCGGAGTGGGCAAATGGAACATCTTTTGATCAGCGACCGCCAATTGCGTGAAAAAGAGGTGTCTTTTTATAAAACCAATCGGGGCGGTGACATTACCTTTCACGGGCCGGGGCAATTGGTGGGTTATCCGCTTTTAAACTTGGATAATTTTTTTACAGACATCCACCAATACCTGCGCTTTTTGGAAGAAGTGATTATTTTGACTTTGGCCGAATATGGCCTATCCGCTACCCGAAGCAACGGAGAAACGGGGGTTTGGCTGGATATCGATACACCCAACGCACGAAAAATATGCGCAATGGGAGTTCGGGCCAGTCGTTGGGTGACCATGCACGGCTTTGCGCTTAATGTCAATACCGATTTGTCCTATTTTGACCTTATTGTACCCTGTGGTATTCAGGGCAAACGCGTTACCTCTTTGGCCCAGGAATTAGGACATAAAGTTGCCCTCGATGAAGTAAAAGCCAAAGTCAAATCCCATTTTGAAACGGTTTTTGAAGTGACCTTAATCTAAGCTATTGCGCCAACTGATAGAGGAGGAGGGTGTTGTCTTCGGCAGGCACCACCAATTCGACCGAACGGTCATTGTCTGCGTTGCTCAAATCGGCACTTCCTGCCCCATAGATTGGAAAACCACCCACCGCGGTTCCATTGCTGTAGTACATATAGACCTTTTGCGTGTCTAGGTCTGTGGTAGATACATAGATGGTATTATTGATATAAAATATCTTGGGTGGAGTATAGGTTCCATAGGGGAGGGTCACCGGAATCCCTTTGATGGTCAGGATATTTTGCGACAGGCTAACCAAGGATTTAGTGGTCGCATCGATTCGATGACCGGGAGCCAATTCTAGATTTGAGCGAACGACATTTCCTTTGGTATCGACTTGTACCAGTGCGCCATCGCGGTCGGTCGTTGTAAAGGTATCCAGGTAATCAAAGACTGGGTTGTCGCCAAAAGCTATCTTAGATTTCACTTGAATACGGTCTTTCCCTTGGCGGCTAACGATTTTAAGGGTGTTGTTTTGAAGGGGCAAAACGATATAATCTTTGTTGGCGTAGCGAAAGTGTTTTGGGCTACTCTGTAGCGGGCTGTCAAGTTTGCTGAGTCCAAACCCACGCACCTTTCTCCCACGGTTGTCGTACATCAATAGGCTGTTGCCTTGTGCAAGTAAAAAACGGTAATCGCGGTTTTTGTCATAGTCAAAAACCGCAAGCGGAGCAGGAGAGCTCCCTTGAGGAAGAGCGACATCAAAAGGTTTGACTACCTTTCCGTTTCGGTCTAAAATCATAAAACGCTCGGCCGTGCGGAAAGCGAGTTGGAGCCTTTTGTTTTTGTATAAATCCACCTGTTCGATCGGGCCGATGATTTTACCGGGAAGTTGCTTTTTCCAGAACAAAGTGCCGGTATTGGAAAAAAGGTAAAGGACATTTTGAACATCTTGCACCACGACATCCATGCCTTTGGTACGGTGATTTTTTACCCACTGTGGGGGAATGGCCGCCGGGGCTTCCAGGGCGAGGGTATGTTGATTGACAACGGTGTTTTGGGGCTGGTTTTTTTGGTGGGGTTGTACGTGTAGCCGCAGGTGGACGTAATTTTTTTCCCCAACTCCTTGTAGGGCGACATAGGGGTAGGACTTAACCGGAAAGGGAATTTCGGTATGAACCCCTTGAATGCTTTGGCCCGAGGCCACCCATAAAAAAGAAGCGGCTTCGGCCAGTTGAGCTTTTAGGGATTGATAGTCGTTGTTGTTGCGCAGCGTACTTCCGTCTTTGGCGTTGCTGATCAACGTGCGCAGGGTCGCCTCATTTTCGGCAAAAAGCAAAAAATCATCCATACGACATCCCCAGTTAAATTCAAAAGGCTGGGCCATGACTGTAGCCAGGGCCGACCAGGCATCGGGCAGTTGCATCCGGGCATAGGTCACCCCGCGGTAGGTTTTTTCGGATTCGGTTTCCAGAACAAGCTCGTTTTCGGTATTGTTGCGGTGAAGGAGTAGCCCGGTTCCTTGTTTAAGGGTCACCAGCGCCCATTCGTCTATGGTAGGCCAATCGACCAAGTTCGTCGAGGGCTTTGCGTTGTTTTTTTGCCGATTGTAATAGTTTAGGTTGTCTTGCAACTGTTGAACATTGTCCAGGGGGTAAACCACAAAACTTTCAAAGGTGCTGGGCACGATGGCATCCGAAAAAATTTCTTTGCGTTCCAGGCCTTTAAGCAAGCGTAGGGGGTCGGCCAGGGAATCGGCAAAAAAAGCCACTCCATCTCCCGTGAGGGGTTCTTCGAGTCGGAGGTCCATGCCCAACCAATTGGTATTGATTTTTGGGAAAAGAGGCACCTCAGCAAGAAGGGTATTTATAAATCCCTGTGCTTGAGGATGTAAGACGATATTGATGGGGTTGTTGGTATTGACGTTGGTGATTTGCTTTAAAAAAGTTTGGGACTCAATCCCCGGTTTTCCGGCTTTAAAATTGCGGATACTATTTTCTACCACCAGTTGTGAGCTAGAATGGAGCAGTTGATCCCCCAGTTGGGTTTGATAAACCGTAGGTGTACCCTCCAGGGAATGGATCGGAAAACCCTCATAGGTCTTTAGAAGACTTCCTTGAGGAACGAGACTGTCGTTAGGAGGTGCGGAGTAAACACTGGTTCGGGCAAATTGGTTTTTGCCCAAGGGCGAAAAAGCCAACAGTGCCGGGCTGTTATCCGGTAGTAATCGCTCGATTAGCACGCCCTCTTGTGCACTTGCTGCTGTAAGAAACTGCAAAACAGGATGATTGTCCAGGGCGGCTTGGGCCAAAATAGGGTCGTTGATCTGCACCACCATCAGGGCATCGTGGGGAATGAGTTCGTAGGGTTGGACGTTTTTTTTCGCAACGGGATTACAAGCTCCCAAGAGCCATAAAAATCCCAAAAAGGCGGGTGCTTTCATCACCTCAAAAATAAAAACTTTATGGGTTTAAGACCAATTCTTGGGAGGATAATTAATCGCGAAAGGATGATGGCTTATTATAGAGAAAACATAAAGCGTAAAGGCTATAGAAATGTCAAAAACTCTTTATTAACTACAAATCCAATCGCAACTGCTCGGGCAACAAGCGAAAGCTTTTTCGATGGTGAACCGTAGAGCCAAATTGGCGGAGGGCCTCACGATGTTTAGTCGTTGGGTAGCCCTTGTTTTGTTGCCAGTCGTATTGTGGAAATTCTTTGGCCAGTTGCGCCATATAGTCGTCGCGGTAGGTTTTGGCCAAAACCGATGCGGCGGCGATGGGTCTATATTTGGCATCGCCCTTGATGACACAGACATGGGGTATGTCTTTATAAGGGTGAAATTTGTTGCCGTCCACAGTGATAAATTCGGGTACGGTCTGGAGTTGGTCTAGGGCGCGGTGCATGGCGGTAATCGAGGCGTTGAGTATATTGATCTGGTCAATTTCTTCGGGAAAGACATGAACCACAGCAAAGGCGAGGGCTTGGGCTTCGATTTGCGGGCGGAGATGTAGGCGTTGTCGGTGGCTGAGTTTTTTGGAGTCGTTGAGTTGCTCCAGGGTACAATCGGTGGGTAATATCACCGCTGCCGCCGTCACGGGACCAGCCAAGCAGCCACGCCCGGCTTCGTCGGTACCGGCTTCCAACAGCGCGCTGTATTGTCTTTTTAGGGTCATTTTGTGGCGAATCGCTTTGAAGTTTCCTCCAAAATACTCACAATTATCATAACTTCGCACCAACAATTGGCGAACTGCGATGAAATACCTTTTTGTGCTTTGGAGTGTATGCCTTGCGACAGTCTATGCGCAAACCCCTCCACCTGCGGTACAAGACAGCCTTCCCGCTTCGCCCGAAATCCAAATCACACCACCCGAACAAGGCCGGAAGCAAGTTAGGGACACCCTTCCCCCATCACCTGAGGATGAACAAAAACCCGGCCTTGACGATGCGACACGCAACGCCAAAGACAGCTTGGCGCGTGCCCAAAAGCAAGACCAAAACAAGAAAAAAAGGAATTACCGTACCCTTGAGATCGATACGGTGGCTTTTATCAAAAACTATAAGTTGTACTACGAAGATGGACGAACGGCTTATGTGGACACCACCCTTTCGGTACAAAAAGAGTACCGTTTTAACTTTCTTCGAAAAGATTATTTTGAACTACTTCCGCTCAACAATGTGGGCCAGGGTTTTAACAAAATGGGTTATGATTTTTTAAACCAGCCTTTACGTCCCTCCTTAGGCGCGCGTGGTAAGCACTATGCCTATTTTGAAGCCGAAGACATCGCCTACTATGAGGTGCCCACGCCCTTGACAGAGCTTTTTTTTAAAACAACCTACGAACAAGGGCAATTGGTCGATGCTTTGGTAACGGTTAATACCTCACCCAACTTTAATTTTTCGGTAGCTTATAGGGGCTTACGCTCCTTGGGCAAATACGTTAGTTCGCGCTCCAATGCCGGACAATTTCGGGGAACGATTCACTACAATTCCGGGAATGAACGCTATCGGTTGCGGGCGCATTTTACCTCCCAAACCATCGAAAATCAAGTCAACGGTGGACTACCCCCCGATGATGTCTATTTTTTTGAAGAAGCGCCGTATTATGCGGAGGTCAATCCCGATGGTACACCGGTAGTTGATGAAAATGGGGAGATCGTCAAGATTTTTTACGACGGTTTTTTAGACCGTTCTAGGCTGGGTACTTATATCCGTGGTTCAAATGTTTTAAGTGGCAAACGTACCTATATCAGTCAGCGGTATCAACTTTTACCTTCGGCCAAAGACAGTCTGCGGGCCCCGCTTTACATAAACAATACGTTTACCTACGAAACCAAATACTTTAATTTTACGACCCCTCGCCCCAATACCTATTACGGCACCCCATTAATCGAAGAAAAGCTATCGGACCGCTCACAAGTGCAGCGTTTTGAAAACCGAACCAGCTTGAGTTATCATCACCCAAAGCTAGGGCGATTGGAAGGCGGGGTTCATTTTTACCAATGGTCCTATTTTTTTGAAAATGATGCCTACGACAATGCCCCTTCAGATACCCCGGTAGAGGCAACGCAATTGGCCTTGGTGGGAAGTTGGGACACCCAAGTGGCCGGATGGCAACTCCAGGCCCAGACCCACTTTGCTTTGATGGATGCCTATGCTACCGATGACCTTAGGGTTGACCTGACCAAAACTTTTTTCCAAAGGCTCCAGCTCAAAACGAGTATAGACCTTAGAAGTCAAGCCCCCAATTTTAATATGCAGCGTTACAAAAGTGATTTTGAAAATTACAATTGGGACAATAGTTTACAAAACCAAAACAGCACTGCTTTGGGTCTGACCCTTTCAGACACAAAATGGGGAACGCTCGAAGGACAGTGGAGCCGGATTAAAAACTATACCTATTTCCGCAATACGATATCCCTCAAGGATTGGGGTGCCGAGCTCAATGCGCTTCCTTACCAAGCCACCCTGCCGATCGACTACCTGAAGTTGCGGTTTTCCCAAGCCTTGCACTGGGGCAAATTTTCGTTGGTCAATACCGTTCAGTACCAGCAGGTCAAACGCTCAAGCCCTACCTCAGATTCGGTATTACAAGAGCCACTTACCCTCAACGTGCCCGAATGGATTACCCGGAACACCCTGGCTTTTTCGACTCCTCTATTCAATGATGCACTCTATTTACAAACCGGGTTAACCTTTCAATTCTTTACCGATTTTTATGCCGATATCTATCATCCGCTGTTGGGAGAATATGTTACCCAAAACAACACCCTTATCGGAGAATTCCCCCGGGCAGACTTCTTTATCAATGCCCGAATCCAACAAACACGCCTGTTTTTGAAGTGGGAGCATTTTAACAGTTCCTACACCGGATACGACTACTATGCAGCCCCTGCCAATCCCTACCGAGACGCCTCAATTCGCTTTGGATTGGTCTGGAATTTTTTCCAATAAAAAATTTTCAAAAAAACTTAGTATAAAGTTCAAGGGATTAAAAAAAGGGTTTTATATTTGCAGCCGTTTCTGGGATTACTACGGAGATTGTAGTAATCTTAGGAGTGAAAAAGTTCATTGAAAGATTGAAACGACAGCGCGTATCGAAAGATACAGCAAACTAGCAAAACCATTTTGGGATAGTCAATTTTTAAGTTGTATAAATTTATATTAAAGAACTACAACGAAGAGTTTGATCCTGGCTCAGGATGAACGCTAGCGGCAGGCTTAACACATGCAAGTCGAGGGGTAACAGGGGGTGCTTGCACTCCGCTGACGACCGGCGCACGGGTGCGTAACGCGTATGCAACCTACCTTTTACAGGGGGATAGTCAAGAGAAATTTTGAATAATACCCCATACGATCCCAAGTACACCTGTACTTAGGAGGAAAGTTTCGGCGGTAAAAGATGGGCATGCGTCCTATTAGTTAGTTGGTGAGGTAACGGCTCACCAAGGCGACGATAGGTAGGGGTCCTGAGAGGGAGATCCCCCACACTGGTACTGAGACACGGACCAGACTCCTACGGGAGGCAGCAGTGAGGAATATTGGAC
>RFYP01000170.1 GCA_009921175.1 Flavobacteriia bacterium | reverse complement strand
CTCTCTGTGCTGATCCTGAATGCGGCCAAAAACCAGCCCAGTATCCGACCCACTCCCAATCTACCCAAAGATTTTGGAACACTGCGTGAACACACTCTGGATAATCTATACCAAAGCCGACAACTTTTTACCTCCCTTTCTCCCGAGGAGCTACAAACCCGACAGTTTATCTTTCAAAGGGGCGAATCGACCAGTCGCTTTCCCCTATGGCATCTGTTTAATGGCCCGGCAGCTGACGCGATGTACCACCTGGGGCAAGTTGTGAGTTTTCGACGAAGTAGCGGAAACCCCATCCACCCCAAGGTCAACGTGTTTATGGGAAAAAACAATAACT
This sequence comes from Flavobacteriia bacterium, assembly GCA_009921175.1. Lineage (GTDB taxonomy): Bacteria > Bacteroidota > Bacteroidia > Flavobacteriales > Flavobacteriaceae > RFYP01. Next base: position 1,586 of record RFYP01000170.1, on the reverse strand, counting down.
GACAAAATCGCTGACAAGCTGTCAGTAATTATTGCATGGCATAAAGATTGCCCTATTCATTCAAAAATTATCTGATGAGCAAAATAATTGGAATCGATTTGGGAACAACCAACTCTTGCGTTTCCGTGATGGAAGGTAATGAACCCGTTGTGATCCCAAATGCAGAAGGAAAAAGAACCACGCCCTCTGTTATTGCGTTTGTAGAAGGTGGTGAAATAAAAGTAGGGGATCCTGCCAAAAGACAAGCGGTAACCAACCCGATCAATACGGTAGCCTCGATCAAGAGATTTATGGGAAATAAATTCTCTGAATCTTCAAAAGATGTTAAAAACGTTGCCTATAAGGTAGTCAAAGGGGATAATGATACACCCCGGGTTGACATCAACGGCCGTTTGTATACGCCACAGGAACTATCGGCTATGGTACTTCAGAAAATGAAGAAAACCGCCGAAGAATATTTGGGGCAAGATGTCAACGAGGCCGTGATTACCGTACCAGCCTATTTTAATGACGCTCAGCGTCAGGCAACCAAAGAAGCCGGTGAGATTGCCGGACTCAAAGTTCAACGTATTATCAACGAGCCTACTGCAGCTGCCCTGGCCTATGGACTTGATAAAGGGGGTGCAGACAAAAAAATAGCAGTATATGACCTCGGTGGAGGTACTTTTGATATTTCTGTACTTGAATTGGGGGACGGAGTGTTTGAAGTACTATCGACCAACGGAGACACCCATTTGGGAGGTGATGATTTTGACCAAGTGATTATCGACTTTTTGGCCGATCAATTCAATCAAGATGAGGGCATAGATCTTCGCAAAGATCCTATGGCTTTGCAACGCCTTAAAGAAGCGGCTGAAAAAGCCAAGATCGAACTTTCGTCTTCGGCCCAAACCGAAATCAACTTGCCCTATGTTACGGCAACCGATTCAGGTCCTAAACACTTGGTGACTACATTGACCCGTTCAAAATTTGAACAATTGGCCGATAGTCTTGTTAAACGTTCTATGGCCCCTGTAAAAAAGGCTTTAGAAGATGCCGGACTCTCGACAGGCGATGTAGATGAAATTATATTGGTTGGAGGATCAACCCGTATTCCGGTAATTCAACAAGAAGTAGAAAAGTTTTTTGGGAAAAAACCCTCTAAAGGGGTAAACCCCGATGAAGTGGTTGCTGTAGGAGCGGCTATTCAAGGGGGAGTATTGACCGGAGATGTTAAGGATGTCTTGTTGCTCGATGTAACCCCACTCTCATTGGGTATTGAAACTATGGGTAGTGTGATGACCAAACTCATTGATGCCAACACAACTATTCCAACCAAAAAATCGCAGGTGTTTTCAACGGCAGCAGACAATCAGCCTTCGGTAGAAATTCATGTATTGCAAGGAGAGCGCTCTATGGCCGCCGACAACAAAACCATCGGTCGTTTTCACCTCGATGGGATTCCTCCTGCACCACGCGGAACACCACAAATTGAAGTAACCTTTGATATCGATGCCAATGGTATCATTAAGGTAAGCGCTCAAGACAAAGCTACCGGTAAATCGCAAGATATCCGTATCGAGGCCTCTTCGGGACTCACCGAAGAA
>RFYP01000169.1 GCA_009921175.1 Flavobacteriia bacterium | reverse complement strand
GCCAGTCCACTAATCGTTAATGGGGGCACCGGCTCTCCACTAAATCCCTTAATCCTTTTTTAAAAATGGTTCGAAGGCTGATTGGTTCTATACTCTTATTTCAGGCCATGGCTTTTGGACAAGTAGTGGATATCCCAACACTGGTTGTTTTGGGAACGATTCAAGATGGGGGAGTACCTCACATGGCCTGTAGCAAGACATGTTGTTTCGGACTGACGGACGAAGAAAAAGCAAATCGAAAAGTAACAGCTCTGGGCCTGCAGATGGGAGAGGACTATGTGCTTTTTGAAGCGACCCCCGATATTGTTGCACAGACCCAATGGATGCAACAAGGGGGTGCCACCCAACTTCAAGGCATCTTTTTGACGCACGCACATATCGGCCATTATACCGGTTTGATGTATTTGGGCAAAGAAGCTTGGGGGGCAAAAAATATCCCGGTGTATGCGATGGAACGGATGTACCGATTTTTGGAACAAAACGGTCCCTGGAGCCAATTGGTTGCTGAACAAAATATTGAATTACTCCCCTTGGCCGATGCTGTGCCCATTCGTATCAATCCCAAATTGTACGTAACCCCCATGCAGGTACCTCATCGGGATGAATTTTCGGAAACGGTGGGTTATAAAATCGAAGGCCCTTACAAAAAAGCATTGTTTATTCCCGATATCGACAAATGGCAGTACTGGTCCAAAAGCCTAATTACTGAATTGGCGCAAGTGGACTATGCCTTGATCGATGCGACTTTTTTCGATGCAGCAGAGATTAATTACCGCCCCATCGAACAAATCCCACATCCGTTTGTTATCGAAACGCTGGAGCTACTTCAGGACCTACCAGCGGCTGAAAAAGCCAAGGTATTTTTTATCCACATAAACCATACCAACCCGCTACTTAACCCACAGAGTGCAGCCTCAAAAAAGGTAGAAGCGTTAGGGTTCCATATTGCGCGTTTGGGCGATTCGTTTTCCCTTTAGTACAGCGCCTGATTGTTTTTAAGCCGGGTAAGTAAAGCGTCGTAATCGTTGACCAAAACCGGATCGGCAGTATGGCGTTTCAAAATTCGATAGATTTCGATTTTGGATTTGGTGTCCAAGGCCAAAATACTGCTAAAGGTTTGCTCTTTAAGGTGTTCTAATGTCATTGCTTTTTTTGGTCAAATTACAAAAAAAATTGCGTTTTAGGATCGTTACAAATTGATTTCACTCTAAACCGGAGTAGGATCATTTGTGTATCTTTACGTGATGCGAAGCCTATTTATTTTTCTGCTCAGTTGGGGGGTATTTCAAGGACCCTTGATGGCCCAAAAACTACACACGCGCAAACTCGAAAAAATAATCGCGAACCAGCCTAGTTTTCAAGGGGCGCAGGTGGCGGTGGCGGTTCAGCGTTTGGGGGAGTCCAAACTGCGGGCCCAGCGTCAGGAAAGCCATTATATGACCCCGGCCTCAAACACCAAGCTGTTGACTTTTTTGGCGGTCCACTCCCAACTCTTAGCCCTTCCGGTGCTCACATATGCGGTGGACAGTCTGCAACAAACCCATTTTCAAGGGACGGGCTATCCCATGTTATTGCATCCTTTTTATCCAGATGACCAAGCGCTATCATTTTTAAATACCCAAAATCAACTGATCTATCACCGAGCGGTACAGCAAATCCCCCGTTTGGGGCCCGGTTGGTCCTGGGATGATTTTTCCTACTATTACAGTGCTCCGCCCAGTGCCTTTCCTATGTATGGGAATGTAACCCAGCTGATTCGAACGGAAACTGACCGCTTGGAGGTCACCCCTACTTTCCCTACACGTCAGGTAAGCCATGTTCCTTATGCGGCAAAACGGATGGAATTTGAAAATCAATTTACCTTTAACCTCGAAAAAATAGCCGTAGGTGATAGTCTTTACCGTCCTTTTTTGCCCAGTGATTCCTTATTTGCGCAGTTGTTGGG
>RFYP01000168.1 GCA_009921175.1 Flavobacteriia bacterium | reverse complement strand
CCGTTAAGCATGTCAACAGATTCTTCGAGTCCACGGGCAATCTCTCTTCGTTGATCGGCAATCCCTTGTCCTTGTAAACGCTTGCTTTCCGCTTCGGCTTTTGCCTTTTCGACGATTAGAATACGGGCAGCATCCCCCTCGTATTGGGCGGCTACTTTTTCACGCTCAGCGGCATTGATACGGTTCATCGCTGTTTTTACTTCAGCAGCAGGATCGATATCTGTCACCAATGCCTTGATAATGTCGTAACCGTAAGTGATCATCGCATCATTTAGTTCCCCTTTTACCGCATTGGCAATTTCGTCTTTTTTCTCAAAAACATCGTCCAATTTCATTTTAGGCACCACCGCACGGACCACATCAAACACATACGAGGTGATTTGGTCTTGTGGATAGTCGAGTTTGTAAAAGGCATCGAAAGCCTTTTCGGGAATTACCCGGTATTGAACAGAAACCTTTAGTTTGACAAAAACATCGTCTTTGGTTTTGGTTTCCACGATGACATCGAGTTGTAAAATACGGAGACTAAGCCGGCCAACGATACGGTCTATAATGGGAATTTTAATATGTAGTCCTGCGGAGCGGACAGCGATAAAACGACCAAATCGCTCAATTACAGCGACGCTTTGTTGTTTGACCATAAAGAGTCCAGATAGGACCAAAAGAATCGCAAAGAAGATGATGAAATAAGTAAAAAGATCCATAAGCAAGTCGGGTTTTATAGGTTGTTGTGTTGTATAAAAAATTCAATTCTTCTTAAAGTTACATCCTTTTTTAGAAGATTCATAATTTCGATTAAATCAGGGCCCGAAAGGTCACCAACAAGGACCAAACGTAAGGACTGCATCAACACCCCTAAACCACAGGAGTGTTTTTCCGCCCAATCAATCACAGCAGCTTTAAAATCGACCAAGCCCGTTGCGTTAATTTTCTCAATACACCAAGGCATAAATGTTGGCGGGAGCTTTGAGAGAACTTTTTGGAGTGGTTTTTCATCGAAAGTCAAAGGGTCTGAAGCAAACACACGAAGCTCTTTTTCGGCATCTGTAAGTAGCTTTATGCGCGGCTGTATAAGTGCTGTAATTTTTTCAATAGCCTCCTCGTCATAGCGTTCACTTAAGGGAGCTAAATAATCAGCCAAGGCATTTTTTAATGAGACGAGTGACATCTTTTGTATGTGCTGTTCGTTCATCCAAACCGCTTTGGCAAAATCAAAACGCGCCCCCCCTTTTTGTAGCCCCTCAACACCAAAAGCTTCAATCATCTCTTCTCGCCCGTAGAGCTCCTTTTCGTTTCCGCTGTTCCAACCCAACAACAACAAATAATTGCGTAACGCCTCCGGTAAAACCCCTCTTTCTTTAAATCCATCAAGGTCTTCCCAGGCTATAGGAAATACAGGAAAGCCTCCGCTAATACCGTCCCGTTTTGACAGCTTACCCTTTCCTTGTGGTTTTAACAGCAACGGAAGGTGAACAAAGGCGGGCGGCTGCCAACCAAATGCTTGATAAAGAAGGAAATGAAGCGGTTGGGAGGGCAACCATTCTTCCCCACGAATAACCGTTGAGATTTTCATGAGATGATCATCTACGACATTGGCGAAGTGATAGGTAGGCATGCCATCGGATTTCATCAAAATTTTATCGTCTAGGGTAGCCGGGTCAATGGTTATAGTCCCCCGAAGAAGGTCTTTTATAACAAAAGGTTTTTCTGCCTCTATTTTTAGTCGCACCACATAATCCCCTTTTTTAAGGAGCTTTTGAGTTTCTTCGGCGGAGCAACTTAAACTGTTTTGCATGGATAAACGGCTGTTCTTTCCATATTGAAAAACCCCGCCTACGGCGTCAGCGTTTTCACGTGCTTGCTCCAGTGCTTCGGGCGTGTCAAACGCATAATAAGCAGTGCCATTTTTTAACAAATGCTCGATATGTGTTGCATAAAGCGCTTTTCGC
>RFYP01000167.1 GCA_009921175.1 Flavobacteriia bacterium | reverse complement strand
AAACCGCTCCTACTACTCTCGGGTAGATATCGAACTGATCAACGAACAAGTCAAGTTGTTTTATTCAAACTTGGATGAGGTTGAAATTGCGTGGACCGAAGATTATTTTAAAATTACCGAATACATTCAATTGGGGGTTGAACCGCCTTTGCGTTTTTATCCACTAGAAGAGGTCAAGATCACCTTTCAGGACAACGGAGCCTATACGCTCGATGCTCAGCTGCTTTTTGAGCCTCCGGCTTTTGATCAAAAAATACTCCATCACCGACTCAATGCCTTAAAAGTCGTATTGGATAAACTCGAAAAAAAACAATCGCTCACGGCAATAGAAAAAACGATGCTGCCCAAATTGGCCGCCCAGTTAATGCTCTGCCATCTTAACGGTATTCCCTCGGCCCAACAACAACTCACACGCGCCAAACCGTTACTGAAAGCCTTGGGTGATTCATGGTTTGAAACCTATAAAGAAAGTCAGCGGGTATTGCGAAAAATAAAATACCAGGCCTAAGTCCTTGCTTTTCCCTATCTTGAGGATCCAAATCTTTTGCTATGCGAACCTACTTTGTTATCGGCCTGTTGCTTCTTCTTTTTTCTTGCAGTAAAAAAGAAGAAGCCCCCGCCACTACGGAGAATTTTTTTGCCATTGGAGATCAACGTTACCCCATTACCCATGCAGCCATGTTAAGGGTAGAGCAAACAGGGCAAACAGCTGTCCCTCCCTATAGTCAAGCTGTGATTTTTACGGCAAGCGGACTCGAAGTAGTCGCTTTGGCTGGTGGCTATTTTAAACTGGCCGGGCAAGGGCCGCTCATCGGGATGGTTTGTTACAGTGCACAGCCTGATCGTTTGGATTTGGGAACGTACTATGTTGCCCTTCGCCCTCCTTTTAAAAATGGAGAAATGCCCATTGGATTTTACAACCCTTCTTTTGATGTCATCGGGACCGACCGAACCGGCTATTGGAATTTTGGCGGTGCGGCCTTGTTGTCCGGAAAAATGACCGTCGATCAAAAGGGCCAAGACCTGGTCATTGATCGCCTGTTTACGGGACGCAATACCACACCTGTTCAAATTGTATACCAGGGGCCATTGACAAGCTATGCTTTTCGGTATGAAAGACCGAGTGAACGCATACGTTAAATGAAAAATAAATACCTTAAAAATCAGAAATTATGCCCAAAATGACCGTTAAAGAATCCATTTTAATCGCGGCTACACCCCGCAAAATTAGCCACGCACTGATTCAGTTTAAAGACTGGAAACACTGGTCTCCTTGGTTGATTGCCGAACCCCAAGCGAAGGTAATCGTTGCGCCAGACCAACAGTCTTACCGTTGGGAGGGGGACATCGTCGGCGTTGGGGAAATGACTATTAAAGAAGTTGGTGAGGCCCATATCTATATGGATTTAACTTTTTTAAAGCCCTTTAAATCCAAGGCCAAAGTAGCATTTCAACTGTTGGCGGAAGGTGAGCAAACCCGCTTGACTTGGACCATGGACAGTCGACTGCCTTTTTTCCTTTTTTGGATCAAAAAGTCGATCGAAACCTTTGTCGCAATGGATTATTGCCGTGGCCTGTTTATGCTCAAAGACTGGATCGAATTGGGTACGGTTCCCTCGTCCATTACTGTCGAAGGAATCAAAGGACGTTCGTCCCAAAAGTATGTTAGGATTGTCCGTAAGTGCAGCACCGCTGACATCGAAAAATATATGGAGAAAGACTTTGAAAAACTGATGAATTTCGCCCACCAAAACCTAGCACAGCAGCTTGATGGACCACCTTTTACGATCTATCCCGTATGGGATGTTGTCCGTAAAAAAGTACATTACTGTGCCTGTCAACCCGTGATCGAGTACCCCGAAACGCTTCCTGCAGATTTTTGTCAAGGTCAGTTGGAGGCTTCAAAAGTGCATAGCATAGAACACAAAGGACCGTATCGGCATGTCGCCAATGCCTGGGCTGTTCAAATGATGTATAAACAGAAAAAAATCTTTCGTGCTAACAAAAAATT
>RFYP01000166.1 GCA_009921175.1 Flavobacteriia bacterium | reverse complement strand
GCTTTTTCGACCACTTTTTGGAGGGTAATTTTCCCCTTGTTGACGGCGGTCAATAAGGCCGGAAGGGCATGTTGCACCAGAGGTCCTCCTGAGGGAGCCTTGAGATAGGGCTGCTGTTTTTCGGCCAAGGTGTGAGGGGCATGATCGGTCGCCAAAATATCGAGACGATCATCATTGAGCGCCTCCCAGAGAGCCTCACGATCACTGGCTTTTTTCACCGCAGGGTTCCATTTGATCAGGGTTCCTTTTTCGGCATAATCTTCGTCCGAAAACCACAGGTGATGGGTACACACTTCAGCGGTAATTTTTTTATCCTTAAGGGGAATGTCATTTTGAAAAAGAGCGGTTTCTTTGGCGGTTGACACGTGGAATACGTGTAACCGAGCTCCGGTTTCTTTGGCCAGGGCAATGGCTTGAGAAGAAGATATATAACAGGCTGCTTCGCTGCGTATCACCGGGTGTTTTTCGATGGGTATCTCTTCGCCGTAGGTATCAATATGGGCTTGCAGGTTTTCGCGTATGGTTTGTTCATCCTCGCAATGTGCAGCGATGACCAGGTCGGTGCTGGAAAAAATTTCACGCAACACCTCGGGATTATCCACCAGCATATTCCCGGTAGAGGATCCCAAAAAAAGTTTGATTCCCGCCACCTTGTTTTTATCCAATTGCTTGAGGACTTCCAAATTGTCATTGGTGCCACCGAACATAAAGGAGTAGTTGGCTGCCGAGGTTTTTTGAGCGCGGTCTAGTTTATCTTGATAGGCCTCTAGGGTAGTGGTCTGTGGCTGGGTGTTGGGCATTTCGATAAAGGAGGTAATCCCTCCCGCAATGGCCGCTTGGGACTCACTCTGAATACACGCTTTGTGGGTCAAACCGGGTTCTCTAAAATGGACTTGATCATCGATCAATCCAGGCAGTAAATAACAGCCGGTCGCATCTATGCAATCTTCATTTTCGAGTGGGGTGAGTACCGGTGCAATGGCTTCGATATACGCCCCACGTATTCGCAAATCGGCCACTTGTGCAACCCCTTCGTTGATTAAGGTAGCGTGTTGGATTAGGGTCGATTTCATGGGCGTTTTTTAAATAGATATTGCATACGCAAAAATAATACAGCATAAAGGGCCTCCCAAATTATCGAGCCATTCATTTTGGAGGTTCCTTTTTCACGGTTTTTAAAAATAATGGGGCATTCGACAATACGGGCCCCATTTGTCCACGCCTTATATTTCATTTCAATTTGAAAAGCATAGCCTACAAAACGGATTTGGTCAAGATTGATTGAGGCAAAAACCGATGTTCGGTACCCCACATAGCCTGCAGTAGGATCTTTTACGGGCATCCCCGTAATGGCCCGTACGTAGACCGAGGCAAAATACGAGAGAAAAATTCGCGACAAAGGCCAGTTTACTACAGTGATGCCATTGCTGTATCGGGAACCGACAACCAAGTCGGCTTTTTCTTTGAGTACATCAAACAAACCAGGCAAGGCAGCCGGATCGTGCGAAAAATCAGCATCCATCTCAAAAACATAGGTATATCGTCGGCGTTGTGCCCATTGAAAACCATGTAAATAGGCCTTTCCTAAACCTTGTTTTTGTTGGCGTTCTTCGAGAAACAAATGTGCTTTAAACTCCTGCATCAACGCTTTGACTTTGGCACCCGTACCATCCGGAGATTGATCGTCCACCACCAATATATCCAACGGGAGGGGCAGGCTGAGCAATTCACGGACCAAGGCTTCGATATTTTCGACCTCGTTATAGGTTGGGACAATAATTAACAGCTCTTGCATGGAAGTCAAAAATACAAAACCTTAGTATCTTTGTGGCAATTCTATCGAATAACCGCAATAATCAAAACACCAATGTGGCAACAACTTAATACCGTCAGTAGCAGTTGGGTGACTCTCGTATTGTTTCTCGTTTTTGTGGTTTTGGTTCAGGCCTATCGTACCCATTCGTTTGAAAGTAAAATTTTTATTCGCTTTTTTGAGTTTACCACCTACCTCCGAATCTTTGGTGGAGATCGTGAAGTGA
>RFYP01000165.1 GCA_009921175.1 Flavobacteriia bacterium | reverse complement strand
GACTGCGGCCAATGCCTCGACCATTAACGATGGAGCAGCGGCCGTGGTATTGATGTCTGCTGAGAAGGCCAAAGAACTGGGTATTACCCCCTTGGCAAATGTCTTGAGTGGGGCCGATGCGGCTCATGAACCCCAATGGTTTACTACAGCCCCAGCCAAGGCTGTCCCGATTGCGCTGGCCAAAGCCGGCCTAACTGTTGCAGAAATTGATTGTTTTGAAATTAACGAAGCCTTTGCGGTCGTCGGTTTGGCCAATATCGCGCTACTCGGCTTGGATCCTAAAAAAGTTAACCCCAATGGAGGGGCGGTCTCCCTTGGACATCCTTTAGGCTGTTCGGGGGCGCGCATCGTCGTAACCCTACTTCACCAACTTCAGCGCCAAGGGCGTTATGGAGTAGCGGGAATTTGCAACGGCGGTGGTGGAGCTTCTGCGATGGTGTTTGAAAAAGCTTAATTTTTTTCCCGTTGAAAAAAAGCCTTTATTTCCTTGCTTATTTTATTCTCGTCTTTTTTGTTTTTGGGGCTTGTGGTAAAGAGGCCCCTTCAGCAAACACCGAACCGCCGCGTGAAAAAAAGGTCTCCTACCTCATTCAGGGACCTGTATTTACCGTTGATTACAACGAGGTATATGAGCAACCCAATTGGATTGCTTATCAGGTACGCGATATCGTGAAGGTCGCCGACCGAGGGAGCATGAACTTTTATTTGGTCGATACCGTCTATACGTCCAATGATGCAGACTATTATGCCAACCAGTGGGACAAAGGGCATATGGCGCCTGCCGGCTCCTTTACCGATTCTTACGACAACCTTTATGCGACCTTTAGTTACCTAAACTGTGCCCTACAACGGGACGAACTCAATCGGGGAGAATGGGCTGAACTCGAAGGCCAAGCCCGAACTTGGGCCAAAACCTTGGGAACCATTGAGGTGCGTATTGATCTTGAATTTGGAGATGGGCACGAGGTGCTGACCACCGGGGCCCATGTCCCCACAGCATTCTACAAAACTTTCCGTTTTGGTGATGGCAGTACCCGTTGTTTTTATTTTCCCAATACGCCCACCGAGGGCCCTTGGGAAGACTATGAAATAGATTGCCTCTAGATCAACCTCAAAAATTCGCAAACAAAAACTATCTTTAAAAAAAATCCCTCATGAAAACATCTTTTTTCAGTCTGTTGATGGTCATGGTTTCCCTTTTTTCTTGGAGCCAAGCAGAAGACCAAAAAGCCTTTTTTAAAGCCCCTGAAAACAGTGTCCTTGTCGCTACCGATTTACACATCCACACCGTATTTTCGGATGGGTCGGTTTGGCCAAATATCAGGGTCGATGAAGCCCTACGTGAGGGCCTCGATTTGATTGCGCTGACCGAACACCTGGAGTATCAACCACACCGCGAAGATATTCCGCACCCGGATCGCAACCGTTCATATCAAATCGCCCAACACCATTTGGGCAACAATCCTGCCCTTCAGGTCATCAATGGCTCAGAGATTACCCGGAGTATGGCCCCCGGGCATATCAATGCGGTTTTTGTCGAAAACGCCAATCCCTTGTTACAAAAAGACTCCCTGTCTGGAATTGTTGAGGCCAACAAACAAGGGGCCTTTGTTTTTTGGAATCATCCCGACTGGCCTGCACAACGATTGGATGGAATTGCCCGACTCGAACCCTTTCATCAGTACTTGATTGACAACAAACTTTTGCATGGCATTGAGGTGGTTAATGAACATACTTTTTCCGAAGAGGCTTTAGAATTGGCTCTAAAGCATGGACTTACCATTTTGGGGACTTCAGATATCCATGGATTGACCGGCTGGTCGTTTAATATTCCTGAAGGCGGGCACCGACCAATGACCTTTGTTTGGGCGCAGACCGCCACCAAAGAAGCTGTGAAACAGAGTCTTAAAGACCAAAAAACCATTGTCTGGTATAAAGACCTCCTCATTGGCGCTATGGTCCATATTGAGCCAGTGTTGCTGGCCAACCTGAGTGGAACGGCCTTGGGCTATGAAGGAAAAAACCTAATCGCCAAAGTA
>RFYP01000164.1 GCA_009921175.1 Flavobacteriia bacterium | reverse complement strand
GTGATGAGTGATGGTGATTGTATTCCACGGGCTGATTTTTTGGCTGTACATTTTCACCACCGTCAAAAAGGGTATTTCTTGTCGGGTGGGTATTTTAAACTGCCGATGGTCCTGTCTAAGGCGATCGATCGCAAGTCTATTGAAACCCAAGACTGTTTTGATTTGCCCTGGCTGCGTAAACGCGGATTGGGTTTTTCAATTAAAAATCTAAAGCTGAGTGCACAAGGAATTTGGGCACGCCTCTTAAACCGAATCACCCCGACCACCCCCTCCTGGAACGGGCACAATGCCTCGGGATGGAAAGCGGATATCCTGGCGATTAATGGTTTTGACGAACGGATGCAGTATGGCGGTGAAGACCGTGAATTGGGGGAGCGACTTTTTAACTACGGGATTCGTTCTAAGCAAATTCGTTACAGTGCGATTTGTGTGCATCTGGAACATGCCCGGGGGTATGTCAACGCAGAAGCTATTGCTAAAAACAAGGCCATTCGTCAAATCACAGCCCAAGGAGTTATTCGGACACCCTACGGTATTGAAAAAGAAAATTAGACCGCTACATTGTGGGTGCGTAGGGCCTCGTTTAAGGATGTTTTTTTATCTGTACTTTCTTTGCGTTTACCAATTATGAGCGCACAGGGCACTTGATAGTCTCCAGCCGGAAAGGATTTGGTGTAACTCCCTGGAATAACGACCGATCGTGGGGGGACTTCCCCAACATAGGTATGGGGTTTATCGCCGGTTACATCGATGATTTTGGTTGAGGCGGTCAATACGACATTGGCTCCCAATACGGCTTCTTTGCCCACCCGAACCCCTTCGACTACTATACAGCGAGACCCTATAAAGGCATTGTCTTCGATTATGACCGGGGCTGCCTGTAAAGGTTCGAGCACTCCACCGATGCCCACACCTCCACTGAGGTGTACATTTTTTCCGATTTGAGCACAACTACCTACCGTCGCCCATGTATCGACTAGGGTTCCACTATCTACATAGGCACCTATATTGATGTAACTGGGCATCAAGATGACCCCGGAAGCCAAATAGGCACCGTGTCGAGCAACCGCATGAGGCACTACACGCACCCCTTGTTCTGCATAGTTTTTCTTTAAAGGAATCTTATCGTGAAACTCTAATGGCCCGGCTTCCCAGGTTTCCATTTGTTGGATGGGAAAATACAAAACCACTGCTTTTTTGATCCATTCGTTGATCTCCCAACCTGTAGCGGTGGGCGTTGCAATACGAAGAGATCCTTGATCGAGGGCATCAATGACCTCACGAATGGCTTTTTGCGTAGCGGGGGTAGTCAACAAACTGCGGTTCTCCCAAGCGGCTTCAATCTGACTTTTCATTTTCATTTTTTTCAAAAATAACCAATTCGTTCTAGGCAACCGTCTTTTATCGCCTCACAAAAAAGGATATCTTTGTGGCATATGAAACAGGGGGTTATCATGGCTTTTGATTATGGCAGTCGGCGTACCGGTGTGGCGGTCACCGATCCGATGCAGACCATTGCCAGTCCGTTGGATACCTGTTTGACCCCTCAAATCTATGCTTATTTAGACACCTATACCACCCAAGAAAAAATAGCGGCTTTTGTGGTGGGTTACCCCACGCAAAAAGACGGAACACCCTCGCCCATTAATACAGAAATCAACCGGTTTATCGACCAACTTAAAAAAAGATACCCCACGGTGGCGGTTTACCGACACGATGAGCGATACACCTCCAAAATGGCTTTTCAAACCCTGATTGAAGGAGGGGCTACCCAAAAACAACGCAGTGACAAAGCCTTAGTCGATAAAGTAAGTGCGGCCATACTTTTACAAGCGTTTATGGATTCTAAAATCAAAACACCCATATGATATTACCTATCGTTGCTTATGGTGCAGCTGTTTTAAAACAAAAAGCGGCAACGGTCGATCTAACCGACCCGGCACTTCCTGCACTCATTGCCAATATGTGGGAAACCATGTATGCCTCACATGGGGTAGGTTTGGCAGCCCCACAGGTTGGCCAATCGTTACGCCTTTTTGTTATCGATGCTAGTCCCTTT
>RFYP01000163.1 GCA_009921175.1 Flavobacteriia bacterium | reverse complement strand
CTTTTAGGCCGGGATCTTCTCCGCGCCACCAACGTCCGCGGCTGTAGGGTGAGGGCCAATTGAGGTGGAGACCTTCATCGGCCTTGATCAGTGCGTCTTCCCAGTTCCAAGCGTCAAATTGCATCACCGAAGAACTCCCCGAGATGCTTCCTCCTCTGGGAACGACTTGTCCGGCTAAAACCCCATTGGGGCGCATGCTTTCAACGATTTTAGATTCGGCATCATAGGCAATTGCACTGCGAATATGCGGCAGCATAGCACCGATTTCATCTTCATCATCGGTGGCTCTTACCGCATCGATTTCCACCAAACCTAGGGTAGAATTGGTAGCGATAAACCCAGGATAGAGGTGTTGTCCACGGGCGTCAATGACACGGTCATAGTCGGTTTGTGAACCATCGTTTTTTCCGATATAGGTGATTTTACCCTGGTCAAAACCAAGGGCACTGTTTTCGATAAACGTTCCGTCCCCAATATGGGCTGTTGCACCGAGTATAAGAATACTTTCGGTTTGCGCACTGGCCGGGGTTTGTTGTGCGGTGATACTGTAACTGATTAGGGCGGTGAGGGTAATGATTATATTTTTCATGGCAGGATTAATCTAAAGTTTCACAATAAAACAAACGTTTGCTTGTCGTCTTGGGCATTTGTGTGCCTCCGGTTTCTTTTCCAAATTGAATCATTTGTTGAATCAAGGCCTCTTTCTCGGTTTCGATGGCGTGAAGCTGTTCGGCAACTTTATTAGCTTCGTAGTAAAAAGCTCCATCGATCATGGTTTTTTCGGCTACGGCATAAATCGACATCGGATGGTCGCTCCAGAGAACCAAATCGGCATTTTTACCCACCTTGACACTACCTACCTTATCGTCAATGTGGAGGAGCTTGGCGGGGTTAAGGGTGACAAACTTCCAAGCATCTTCTTCTGAGATTCCACCGTACTTCACGGCTTTGGCCGCTTCTTGGTTTAGGCGTCTTGACATTTCGGCATCGTCTGAATTAAAGGCGACGGTTACGCCAGCATTGTGCATGATGGCCCCATTGTAGGGTATAGCGTCTTTTACTTCGTATTTGTAGGCCCACCAGTCGGAGAAGGTCGAACCACCTACCCCGTGTTTTTGCATTTTATCAGCCACTTTATACCCCTCCAAAATATGGGTAAAGGTGTTGACACGGAAATCAAATTGCTCGGCGACTTTCATCAACATATTGATTTCACTTTGCACATAAGAGTGGCATGAAATATAGCGTTTGCCTTGTAATATCTCCCAAAGGGTTTCCATTTCGATGTCGTAGCGTGGACGTTTTTGTCGTGCTTTTTGACGAGGAGACAAGGCATTGTAGGCTTCCCAGGTCTGTCCGTATTCTTTGGCGCGTTGAAAATAATCGACAAAAACTTGCTCGACCCCCATACGGGTTTGCGGGAAACGACTAAAGCTCGACCAGTTGGATTGTTTGACATTTTCGCCCAAGGCAAATTTGATAAATGGATCGGCACCGGGAAATTTTAGTTCGTCGATACTTTCTCCCCACTTCAATTTGATGATGGCCGAGCGCCCCCCAATCGGGTTGGCGGATCCGTGTAGAATTTGAATGGTGGTCACCCCGCCAGCCAAATTTCTGTAGATATTGATATCGTCCGGGTCGATTACATCTTCAATTGATACTTCCGCGGAAGAATTATGTCCCCCTTCGTTGATGCTTGAAGCGGCAATATGTGAGTGTTCGTCGATGATTCCCGAGGTAAGGTGTTTACCCGTTGCATCGATGACTTGGGCGTTGCCGGGGGCTAAATTTTGCCCGATGGTCATAATTTTTCCATTGGTGACTAGTACGTCCGTATTGGTCAAAATCCCTTCGGCCTCGTTGGTCCAAACGGTAGCATTCTTATAGAGAATATCCGTAGCTTGTGGAAGACTTTTATGACCAAAACCGGTGTTGGGAAAGGTGATGGGCATCAGACTGCGTTGATCGGCCGATGCTTTTTCTTTTTCTTTAGTTGCGCTATCTTGACTCGGGCTTGAGGTCAAAGTCCAACGAACGGCATTTCCTTCACTGTCTTTACC
>RFYP01000162.1 GCA_009921175.1 Flavobacteriia bacterium | reverse complement strand
TGCAACTTTAAATTGCTGCCCTGCTATTTCTACAATTGCGTACATGTTCTACTTATTTTAGGACTGCAAAGATAGTTTTTTTACACAAAATTGCAATGTCCGGTATTGAAAATAGTCCGGAGGGACTAAAAAGTTTTTTTCCAAACGCGTTCTATCGCAAACCGCCCGGCTCCACAAAGCATAATTACCAAAAACCCAAACATAAAAAGCAGGGCTTTTTCTTTGCGTTCAAAGGGGTCGGCACCGTGGGCGACAAAGGCCGCGATAAGCATGGTAAAAAAGGGGAAAAAAGCGGCCAAACGGGTTTTGATACCCAAAATTACAAACATGGGGGCCAAAAACTCTCCCAAAACCACCAAATAGAGCGACAGCTCAGGGCCTAGCCCTATGGGATCACCAAATTTGATTTCATCGGCAAAAAGCCGGTTGAACTTGCCCAGTCCGTGGGTAAGCATAAGGGTTGAAAAACTCAATCTAAGGACAAAGAGTCCAAGGTCTAACAGTGTTTTGTTCATTTTTGTGCAGGGTTAGGGTTTTGAAAATGGTCCAACGTGGCTTGGACGGTTTTTTCGAGGGCATGATCAAAGGGGGTCTGGGGTTGCCATCCGAGTTCGTTTTGCAGTTTGGTGTAGTCCATCGCATAGCGGTAGTCGTGACCCAAACGGTCGGTAACATGCGTTATTAACTTTTTCGAATAGCCTTCGGGACGTCCCAACAGGCGGTCGGTCACGGCAATCAACTGATGCATTAGGTCGATATTCCGCAACTCATAGTTGCCCCCTATGTTGTAGGTGTCTCCGGGTGTTCCCCGGTGAAAAATCAGGTCGATGGCTTCGGCATGGTCTTCGACATAGAGCCAATCGCGGACGTTAGTCCCTTGGCCATAGACGGGTAGGCATTTTTCTTCCAAAATATTTTTGATAAACAGGGGAATTAATTTTTCGGGGTATTGGTAAGGGCCAAAATTATTGGAGCAATTCGACACCAATATAGGTAGGCCGTAGGTGTGGTAGTAGGCCCGGACAAAATGATCAGAAGCGGCTTTGGAGGCCGAATAGGGAGATCGAGGGTCATAGGGAGACATCTCGGTAAACCGGCCGGTTTCGCCCAAAGTGCCATAGACCTCATCGGTAGAAATATGGTAAAACCGATGATTTTTCAGGTCGTTGGCCCAATGCTGTCGGGCGACCTCCAACAGGTGAAGGGTACCCAGTACATTGGTATGTGCAAATTGCAGGGGATGTTTGATGGAATTGTCCACATGCGATTCGGCGGCCAAATGCAGGACATGATCGATGCGGTATTGTTCAAAAACCGCCTTTAGCGCCTTGGGGTCATTGATATCGGCCTGTACAAATGTGTAGTTTGACGCCTTTTCGATGGGCTTAAGGGGGTCCAGGTTGGCAGCATAGGTCAGGGCATCGAGGTTGATGATGTGGTAATCGGAATAACGATTGACCATGCGCAAAACGAGGTGAGCACCAATAAATCCGGCACCTCCGGTAATCAAAATGTTCGAGGCTTTTTTCATAGGTAGTGTAAACAATCTTTTAGTGCTTCTTCCCAAGAGCGCGGGACTAAGTTACAGGTATTTTCGATTCGTTGGGTATCCAACACCGAATAGGTGGGTCGGTGGGCCGCCGTTGGGTATTGGTCCGAAGGTAGGGGCGTTATCGTTGTTTCTAGCCCGCGATGACGGGCAATGGCTTGGGCCAAACCGTACCAGTTGGTCACCCCGCTATTGGCAAAATGGTAACAATGGTGTTGGTCTACCTTCGGATGATTGAGCAAACCCAGGACGGCATGGGCCAAATCGATTCCATAAGTAGGGCGGGCCCACTGGTCGTCAACCACCTTAAGGGCTTGACCTTCGGCTAGTCGCCCGAGGATGGTCTTAACAAAATTGTTTCCAAAAGGACTAAACAGCCAAGACGTACGGATAAAAATGGCCGAAGGTGATGCCTGAAAAAGAGCTTCTTCCCCCAAACGTTTGGACTGCCCGTAGCGGTTGATTGGTGCGGTAGGATCATCTTCTCGGTAGGGGGTTTTTTGCGTACCGCTAAA
>RFYP01000161.1 GCA_009921175.1 Flavobacteriia bacterium | reverse complement strand
CGATTGGAGTGATTCGGAATGGGTAATATCGAGTTCGTGTTTCGTTTTAAAAACCAACGAAAAGTGGGGGTAATCTGCGGAGACCTGTTTGAAACATTGGCCCAACTGCCCACCCGCACCCGTGACCAATACCCTAGTCATCGGCGTTGTTTAGGGATTTAAAACGAGGGGCTGCGGCAAAACCGGGATGTTTACGGTCTTTGTCCGAAAGGATCCACGTTTTTGGATCCAAAGGCCAAGGAATACCCAGCTGGGGATCGTCAAAAGCGATGCTCGCTTCGTGTGCTTTGGAATAGTACTGATCGACCTTGTAGGCAAAAATAGCAGTGTCACTCAGGGTGATATAACCATGGGCAAAACCCCGTGGGATAAACAACTGGTGTTGGTTTTCGGAAGAGAGGGTCTCACTGTAAAACTGCCCAAAAGTGTGGCTGTCATGGCGTAAATCGACAATCACATCCCAAACTTCGCCTTGGACCACACGAACCAATTTGCTTTGCGCAAAAGGAGGTTGTTGGTAGTGCAAACCGCGGATCACCCCTTTGTAGGAAAGCGATTCATTGTCTTGGACAAATTGGATACTTCGTCCCAGTTGGTTTTCAAGGTCTTCTAATCGAAAGGTTTCGGTAAAACTTCCTCTCACATCGTGATGAACTGTGGGAGTTATTAAAAAAACACCGTGAAAAGTGGTTGGATTAATCTGCATTACCTAGCATTATTTTTTTCATCAGGTAGACACGACAGCAGTTGTTGGGATAGATGTGTTGAAAATTTTACTTGGTCCTTGGGCTAAGACGTTGGCTTTCATAAAAAATTATTTAGCGATTCGTTTACGTAACTCGGAAGATGAAAATCTGTGGTCGCGGCGGTTATAATAGAGTTCGATTCCCTTTTGTTCGCAATAGGCCTTGCCGGTAAAATCTTTGTCTCGGTACTCTTCGCCGATGATGCGCACATGGATGTTAAAACTTCTAAGGATTTCATCCAAGTCTTTTTCTGTGACATAGGGAACAACTTCATCCACAAATTTACAGGAGCTGACTTGTATATAGCGTTCGATGATGCTTTGCACTGGTTTGTTTTTTTCGGCCCGGTCGATGTTGGGGTCGAGTTGTAGGCCGACGATCAGGTAGTCGCAAACGGATTTGGCTTCTTCCAACATTTTGACATGCCCTGCATGGAACAGATCAAAGGTCGAAAAGGTGATGCCTACGGTGTTATTTTTGGGTTTGGCTTGACGCATGCTTGTTTTGGTTTAGGATGACCACAAAGTACAAATATACAAAAGGGATTGCTAGTGTTGCGCAGGCTCATTAAAAGCGAAATTGACGGAGGTTTTTGGCTTTAGCCCATAGGTATAGGAATTTGTTTACCGGGAGATCGTTTTGGGTAAAGGCCCGAAATTCTTCATGGAGTATCCTGATTTTGTTTTGTATTGAGGCATTACTGACCCCCCCCAGTTTCATGTTGACCAAGGTTTGTGGAATGTATTTTGATTGAATGGTGTGTTTTTCAAAAAAACGCAGCATAAGTTCAAAATCTCCTGCGATCGTAAAGGTTACATCATACAACCCATATTTTTTATACACACTTTTTCGGCAATAAAAGGTAGGATGGGCGGGCATCCAGCCTTTTTGAAAGGCTCCTTTTTGGAAGGGACTCCCGGTCCATTTTCGTTTAATCTTGTTTTGGGTGTCGGTGTAGATCAAATCACCAAAAACCGCCTCGGTTATTGGATCAAAAGCCTCTGAGATGGTTTGGAGGCTATTTACGTCATAAAAGGTATCATCGGCGTGTAAAAACCCAATGATCTCCCCCTTTGCGGCACGAATTCCTTTGTTTATGGCATCGTAGATACCCTTGTCAGGCTCTGAAATGATGGTGGTGATATGGGGAAAAGTGTTGGCGATCGCCAGGGTATTATCGGTCGAACCCCCATCGACCAGAATATGCTCTACTTCCTTAGCGGTTTGTGTGGCCACCGAAGCCAGGCAATCCCTTAGGGTGGTGGCCGCGTTATAGGTGATGGTGATTATGCTGATCAATTGGTAAATAACTATATTTATAAAA
>RFYP01000017.1 GCA_009921175.1 Flavobacteriia bacterium | reverse complement strand
AAAGAAGTTTCTAAAACTGTACTTGGTGGAGCTGGAATTGCGTTTAAAATTTCTGATCAATTACAAGGAAATGTCAGCACTTCTTATCGTTCAGCCAGTGAAAACTATGCTTACAACCATCTACAACATATTGTAGGGGTTAACTATAATTTTGGAGCGGGTGATGCTGATGGCGATGGTGTTTCTGACAAAAAAGATGTCTGCCCGGATGTACCCGGACTCAAAGAATTTCAAGGATGTCCTGACACCGACGGTGACGGAATTCCGGATAACAAAGATGCTTGTCCAGAAGAAGCTGGTAAAGCGGAGTTAAACGGTTGTCCCGATGCTGATGGAGACGGTATTGCCGATGGTGATGATGCCTGCCCAAACGCTGCAGGTTCTGCTGCCATGAATGGATGTCCAGACTCCGATGGCGATGGAGTTGCTGATAATGTAGACCAATGCCCTAACGAAGCTGGTGAAGCGACCAACAACGGTTGCCCTTGGCCGGATGCCGATGGCGATGGTGTAGCGGATAAAGACGATCTTTGTCCTAACGAAGCCGGAGATGCAGCCAACAATGGTTGCCCAGAAGCTCCCAAGGCGTTACTCAATTTTATTGGTGATGAGAATTCAAAAATCTTCTTTAAAGCTGATAGTTCTTCAATCAACGAGGCTGGAAGTGCCCTGGTTAACCAATTGGTAGCACTACTCAACCAGTATCCTAATGCTAGCGTAACCATTGGTGGACACGCTTCTAGTGATGGGAGTTCGGCTTACAATCAAAAGCTTTCTGAAAAACGTGCTAACGCCGTTCGAGATGCTGTAATTGCTGCCGGGATTGCTGCCGGTCGAGTGGATGCCAAAGGTTTTGGTGAAGACCAGCCCGTGGACACCAATAACACACGCGCAGGACGTGCCAAAAACAGACGTGTAGATTTTGCGCGCCGAGTTGACATTGCGATCAATTAATTTTGAATCCAAATACACAAAGCCTTTCCGTTTGGAAAGGCTTTTTTTTTCAATTTATTGAAACTGCTTGTAGCTAACGCATAAAAAAAATTACATTTATGGAAATAAAAATGTTCAACCATGAAATCAAATTCATTTTCAAAAACAATATGCTTGCTCATTGTAGCTAGCTCGACGATGCTTTTTGCACAAAAAAGAACACTCCCCGTCGATACGATGGTCGTTACCAATCATACCACGACCATCAAGGGGGTAAAAGTCACCTATACGGCCGACACAGGAACCCAGCCTGTTTGGGACGCTGAAGGAAACCCCATTGCCAGTTTGTTTTATACCTATTACCGGAGAACCAACGGAAAAACCGTAGCTGAACGCCCCCTTATTTTTTCATTTAATGGTGGGCCCGGATCTGCATCGGTTTGGATGCATATGGCCTATACAGGTCCCCGTATTTTAAACATAGACGACGAAGGCTATCCTGTACAACCTTATGGGTTTAAAAGCAATCCTTATTCTATATTAGATGTAGCGGATATCGTATTTATCAACCCCGTGAATACGGGCTATTCCAGAATACTCGAGGTGGATGGTAAAATGGCAGATCGCAAGCAATTTTTTGGCATTAACGAGGATATCAAGTACCTGGCCGAATGGATGACAACTTTTGTCAATCGCAAAAAACGCTGGGAGTCGCCCAAATACATCATTGGGGAAAGTTATGGCGGTACACGTGTCATGGGACTTTCGTTGGAACTTCAAGACAATCAATGGATGTTCCTTAATGGGGTGATTATGGTCTCCCCTGCCGACTATAAAGTCATCCGTGTCGGTGGACCGGTTTCCTCTGCACTCAACCTCCCCTATTATACTGCAGCCGCATGGTATCACAAACAGCTACCTGCTGAATTACAGCAACAAGACCTGACCGAAATATTACCGGCATCTGAAGAATATACCATCAATACGGTGATTCCTGCCTTGGCCAAAGGTGGCTTTATCAGTACCGAAGAAAAAAACCAGGTAGCCGAAAAAATGGCCTATTTTTCTGGCCTTTCTAAATCGGTGATTCTGCAAAACAATCTGGATATTCCCACAGGATTCTTTTGGAAAGAGTTGTTACGTGATCAAAGCAAAACCATCGGACGACTCGACTCCCGATATACCGGAATAGACCGCAAAGATATCGGTACCCGCCCCGATTACAATGCCGAAATTGATTCGTGGTTACATTCTTTTACACCAGCCATCAATCACTATATTCAAAAAGAATTAAAATTTATAACCGATATTAAATACAATATGTTTGGCCCTGTTCGTCCATGGAACAACGACAACGACAATACCCGAGATAATTTACGTCTGGCCATGGCGCAAAATCCCTACCTCAAGGTATTGATTCAATCGGGCTATTATGATGGGGCAACCACCTATTTTAATGCCAAATATACCATGTGGCAAGTGGACCCTAGCGGAAAAATGAAAGATCGTTTTTACTTTGAAGGCTACCGCAGTGGGCATATGATGTACCTAAGAAAAGAAGACCTGATCAAGGCCAACGAAGACATCCGTACCTTTATTCAAAATACCGATCCTAAAGGACAGCCTGCCAAATACGATTAATTTTACAGAGTCCCCAACCGCCGTTGTGGTTGGGGAATTGTTTATCATACATCACATATACCAACCGCTTTTTCCAAAGCCTGGAGACTGGTTTTGTCGGTGGGCAAAAATTCTTGTGCAACATAGCCCTGATAGCCGGTTTCTGCTATGGCCTGCATAATCGCAGGGTAATACAGCTCTTGGCTTTCATCGATTTCGTGCCGTCCCGGTACACCAGCGGTGTGGTAATGGCCAAAATACTGATGATTTTCTCGGATGGTACGGATGATATCCCCCTCACTGATTTGCATATGATATATGTCATATAACAGTTTAAAGTTTTCGGAGCCCAACCGCTTGCACAGTTCAATGCCCCATGCAGAGCGGTCGCACATATAGTCGGGGTGGTCTACTTTTGAGTTAAACAACTCCATCTGAATTGTAATGCCTTTCTTTTCGGCGGCAGCCATGATTTTTTGAAGTCCTTTGACACAATTCTCAAGGCCCTGTTCATCGTCCATACCGTTGCGATTTCCACTAAAACAAATCAAGTTTTTATAGCCTGCTTTGGCCGTAAGATCTATATGCTTCAGGTAATTGTCTATCAGTTTTGAATGGTATTGGGGGTCATTCCATCCCTTGGTTAGGCCAATTTCGGCTCCCTCAGCCATGGTACAGGTCAATCCGTATTTTTGGAGAATGGGCCAATCTTTGGGACTGACCAAATCAATTCCCTGCAATCCCATTTGTTTGATTTGCTGCACAAATGTTTCGAAGGGTATAAAATTAAAACACCAATAACAAACCGAGTGATTGATAGTACCTTTCCATGTGTTGGAGGGGTCGGTCACCACAAGTTGGTCTTGCCCCTGTAGAAAAGGGGCCGCCAACAGGGAGGTAGCACCACCAGCGATATTTTTAAGGGCTTTACGTCTTGAAACTGAATTATTTTTCATCATAAAAAACACATTAACGCACCTTGCTGCGAATCACAACTTGGTGCAATAGTTTGTTGGATAGACGCTTGAGGTAGACGCCTAATTTTTCTTTTCTACCAAAATACACTTCCCATTTTTTCTGGGCAATAGCGCGAATCATCCGCTTGGCTACTGCATTTACCTCCAAACCGGAAGCGGTTGCCGGGTCATCATGCCCCAAAGCCGAGCCATCGCCCGTCAATGCATTGACCGTTACTTGTGTACGTACAAATCCTGGGCAAAGGAGGGTTACAGCAATTCCGTCTTTGGCATGTTCCATGCGTAATACATCAAAAAAACCATGTAGCGCATGTTTGGCCCCGCAGTAACCTGATCGAAAGGGTGATCCATATTTGCCCATCACACTGGTTACCGTCACAAAATGACCGGATTTTTGTTGTACAAAATGGGGCAACAAGGCTCGGGTCAATGCGACACTTCCCAAATAATCTACTTGCATAAGGGTTTCGAACACTTCAAAATTGGTGTCCAAAATTTTAGAACGCTGACTCACACCACCGTTATTAATCAATACATCTATCCGACCAAAAAGCTGAAGGGCTTGGGTCACATACTGCTCTGCCTGGTCGTTTTGGGTAAGGTCAAAGGGAAGCAGGGCAATTTTAGAACCACCTCCGCATGCTTGCTTAACGCTTTCCAAGACCTGCGTTCTTCGGGCTGAAAGAATCAGCGCCACCCCATTTTGTTGGGCATATTGAAGGGCTAAAGCTCGTCCTATACCAGAAGAGGCCCCCGTTATCCAAATGACTTTATTTATGTTCATTGTTGTTTTTCCCAATTCCAGGCTGAACTTAAGGCTTCTTCAATCGAACGTTTTGCCGACCATCCCAGTACTTTTTGGGCATGAGTAGTATCGGCATAGGCAATGGTTACATCGCCTGGTCGGGGTGGAGCAAATGTGTAGGGTACCTTTTCTCCCGTGGCTTTTTCAAATGAATGAATCAACTCCAACACCGAACAGCCCTTACCCGTCCCTATATTAAAGACCTCA
Organism: Flavobacteriia bacterium; assembly: GCA_009921175.1. Taxonomy (GTDB): domain Bacteria; phylum Bacteroidota; class Bacteroidia; order Flavobacteriales; family Flavobacteriaceae; genus RFYP01. Next base: position 14,871 of record RFYP01000017.1, on the reverse strand, counting down.
AAAGGGCTTTTATTTTTTTTATTGAGTAACCTTTCCAATGCGCTTACATGCGCTTCCGCTAGATCCATTACGTGGATATAGTCTCGGATACACGTACCATCGGGGGTAGGATATTGATGGCCAAATACACTGAGTTTGTCACGTTTACCGGCAACGGTTTGCGTTAAAAACGGTACCAAGTTTTGGGGTATTCCTTTGGGCAGTTCACCAATCTGGGCCGATGAGTGAGCACCAATTGGATTGAAATACCGCAGGGCAATCACAGAACCTTGGTTGTTTTTCCCTGCTGAAAACTGTAAAATTTCTTCACCCATTTGCTTGGTACTCCCATAGGGTGAAACGGCCTTCTGAAAAGGAAAGTCTTCTTGGAGAGGTTGTTGGGCACTTTCGCCATATACTGTACAAGAAGAACTAAAAATAATGGGGAGCGAAGGGCTTTTGGAGGTCAATAAATTAATCAAGCCTTCGATGTTGTTTTGGAAATACAACAAGGGTTTGTCGACACTCTCACCTACAGCCTTTAAGGCAGCAAAATGAATGATTCCTTGTAAATCTTTTTCTTGTTCAAAATAAGTCGATAATGCTGCAGAATCACAAAGGTCGATTTTTTGGAATGCCAAAGGCTGGCCTATGATCGATTCTATGCGCGCTTTAATCCGTATATCGGTATTGGAAAGGTTATCGATAACCACGGGTGTATAACCCGATTGTGAAAGGGCCACACAGGTGTGTGACCCTATATATCCTAGTCCCCCAGTGACGAGTATTTTTGTCAAAATTTGGTGAGTTACAATTTACAAGGACCAGCCTTCACGGTAATCACGTCCAACAAATTGATTGGCCTCTTCTAGGTTGGTGATTTTCATGTTATCACCGTCCCAAAGTAATTTTTTACGTCCGTAATAATCAAACCCACCATCTTTATTTTCACGGCGAAGCAGGTACGAACGTATGGCAATATTCCCCATAAGTACGGTTTCGGTCATGGGACCAGAGTAGTCAAAAGAGGACGTTAAGGCTTGGTGCTCGGAACTTCCAAAACCTGCTTTACAGGCATCGATCCAGCTTTGTTGATGGCCGTATTCGGGCGCTTCAACGCTTACCTCAGGAGCGTATTGAATGGGTTCATTTTTACGGAATAGCTTTGGATAGAGACCATAGACTCCCGTAGAAATAACGCCTTTGTCACCGATCAACAAGACTCCATTGGCTCCTGTGGGGTCACCAAGTGATTCACTGGCAGGCACCAATTCGGGATGCGATGGACGGATTCCTCCGTCGGTCCAAATCATTTCGATGGGTGATGCATTTTTGGCAGTCGCTTCAAAATGCAAAGTAACCGACGATGAAGCTGGACAACCTTTGGGTCGGTAATCGGGGGTCCACATCCGTGAATAAATCGTACCCACACTGCATTCGACATCGGTTGGATAATGTAATCCCAGCGTGCGGAAAGGTACATCGATGATATGGCAACCCATATCCCCTAAGGCTCCTGTTCCATAATCCCACCATCCACGCCAGTTAAAGGGGTGCATTTCGGGAATATAGGGAGTCTCTTGCGCAGGGCCCAACCAAAGGTCCCAATTTAAATCACTGGGCTTTTGGGCAGGGTCCGGAGCCGGCATTTCGACACCTTGCGGCCAAACCGGACGATTGGTCCATACTTTTACTTGTGACACGGCACCGATTTGTCCTTCGTCTAACCATCGCTGGACAGTTTTCAAATCAGGATTTGAGGCCCCTTGGTTACCCATTTGGGTCACTACTTTTTGTTTACGGGCCAATTCGGTCAGATGACGGGCTTCTTTGATGTTATGCGTCAGGGGCTTTTGAACATATACATGCTTGCCCCGTTCCATAGCATAAGAAGCGGCAACGCCATGGACATGGTCAGGAGTGGAGATGGTCACCGCATCGATATCCTTTTCCTTATCGAGCATTTCTCTAAAATCTTCGTAGAGTTTGGCCTTGGGAAAATCGCTGACAGTTTGAGCAGCTCCGTGCTGACCCGTAAGGTGTACATCACAAAGTGCTGCCACACGCTCACGGCCATTGACCGTTGCATTAATCAAGTCCGAACGTCCTTTCCCTCCTGCACCTATGGCGGCAAGATTTAACTGATCACTGGGAGCAGTATAGCCCACTCCTCCTAATACGTTTCTAGGCACTATAAAAAGTGCTGAGGCAGCAAGTCCTTTTTTGATAAAGTCTCTTCTACCTTTATTTTCATTTGATTTAGATGGTGACATGCGTCTTTAAATTTCAGTTAAAATAAAAAAAATATTTGAACCGTTTGCAGACGTTTTCACTCCATTTTGCAATTGTTTTTTGAAAAGCAAAATGAAAAGAATATTTTAATCAATCAAGCGTATTCAGCGCATGCCAACGTGCGGCTCGTAGTTGGGCATTGGCACTGATATCGGCCCAAAACAAATTGATATCGGCATAGTGGTAATTTTTGATAAAGCGAAGCAAAAAACGTTTTGGGATTTTGGGTAAAGAGACCCAAACCAACCCATCGATACGATCGATGGTCAGGCTTTGGGGATACAATTGACCATCGGTATACATGACCCCTTTGTGCTCATCATAGGTGGTTTTGTCACGAGTATCCCAAGTGATGGGGTTGGTCGATACACTATTTTTAAAATACGTTTCATAGGCTTTGGGGAACTTATTTTGCTTATACGAATTCCAAGAAACAAAGCCACCGATGGCGTCCGGCTGAACCATTGGGCGAATGCTTTTAAAGGTGTCTTGGGGAATACGTGTGCCGACCAAATAGGCAGCAACCAATTGTTTTTGAAGCGGTTTGTTATCAAAAAAATCTTCGATAAGCCGCTTGGCATGCATACTCCCCTGACTGTGAGAAGCAATAATGATCGGTTTGCCTTGGTTATAATAATCTAGATAATACTGAAACGCCCTTTTTACATCGTCATAAGCAATCTCCCAAGCCGGTCCTCCTTGGCTTTTAAAAGGCTCTACAAAAATACGGTAATGCGCTTGTCGATAAAAAGGCACATAGATATTTGCAGCAGCGGCCCAAGCCGAGGCCTGGTATTTTACTGCAGAATTCAATACATTTTCGCGGATTTCCTCCGCCCAAATATCGGCATTCCAGCTACTGTCCTTACGGTCAGACAACAAAGTGGGATACACATAAAAAACATCTGTGGACTGTGGCCTAACTTCACCAAGAATATTTTTTAAAGCCTCGGGATAGGCTCCAGGCAAAACCGCCCAGCTATCGGCAAGGGCATAGTCGGGAGGGGTTGGGACTTTTGAAGTGCTAAACGGTTCGTTTTGATAAGGGGCCTTACAAGCCGCAAAAGTAATCATCATCACTAGGAATACATTGCTCTTTTTCATCCGACAAAGATACTATAAAAGTTAAGGTGGATTGGTCATCTTTTTTGGACAAGGAAAGTAATGTTGATCGAATGTAGTATGAGGGGTTATTATTATATTTAGCCATTGTAAACTAAAAATTAATGAAAAATTCACTTCTATTTGTTGTCCTATCGCTCTGCACATGGTTTGCCTCAGCACAAACTTTTGATCCCAGTTGGCTCAAAGAAACCCCAGCCCGTAACATTGGCCCAGGGGGAATGAGCGGAAGGGTTACCGCGATCGATGTTGTCCATAAACAACCCGAAATCATGTATGTAGGTACGGCCTCGGGTGGGCTATGGAAGTCGACCAGTGGAGGGATCAAATGGGAGCCCTTGTTTGAAGATCAGGTAACCGCCTCGATAGGTGCAGTAGCCATTCAGCAAAGCAACCCCGATGTAGTATGGGTAGGAACGGGAGAAGGAAATCCTCGAAACAGCCTAAATGGAGGATTCGGAATATATAGATCCCTTGATGCGGGGCGCACCTGGCAGTCCATGGGCTTGGAAAAAACCAGACATATACACCGGATCGTCATTGACCCTACCAACCCCAATACCATATATGTCGCTGCCATAGGATCTCCTTGGGGCACGCACCCCGAACGTGGAATCTATAAAACGATAGATGGCGGAAGCTCGTGGAACCGCGTCCTCTATACCAACGAAAGTAGTGGGGCGGCTGACTTGGTGATGGATCCAAGCAACCCCAATAAACTAATTGCTGCCCTCTGGGAACACAAAAGAGACCCTTGGTTTTTTAAGTCTGGTGGTGCAGGAAGTGGCCTGTATATCACCATTGATGGTGGTAAAACATGGGTCAAAAAAACCGATAAAGATGGACTTCCAAAAGGGGAATTGGGCCGGATTGGATTGGCCATTGCGCCCAGCGATCCCAACCGCATTTATGCCCTTGTTGAGGCCAAAAAAAATGCCCTCTACCGTTCGGACGATGGTGGAGTTAAGTGGCAGAAAATCAATGATAAAGACGAAATCGGAAACCGCCCTTTTTACTATTCTGACATCTTTGTCGATCCCCAAAACGAAAACCGTGTATATTCTGTTTTTACCTATGTCAACGTTTCTGAAGACGGTGGCAAGAGCTTTAAGGAACTTATGCCTGCCTATGGAGTTTCTAACGGAGTACACCCCGACCACCATGCCTGGTGGATACATCCCGAAAATGGCAAGTTTATGATAGACGGCAACGATGGGGGAATGAACATTACCCAAGACCGAGGGAAATCCTGGCGGTTTGTCGGCAATATTCCCGTCGCACAATTCTACCACATTGCTGTTGACAACGAATTTCCTTATAACGTCTATGGCGGTATGCAGGACAACGGCTCCTGGCGGGGTCCGGCCTATGTTTGGCGTGCCCAAGGCATAAGAAACAGCTACTGGCAAGAAATCGCCTTTGGCGATGGTTTTGATGTAGTTCCCGACCGAGATGATTCACGCTATGGCTATGCGATGAGCCAACAAGGTAATGTCGTGCGCTACGACTGGGTAACGGGTAATAACTACGGAGTACGGCCCACCCATCCCGACCCGGAAGTGCAATTGCGTTTTAACTGGAATGCAGCCATAGGCCAAGATCCATTTGATAATAATACGGTCTATTTCGGCAGTCAGTTTGTCCACAAAAGTACCGACAAAGGACTCACCTGGGAAGTGATTTCTCCCGACTTGACCACCAACGACCCTCTCAAGCAAAAACAAAGTGAAAGTGGTGGGCTGACCATGGATGCCACGGGTGCCGAAAATCACTGTACCCTGTTGGTCATTGAAGCCGACCCCCTTCAGCCCAATGTGCTATGGACGGGCAGTGATGACGGTCGGGTTCACCTCAGCCTCGATGGAGGAAAACAATGGACCGATGTCAGCAAAGGATTAAAAGGGCTACCCGAAGGCAGTTGGATTACCCAAATAAAAGCCTCGGACAAAAATAAAGGCGAAGCCCTTTTGGTCGCCAACGACTACCGACGGTTTAACTATACCCCCTATGTGTATCGAACAACCAATTATGGAAAAAAATGGGAGCGTATCGTCGACGAAAATGACGTAGCCAGTTATGCCCTTTGTATCCTCGAAGATCCGGTAAGTTCCAACCTCTTGTTTTTAGGAACCGATGACGGTCTTTACCTCTCCCTCGATCGAGGTGAAAACTGGCAAAAAATGGACAGCAAGGTTTTCCCAACCGTATCGACCAAAGATTTGGTCATCCATCCCCGTGAACACGACCTAGTGATTGGTACTTTTGGCCGTGCCGCATGGGTACTCGACGACATTCGACCCCTACGCGCTTGGGCACAAAATCAAAACATCGGTGACAAGACCGTTCATTTGTTCGAACCCCCCACGGCCTATTTGGCCGCCTACCAACAAGCTACTGGTTCGCGGTTTGGCGGTGATGCCCTCTACAACGGAACCAACCGGGAATCTGACGCCATGTTTACCTTTTTTGCCCAACCTCCTTCTGGTAAATCGACCGATACGCTTAAACTTCAAATCTATGACGGGGACCGTCTTATTCGGACGCTTACCCGCAAAATGCCCGAAGAAAAAGGATTTCATCGCTGGTATTGGCGTATGGATGAAAAAGGAAACCCCTCCCCTTCACGCACATTGCGAAAGAGCACCCGCGAACCCGGAGGCGTCACCGTAATGCCTGGTCAGTACAAAGCCGTTTTGTCTTATGGGGCGACCCAAAACGAACAAACCATTACAGTGGCTACCGACCCTAGGATTCCTACCGATATGGCTCAGCTAAAAACAGTCTATGCTGCCGCTCAACAACTCGAAGATATGGTAGGGTTGGCCCACAAAGCCACCCGTCAGCTGGTCGAAAGTAAACAGACGGCAAATGCCCTCAAAAAACAGTTGGAAGATCGGGACAAAACCCACTACAAAACAGCCATCGAAAAGTGCACAGACATCATCGAAGCCATCGACGAACAAATCGCCCTATATATCGGAAAAGAAGATAAACGCCAGGGCATTACCCGCAATCCCGAACAGCATGTCATGAACCGTATTTATATCGCTTCGCGTTATGTACAATCACGGAAAACAGGAATTACTTCTACCGAAAACACCTTGATGCAACACGCCCAAACCAGTTTGGATAAAGCCCTAAATGCAACCAACCGCTTTTTTGAAGAACAATGGCAAAATTTCCAAACTGAACTCGAAAAGGACTTGCCCTCGCCTTTTAAAAAAATTGAATTGATAACACCCACTAAATAATGCTATAAATGAAAAATTTGAAGACAACCGCTTTCGCTTTACTCACCTCCCTTTTTCTGCTTGGAGGATGTCAAGACACACCACAAAAAAAAGAGACCGATCATGAGGCGGTCAAGGTAAAAATGGAACGTATCGACGAGCAGACCGTCAAAGCTACCGTGACCATTCAAAATAAAGAAGGGGACCAACAAACCGAAACCGTAGAAGTTTATCAAGGGACAGAAGCAGAGGTAAAAGAAAAAATTGCCCGTTATACCGATGCCCTGCATGGGGAGCACTCCTCGGGTAATATGACCAAAAAACTTAAAATCAGCTTAAACGCCAAAAGCGGCAGTAGCACCTCGGGCATGGTCACCCTTACCGAAACCGAAGGCACCGTTACCCTCGAAGCCCATATCAATGGGCTCACTGAAGGTACACACGCCATTCACCTGCACGAAAAAGCAGACTGTAGTGCCGAAGACGGCACCTCAACAGGCGGCCACTGGAACCCAACCTTTGAAAACCACGGAGCCTGGGGCAGTGCCGAAGGGTTTCACCGTGGAGATATAGGTAATTTTGAAGCCAATACATCCGGGCATGGTATGCTGACATTCCAAACCGATTTGTGGTGCTTAGACTGTGACGACCCGGTCAAAAATATCGTAGGCAAGGCCATCATTGTACACCAAGGAACTGACGATTTGGTCTCACAACCCTCTGGTGCAGCCGGAGCACGCATCAGTTGCGCCGGTATCATAACGGAATAAAACAAGGAGACAATTAGAACTCGTACTGACGGGTTTTGTTTAGCTTTTCATGTTCTTCGAGTTCGTCTTGGGGAATCACCTTTAAAAATGAAGGATGTTGTTCGATGGCGTACTCGATTTTTTCCACGATAGTTTCAATTGAATCCTTGTCATAATCGACCTCCAAGGGCGGCTTGATGACCATAGATTGCAAAATCCCCTTCTTTTTGATCAAAATTCCTTTTTTGTCAAACGAACGACGAAAACCATCAATCACAATGGGGATCACGATGGGTTTGTATTTTTTGATGATATGGGCCGTGCCTTTGCGAATCGGCTTAAAAGGCTTGGTCGTCCCCTGGGGGAAGGTGATGACCCACCCGTCGTCTAGGGCCTTGCCTATATTGGAAATATCCGAAAACTTAACCGGACGGTTGATGTCATGGCCTGCTTCGCGCCAGGTACGCTCGATAGAAACCGAACCGGCATAGGCCAACAGGCGGGATAGCGGGGAGGATTTCATTGTCTCTTTGGCCGCTACATAATAAATATTGAGCTTAGGGTTCCAGAGATACCCCACATTTTTGATCGAATCGATACGCCCGCTTAAACTCGCGTTAAACACATGAAACATGGCCACCACATCGGCAAAATAGGTCTGGTGATTGGAAATAAAGAGCACCTTGTTTTCCGGTAGGTTTTTGATGACTTCCGACCCCTCTATGTGCAGCTCATTAAAGCCCCGATACCGCCGGTGTGTCATAAATCCCATATAGCGAATCAGCCATTTTTTTAGGAGCAAATAATGACCAAAAGGATTCCGTTGGAATAACAGCATACGTTCAAATTCAAGCAAATATACTACTATCCTTTAAATGCCCACATCAATTGTTGAAACTCGGCCAACATCATGGCGGTGGCTCCCCAAACTTTGTGTTGCTGTAGCTCAAAATAAGGAATGGCTTCGGTCGTTGCATCGCCTTGAAGTTGGGCGTTAAAGTGTTTGGGTTGACAGGCTAAAAAATCGACTAAGGGTACTTGGATAAGTCCATCTACCTCTTTGTGGTCGAGGGTAAACTGTGGAGTTTTTGGTGTCCAGGCCAAAAAAGGATCGACCGTAAAATTACTGGGCGGAATATAGAGTGCACTTAGGGCACGAAGTTGATGAACTGCCTGTGGGGGCACCCCAATTTCTTCATGGGTTTCACGTAGAGCGGCCGCCCAGCTTGAGCGGTCGGTCTCCTCAATTTTACCCCCCGGGAAACCGATTTGCCCCGAATGAACCCCCGGGTAGTCAGCCCGACGAATAAGCGCAAAACACAAACGGTGTGAAGCGTCAGGATAAAGCAACAACAGCACCGCTGCTTTTTTGGGACGGCCTAACTGTTGTTGGGCCATACGTACATAGCGTTGACGTGAGGGCGGGGCCAAAGTCAGCTGTGCAGTTAAGCCGGGCAACGGCAAGGTTTGTAACTGTGGAAGACAGGCTTTTAATTCTTGGAGGGTCAAGGCAGGCGTATTTAAAACAGGATGTCAAACTTATAACGCATCCCAACCAGTAGCAAGTTGGTATAGGTAGGATAGGTGTACCATACCTGGGCACTGTCACCGGCAAGCAACTGCGATTGGAGATACATATTCCATTGATCGTTAAGCGCATAACGGGCCTCTAACTGGAGTTGAGTAACCCCTTTAAGCTTGACCGCCACCGGGCTGTTGGCTTCGGGAGATTGGTTGAGGAAAACGGGACGCTCGGCCACGGTTCGGTTGCCCCAATAATCCAGGTCAAACGAGAATCCCAATCGGTTAAAAAACTTAAACTCTCCGTTGATTTTAGCTGTCAGGCCAGGTAAATTCCAAGCGGCTTCTTCTTTTTCTTGCTGGTAGGCCGCATAGCCCAGGACAATCGACAACTGGTTGTCTTCTTGTAATTCTAAATTGGCTTTGACTTGTGCTCCAAATTTTTGTTGGTGGTCATAAAGCACTCCATAACTATTGACAAAACCATAGGCCGTCGAGGGTGTGGCGGGATTAAAGGCCAATTTCTGAAACAGCGGTGCCCAGCGCTTTTGGGTATAAAAAGATTCAAACCCAAAGGTTACCCCGGTATTAAAAACCGTGTCAAAGCCCAGTTTGGCATCCCAGGCCCGGTCGGTAGGACGCAGTGCAAGTGTGGGTGCTACAAAAGGATTTTGGTTGCTAAAGGTTGTGTAACTGTTGGTGTCAAGTCCACCACTGAGATACAAATACGGTTGTATTTTACTTTTTTTCGGTTGATATAACAGGGTCAAATCGGGATAGACATACCATTGTTGTTCGGAGGTATTGGCCGCATCGCCCCAATAATAGCCTTGCAGCCCAATTTTGTATTTAAAGCGGTTTTTGAGGTTGACCCATTGTACACCGGAGGATAGCAGTCGTTGCTGAGTTTCAACTGCCTCACCCGAAAAATAGTCTTTGGCAAATTGTGAACGAACCAGTTGCACGTGAGGACTAAAGGTTAAATAGGCGTCAAAAATTTCAAGCCGCATTTGGGCGTTAAGGGTCACCAACTGTTCGGAGGTACTGAAATCGTCTGCCGTATGTTGGAGTTTCAGGGTAGCTTTTTGTAAAAAATTGTCATACCATATCCAACGGGACGACCCTTGGAGGTAGTTACGTCTTTGCTGGGGATTTAAATTTTCGGTTTGAAATTGGGACAACAAACCCGGACTATCGGGCAAGCCGTAGTAGTTGGTTCGGCGGGTATCAAAACGCAATTGCTGGGAAGCCTGTGCCTTGTTGGTATAGTAGTCATGGGCAACGGCCACCAGGGTTTGGGATTGGTCGCTACGCAAGGACGTATCGGGTACCCTACCTCTTTTGGTACTAAGCAAATCGAGTCCCAAATACTGTTGACGATCCAAGGGCAATGACAGGCCAAATTCCACATCGAGCTGTCCTTGATTTCCCAGTCCAAGGCCCAATACACTATTGTATTCAATGGTGCGCTCTTGCCGTTGGAGTTTAAGCGGTGTCGCTTTGTTGGGGACAAAGGTCGAGACCACCGGCACGTCGAGTAATTTATAATCCAAGGGAATCGGAGTTGATTTGAGAGAGTCAATGCCCTCGGCCTGGGTTCTAATCTTAAAAACATCCGACAAACTGGGGGTATAAGACTTGGTCACCAACACCTCTTGCACGCCGAGCTTTTCTTTGTCTTGCGCCTGACCCATCAGAGCCACGAGAAAAATCAAACAAAAAAAGAGGTTAGTTTTCATCGGCGGAGGTTGGGTTATTGAGTTGGGCTTTTAGCTGTAAGGCATCGGCTTGCACTTCGGGATAGCGGTCAAAATTTTCGATTAAGGTATCCAAAATAAACTGTGCCTGAAAAGGGTCGTCCAAGGCCTGAAAATTTTGGGCCATCAACAAAAGGCTTTTGGCCCCCCAAACTCCAGAATTACTGTGGTTTTGGGAGATACTTGCAATGGTCGTATTGGCGGCTTCGTATTGGCCTTGTTGGGCCTGTAGGGTGGCTTTAAAAAACAAGGCTTCAGCAGCGCGTATATCTTCCGGGGCCTTTTCGAGGGCCGTAAAAGCCGACTGGGCCTTGAGGCTGTCTCCGGCCTGAAGGGCCGTATGGGCTAAGATATCGTAGGCATCCCACTGCACTTTGGGATCCAAGTTGGGATAGGTCAAAATCTGTTCCGCTAGCAACTGGGCCTCGGTCCACTGGGCCTTTTCATAGGTGGCTTTCATCAGGTTAAACTGCGCATAGCGTTTGTTTTCTTCAAAACTGGCCAGGCTGTCTAAGCGTCTCCACAAAGGGATTGCGGCCTCTTTTTGGTTGGCATTGAGGGCGGCAGTTGTGGCTTTGACCAGCGCTTTTTCGGTGTATTCATTGATGGGCAACAGGGCGATATCGCGGTAAAAAGTCAGGGCGTTGGTCCATTCTTGCTCGGCATAGTACAGCTCGGCAACATAGAATTGAGCCGTCAGCGTATTGGGGTGTTGCGGATAGGCGGTGATAAAATCCGTCAGGAGTTTAAGGGCTTGTTTGCTCTTTTTGTCCAAATAGTATTTTTCGGCCGAAATAAACGCGGTTTGGGCAAGTTCGCTTTCACTGATCGAACGTATATCATGGGTTTGTACAAATTCCCGAAAGGCCGCCGTAGAACCCTCTTCAACGGCAATTTCTTGGAGGGTAGTCAAGGCCTGTTGGGCAGCGCTATCGCGCGAAAAATCGATCACCACACGTTGGAGGTCCTTTTTGGCAGCGTCCAATTGTTCTAAGTTATAATGAACCAAACCCTTGTTGAGTAAAGCCCGAGGAATATAGGGGCTTGATGGGTGGTATTGAATCAGTTGTTGGTAGGTGGTCAGGGCCTGGGAAAAGGCTTGGGTGGTAGCATAGGTATTGGCCAACTCATAGCGAGCATCATCGAGAAAGGGATTGTTTTGCGTTTGCAAAATCAAGGCTTTGAGGGTTTCTATTTTTTGGGGATTGCGGTCCACAAAACCATAGCTGATGCTTTTTTGGTAGCGGGCATAAAACGAACGGTTGGGGCGTAAGGCAATCACCTTGTTGTACTGTTCCATGGCGGGCCAATAGGCTTTTAAGGCAAAGTGGGCATCGCCCATACGGGTGTAGAGATCGGCTTGGTAGTTGGCCGGCAGGGATAGTTTTTGAGCGACTTGCTTTTCAAAGGCGGCTAAGGCCTCTTCATAAGCTTTGGTCTGAAAATAGGCATACCCCAATTGGTAGTAAACCAGTTGTTGTTCATCGGTTTTTGTTCGGGCGGGGAGTTGCTCAAAAGCCAAAAAAGCATCTATGGCTTCCGGATAGCGCCCCCTTTCGTAGGCCGCTACGCCCATCCAATAGGTAGCACGAGCCTGGAGAACGTTGTCTTCATTACTATTGGCAGCCCGTTCGAGCAGCGTATAGGCTTGGGTATAATCGCCGGAATTGTAGCGTTCGGTTCCATATAAAAACAACACCTTTTGGAGCAAGGCCGGATTGCGGTAGCTGTTTTTGGATTCCAAAAGCGCAAGGGCGGCCTCGTAGTTGGCCCCACTGGTGTAGGAATTGATCAGCATGGCCTCGACCGTTTCGGTTTGGGCATCATCGGGATAACTATCTAAAAACCGGAGTAAGACAGCGGCAGTTTCTTCATAGGGATTCCCGACCTGGTAGGAGAGCTTGGCGTATTGCAGGAGGGCATCTTTTTGGAGGTTGGTATCGTGGTCCATTCGGGCGGCACTGCGAAAGGCATTGAGGGCCTCGGTTTTTTTGTTGGTCTGGAGGTAGCAATCCCCCAGCATATAGTAGGCACTTTGGGCCAGTGGGCTTTGGGCATTGACAATTTTATTGAATTGGGCAGTGGCCGCTGTATAGTCCTGACTGTGGTAATAGGCATAGCCCAATTGATAATAATCGACAGCATCCCAGCCCCCTTTGCCCCCTTGATAATCGGCCAAATACGGGAGGGCCTCGGCATATTGTTGGAGGTTAAAATAGCTTTCGCCTATGATTTTGGACAATTGCGATTTACTGGCCGCATCGGCTTGCGAAAGTTGGGCTTTGCCCAGGCGGATGGCTTCTTCAAAACGACCGATTTTATAGTTCATATCGACTTGAAAATAGGCCAGGTCGGTTTTATGACCGCGGTCGGAGACCCGCGAAAAAGAAGAGCTCGCACCTTCGTAGTCATCACTTTGATAGGCAATATGCCCCAGGTAGTAGTGGGCATCGGACTCGTATTTGGGGTGGTCGAGCACCCGCTCAAACAAGGGTTTGGCGTCGCGGTATTTTTTGTTCAAAAAGAGGGTATAGCCGTAATTGAAGTCAAATCGAGGGCGTCGGATTTGCGTCAGGCGCTCCGGGTTGAGGGTGCGGTACCATTTAAGGGCGTAGTTGTATTTTTCGTTGCTAAAATAATAATGGGCCAGGTCTAGGGCGAGGGTGTTGCCCAGGGCACTTTGGGGGTAATCGTCTAAAAACAGCAGACGCATTTTTTCGGCACCGGGTACATTTTGCCGTAAGGCGGCACTCAAGGTATAAAAGGCTTCTTGTTCGTAGTCCAAGGGAAGGTAGTCGTGTTTGGGTACGGCATTCCAAGCGTTTTGGACCGTGGCATAACTGCCAATACGGTAGCGGGTACGGGCCCGTTCTTGAACATCATAGCCGGTGGGAAGGTACTGGGCCACCCCCAGTTGAACACCCACTAGCCAACCGACAAGCCAAAATGTACGCATAAAAGTTATTCTCATTGCAAAAGTAGGATAAGCCCTTAACTAATTAACGTGAAAAAGACGACTGCGGTATATTTTTTCGGTTTTTTTTAGCAACTTTTTTAATATCCCAGTATTTTTATGGTCAATACCACAAATTATGGCTGCACCCATCGTTTCTTTAACCCATGCGACCATCGCCCAACGGGACAAGGTAGTCTTGGACGGGGTGGAATTTGCCGTAAGCCCGGGGGAGTTTGTTTTTTTGATTGGCAAAACCGGAAGCGGCAAAAGTAGCCTGATCAAAACCCTGATGGGCGACCTACCCCTTAAAGCCGGGGTGGGCCAGGTGGCCGGCTTTGCTTTGGAGGCGCTTTCGACCAAAGACATTCCCCAACTGCGCCGCAATTTGGGAGTGGTGTTTCAAGATTTTAAGCTGCTGCCCGACCGCAATATCTTCGAAAACCTTCGATTTGTCCTTCGGGCTACTGGCTGGACTGACCCAACCCAGATCGATGCCCGTATCCAAGAGGTGCTGACCCTGGTTGGAGTGGCAATCAATACCCAAAAATACCCCTTTGAACTCTCCGGGGGCGAGCAACAACGCATTGCCATTGCCCGGGCCATGCTCAACGAACCTCAGCTTATTATTGCCGATGAACCCACCGGAAACCTCGACCCCGAAACCAGTAAAGAGATTATGCAGCTCTTTAAAAGCCTCCACCAAAAAGGGATGACCTTGTTGATGGCTACCCATGACTACAATATGATTATGAAGTTTCCCGGTCGGATTTTCAAGGTCGAAAATCAAAAAATCTTTGAGGTCGTAGCCCAAAAGTCTTAACGCCTCTACTCTACTGCTAAACACTTTGCCCCAACGCACCCTCTATAAGTAGGAAGATCGGGATGAATTTCTAAAAGCAAATGAACTAGGAAGTTTTGCTTAAGGGCAAGGCACTAATCAAAGAGATGTGACGATTTGTCACAATCGATTTGAATGTGGTCGAGAAATCAAATAGTGTTTAGACAATCGTAATGATTAGGTCATTTCAAATGGTGCAGGTGAAGATTCTGCTTTGTGTTTGACCTGTATTGAACCGAGCTAATAACCCAAAACCAAGTGTTTAACAACGAAAGTGTTAAAGCCCCTAATGATTTTCTATGGATCTAAACTTACGTTACTACCCCTTAGCCGCTTGGCGTTTTCGTTCGTTTTCTTCCAAATAGACTTTCCGTAGGCGGAGCGACTGGGGTGTCACTTCAACATATTCGTCCTGTTGGATATATTC
>RFYP01000160.1 GCA_009921175.1 Flavobacteriia bacterium | reverse complement strand
CTCCCTCAAACTGATTTTGAGTATCCCTCTACCCAAATCGAACCATCAGCCAAGGACATGATTCTCCTGGGTACACAACGTTTTGAAAATGGTGATTTTGAAGATCTGGCCTATTTCGAACCCTTTTACTTAAAAGAGTTTTATACCACTCCGCCCAAAAAATAATTAGGTGTTTAATTGATCGCGTATCGTATTAAGCGTTTCTACCGGTTGTAGGCATCGATTGTTTTGACACCAATAAATCAGGGTTTTATTTTTTTGAAACCGATTGCGCAGTAAGGGCAGATCAGTTTCGGTTGCCGCTGCGACCAATACGGTATTGGGGAGTTCCATTTGGTGCAGTTGCGCCATGATATTTTTATAGTTTTTACCGACCACGACCAATTCGTTCATCCCCTTTTGATGTTTACAATACAATTGTAACCATTGCCCGTAGGCCTTGGGGTAGTCTTCTATTTTTTCCTGCATGCCATCCAACATGGCCAGGGCCTGTTTTTTCCATCGCGGAGCGTCCAGGTGAATAGCCAGTCGGTAAAGATTTTCGGCCATAAGGGCATTGGAAGAGGGTATGACGTTGTCTTCGGTCTCCTTTTTTCTAACAATGAGCGAGTGATCTTGGGTGGCGGTAAAATAGAAAAAGGGACTGTTATGTGCTTTAAAATGCGATAAACAGTAGTGGGTTAAATTTTCTGCACGCTTGAGCCAAATAGGATCAAATACCGTTTCATAGGCATAGATACAGCTTGTAATCAGGGTGGCGTAGTCTTCTAAAAACCCACTAATTTTTTGGCCATCAGGATGTACGATTCGGTATGTTTTTCCTCCCGACTCAACATAATGGGCAAAGAGGTAGTTGAGATTTTTCAATGCCCGATCACGAAGTGCATCTACCCCAAGACTGCGGTAAGCATCCAAAAGTCCTTTACTGATCAAGGCATTCCAGGACAAAATTACTTTTTGGTCTTTAAAAGGAGGTATTCTTAGTTGACGAACTTCTTGGAGTTGTATAAGCCACTGCCGATTGAGCTGTTCAAATGCCGTCAAGCGAATTTGATTTGCTTTGGCAAAGGAGGTGGCGTCTTGTTTACGAATTAGGACATATTTATCATCTTCCCAATAACCGAACGAATTGATATTGTAGTAGTCCATAAACAAAGTTTTATCATCGGTTATGGTGGATGCCAATTCTTTTTGTGTCCATACATAGTAGGCCCCTTCTTCTTTTTCCCCTTGTTTGTTTGGGCTATCGGCATCGATGGCACTATAAAATCCACCCTCAGGCGCACTGAGTTCTTCTTCGATAAAACGAATAATGCTTTCCAGGGTTTCTTTATACAAAGGCTTTGGATCCCGCCGGTAGGCGATGCTATAACTCGATAGTAATTGTCCATTGTCGTAGGCCATTTTTTCGAAATGAGGAATATGCCAATAGGCATCAACGGCATAGCGGGCAATTCCTCCACCTACCAGGTCGTGGATACCTCCCAAAGCAATTTTTTCCAAGGTTTTGGCCCACTGTTGAAAAAAAGGATTGTTTTTGTCTCGTGATTCAACAATAATTTTTTTTGCAACAGTTCAAGATCTATGCTTTTTGAATTGTTTTTAGTTGGGGTAAGCTCCAAACTGAGTTGCTGCATCAACTGTTCGCCATAGTCAAAAAGCCGTTGTGGGTTTTCTTTTTGCAGCGCATAAATTTTTTGTAGGGATTGGAGCCATTCTTGTTTGGGCAAATAGGTACACCCCCACAGCGGACGTCCATCGGGCAGGGCGACGATATTGAGCGGCCAACCCCCACTTTGTGTAAGCACCTGAAGGGCTTCCATATAGACCTGATCTATATCTGGGCGCTCTTCTCGATCGACTTTAATAGCCAAAAAGTGTGCATTCATATACAAGGCAACTTCTTGATTGTCATATACTTCTTTTTCCATTACGTGACACCAATGACACGAAGCGTAGCCAATACTGATGATGAGAAGCTTGTTTGATGCTGCGGCACGCTCTAGGACGGCATCGTCCCACGGATACCAATCGACAGGGTTGTGTGCATGTTGGAGTAGGTATGCACTATGTGTGCGGGCGAGGGCGTTTGTAAATTTTT
>RFYP01000159.1 GCA_009921175.1 Flavobacteriia bacterium | reverse complement strand
CGCAACGATTTCTTTTTTGTGTTTTATGCGCTGGTCAGTGCTGTTTTTGTCGTACTATGGGGCCAAGGATTTTGGCCGGGCTTGGCCATTGCCTTAGGAATTTTTGCTTATGGGTTCACCTATTTTATGGTGCATGATATCTTTATTCACCAACGGTTTAAGCTGTTTAGAAATGCAGATAGCCGCTATGCACGGGGTATTCGTCGTGCGCATAAAATGCACCATAAAAACATTCACAAAGAAGAGGGGGAGTGTTTTGGGATGCTTTGGGTTCCCCGAAAATACTTTAAGTAAAATCAGTCGGTGACTTTGAGCCAATTGTTGGCAAAGTCGCAATAGCGCGAATCCTTGTTGACGTTGACATAGGTCTCCTCAATTTTTTCACGGATCCACTTTTGAATCGCTTTTAACTTTTTGTCCTTTAGGGCCAATTCTTTGATTTTGGTGTAGTCTTTAAGGAAATCGGCCGTGTGTTCTTCAAAGCGGTTAGTCACCTTGAGAATTTTGTATTTCTGTGCTCCAGATTGTTCTTCTTCGAGCAGGGGTTTAGAAATTTCGTTGTCTTCCAAATAGCGGATTTGGTTGTAGAGTACCGGGTCGATTTTGGTCAATTCAAAACGGGTGTCTCCGGTGGCTGGATTGACCAATACCCCACCATTGAGCCGGGTTTCTTTTTCGGTTGAAAACTGCAAAGCAGCTTCTTCAAAACTGATCTCGTTGTCCACAATGCGCTGGCGCAGGGTGTCTAACAATTCTTTGGAGTCACGCAATTGCGTTTCTTCAACCCGTGGAATCAAAAGGATATGGCGGACATCTACTTCCTGCCCTCTGATTTTTTCGACCTGTAAAATATGCCAACCAAAATCGGTTTTAAAGGGATCCGAAATTTCTCCTTCTTGCAGGCTAAAGGCCATATCGCGAAACTCTTTGGCCATACGTGGTCGCTTGCGGTACAGGGTATATTTGCCCCCTTTGGAACGCGAACCGGGGTCCTGGGAATACAAAATTGCTTTGGAAGAAAAACTCAAGCCCTTTTCCAATACATCGGTACGCATGCCTTTGAGTTGGTTGATGATTCGCTCTTCTTCGGTTTTGGAAACTTGAGGAGCGATGACGATCTGGGCAATTTCTAGTTCGGTGCCAAAAACCGGCAGGTCATAACTGGGGATGCTTTCAAAAAACAAACGGACTTCCTCGGGGGTGACTTCGACATTACTGACGATTTCTTCCTGCATCAATGCCGCGAGTTTTTGGGTTTTGTTGATTTCAAACAACTCCTCTCTAAAACTCATCTGGTCAGGTTTGTTGTAAAACTCCAAAACCTTTTCCATGCTACCTATTTGCTCAATAAAGTACTCGATACTTTGATCGACATAGTCGTAAATTTCCTGATCGCTGACCTCCAAGCTGTCCTGGATAGCGTGGTGGGCATAGAGTTTGTCTTCCATAAGCTTGCCCAACAATTCACAACGGCTGACATTGTTGGTCGAAATTCCCTGGGATTGCATTTCCATGATGGTTTTGTCGATGTCTGAGTCGAGGATAACAAAATCACCCACCACCGAGGCAACACCATCAATTTTTACTCGTTGGGCTTGTTGCGCATAACTCCCCAATAGCCCGGAGAAAAAGAGTATTAAAAGGAGTGATTTATTGATAAAATTCCACTTTTTTCGTTTGGATAGCATCTTGTATAATTTCGTTATCAAATTGACGTAAAAAAGCCAGTTTTCGCTGGTTAAGTATGATGTTTTTTAAGGTGTTGGACACATACGAATAAGGTGCAGTATCGCCTTGGTCCAACAAATCCTTAACGAACAACAAATATACCTCTAAACTGTCCCTAATCTCAAAAAAATGTGATTTTTTTAAATAGCGTGTCAATCGCTTGGCCTCGTCAAAATTGAGCTGTTCCCGCAGTTTATCCTGGGGCTGCCAAAGGCTGTCATTGAGTTGAAAGTCGGCAAACTGAAAGGAGAGTGAATCCAAATTGACCCGGTCTATAGAGTCGAACCTACGCAAGCTGCGGCGCAGCTGATTGAGTTCGACATTTTCGAGGGGGACCTTGATCAGTCGGTACTGGCACAACGGTTCTTTAAGG
>RFYP01000158.1 GCA_009921175.1 Flavobacteriia bacterium | reverse complement strand
CCTGTATGCGAAAAAGGGCCATAGGAAAATAAATAGGAAGTGGAATAGTTGAAATTGGCCACCGGAGAAATGACCTCATACCCCAAAAAGGTATTGAAATTCCCGAGGGTTAAGGTCGTATGTTCACCCACCATAAAATAGGCATACAATTGGTTGACTATGGGGTTAGACCCCAAGGTTGACCCAAAGACAGCATCGTTCCCCCGCGGGCCAAACACCAAATCTGCTACAAAGCCTGAACGTACCCCCTCGTGACTCACAATTAGGTTGGCCATGCCTAAGGCAAAACCCGGGCTATTGGCAAAGGAAGAAGCCGGGGCTTGGCGTTGATCTTTTGAAAAATTATACCTAAAATACGTGTCAACACTACCGGAGAGGGTAAAAGTAGGTAAGGTTTTTTCTTCTGTTGCTTCTTGTGCAATACCCAAGGATAAAGACAAGAGAAGTCCTGTAAGCAATAGATGCTTAGTCAATAATTTCATCGTCAAAAAATTTAAAGTTAGTTAATCGTTATACGCTAATGTTGATTGAGTCTAAAGTCCGCATAGGCATCCATACCGTGTTCGGCCAGATCAAGTCCTTTGATTTCTTCTTCTCTACTTACGCGGATACCCATTGCTGCTTTGATGGCAAACAGTAAAATACCGGAAGAAACCACACAAAAGGCCCCGATAATGCCTACTCCAGCGAGTTGAACCAGGAACTGTGTCCATCCAGCCATCGATCCAAAAATACCCACGGCAAGTGTGCCCCAAATACCACAAATGAGGTGAACCGCCACAGCACCTACCGGGTCGTCTAATTTAAGGCGGTCAATGAGGGCTACGCCCAAAACGATAATGATCCCGGCTATACTTCCTATAAGTATGGCATCGGTTGGACTCATTTGGTCAGCCCCGGCGGTGATGCCGACCAACCCACCCAAGATACCGTTCATAAACATGGTTAAGTCATAATTTTTATATAACAATGTTGAAAACATTGCGGCGGACGCTCCACCTGCTGCCGCGGCCAATGAGGTGGTGACCAAGGTTAGGGAGGTCAATGCAGGGTCTGCCGATAATACCGAACCACCATTAAAACCAAACCAGCCCAACCATAGAATTAAGACACCTGCAGCAGCCAGGGGTATGTTATGCCCCAACAGCGCTTTGGGTTTGCCTTGTTCGTCAAATTTACCGACGCGTGCGCCCAAGACATAGATAGCAATCAAGGCGGCCCAACCACCGACCGAATGTACCAAGGTGGAGCCCGCAAAGTCATAGAAACCCCAACGGTCCAAAAAGCCACCGCCCCATTTCCATGATCCGACGATAGGATAAACCAGCCCTACATAGATCAGGGAGAAAAACATAAAACTCGAAAGTTTGATCCGTTCTGCGACTGCTCCAGAAACTATGGTTGCTGCTGTAGCTGCAAACATCCCTTGAAATAGAAAATCGGTCCACCAGGTGTATCCTCCATCGGCATAGCCAAATTCCATACCCCCTTCGGGAGCGGTTATTCCAAACCCAGCAAATTTTAATACTCCGTTTGCCCCTTCTTCAAAGCCCGGATACATGAGGTTAAATCCTCCAAGGCAATATACTAGAAGGCCCATGGTGATGATAAAAAAGTTTTTAAATAAAATATTGATGGTGTTTTTTTGACGGGTAAGCCCAATTTCTAAAAATGAAAAACCAAGGTGCATAATAAAGACCAAGGCGGTGCAGATCATCATCCAAACATTATTTATTGTCAGTAGTGTAGTCTCCATAATAGATTAGTTTAATGATTTGCTTCCTTTATCACCCGTGCGAATGCGATAGGCCTCTTCGATATTGGAAATAAAAATTTTCCCATCTCCTACACGATCTGTGGCGGCCGATGACAAAATGGCCTTTACCGTGCGGTCCAAAAATTCATCTGAAACGACAATCGATAAAAAACGTCGTTGAATTTCGGAGGTACTGTAGGATATGCCTCGATAGACGTGCCCCTGTTGTTCGTTGCCCACCCCGGTTACATCCCAGTAGCTAAAAAAGTTAACTTCAACCTGATGCAAGGCCGCTTTGACTTCATCAAATTTTGATTTTCTAATAATTGCTTCTACTTTTTTCATTAGTTAAATATT
>RFYP01000157.1 GCA_009921175.1 Flavobacteriia bacterium | reverse complement strand
ACACTGATGGACTAATCCTTTCTCCAACTAATGTTCTCGACCCGGTAATCGTAGGAAGCCCGACGATAGCGGGGATTGAAATCCTTGTCCACAAAATAACTACTTCTTTTGCGGTTGAGGAACAGCCCCGTTTTTGTTTCGTAGGCATCGTTGGTAATCAAGCTGATTTTTCCGTTATGCTCGACAGCGGTAGCGATTAGGCGATAAGTATTTGGATCAAAAAAGTAGTGCCAAACATCGGTAGTGTCCAAGTTGGGATAGGTGACTTTGAGGACCAAGGCCTCGCGTTGATTAAAGAGCGTTTTTGGACCGATATACTCCAATTGGGCAGCGGGATCCAATAGTTTATAGGGCTGCCAAAAAACATAAAAAGCACTGTGTATGCTTTCTAAAGCCGCTGCTATGGCCGACGCATCATCAACGGGGGTATCATTGAGGGTAAGGGTGAACGCATTCGGTGCAAGATCGGCCCGATAGGTCCCTTCTGGGGTGGGCCAAATCTGGGTAGCCCCAAAAGGTCTGAGTTGGTTTTGGTGTTGTTGCTGAATGGTTTTTTCTACGGCTCCGTTTTCGGTATATAGGGTGGTTGTTTTGGTATAGGAGATTGTGGCTACCTGTTCCCAAAGGGCTTTTCCTCCATGGGCCTCCAGGGATTTTTGCAGCAGGGCAGTAGCCGGGTCGGGCGGTTTGCATTGGTTGACCAGTAAGAAAACCAACAGCAGCGGGAGAATCAATTTTTTTTTTGTAACTAGCATATTCAACAACTTAGGAAAGAATTGTAATTTAGAACATAATCTTATAAAAATGAAAAAGCAAAGCAGAACGATGACCCAAACTGTGCTTCTGATGGCAGCACTTTTAACAGTTTCCTGGGGGCAGGCCCAAAAAAAATACAGTAAAAGTTTTATCAAAAAACAAAAAGCCCAGGTAGAGGCCTTGGTCGAAGCCCGTCACAAAAATACCCAAGTGATGGTCGATAAGATCTTTAGCTTTGCCGAGTTGGGATTCCACGAAGTGGCCTCTTCTCAGTATTTAACCGAAACACTTAAAGCCGCCGGTTTTGAAATTGTCTATGGGGTATCTGATATCCCCACGGCCTGGTTTGCACGATGGTCCAACGGTGAAGGGCCTGTGATTGCCCTGGGCAGTGATGTGGATTGTATTCCCAAGGCCTCTCAATATCCCGGGGTGGCCTACCACAAGCCGATTGTCGAAGGAGCTCCTGGACATGGCGAAGGACACAATGCAGGGATTCCACTTAATATTACGGCAGCTTTGGCCTTGCAAGAGGTTATGACCCAAAACAACATTGGCGGTACGTTGGTCCTGTGGCCGGGAATTGCCGAGGAGTTAGTCGCTTCCAAGGCTTGGTTTGTTCGCGATGGCTATTTTGATGATATCGATATGTGTATTTTCACCCATGTAAGTAGTAACCTATCGGTTTCTTGGGGACAAGCCCGAGGAACGGGTCTTATTTCTGTCGAATATACCTTTGAGGGTGAGGCCGCGCACTCTGCCGGAGCACCTTGGCGAGGGCGAAGTGCACTAGATGCTGCCGAGCTGATGAATATCGGTTGGAATTACAAAAGAGAGCATTTGCATCCACTTAAGCGTTCGCATTCCATTTTTACCGATGCGGGTGATCAACCCAATGTGGTACCCTCCAAAGCCTCCATTTGGTTTTATCTAAGAGATGTGACCTATGAAGGAATTATGAAAATGTATAACGATGCCAACAATATCGCCGAAGGTGCGGCGAAAATGACCGATACCCAAGTCAGTTCGCGCGTAGTAGGTACGGCCTGGCCACGCCACTTCAACAAAACAATTGCCGAAACTATGTACGCAAATATTCAACAGGTAGGATTGCCCGAATGGTCGGCCGAAGATCAGGCTTTGGCCAAAGCAGTACAGAAAGAGGTAAACTCTAATAACCTCAACGGTTTGGCCACTGAACTTTCTGAATTGGGAAAACCAGCGGCCGTTCCGGTGAGTGGAGGATCTGACGATATCGGTGATGTTTCTTGGAAAATCCCGACGGTTACCCTTCGCTTTCCGTCCAACATTCCCGGTTTACAAGGTCACCACTGGTCCAATGCGATTGCAATGGCAACGCCCATTGCCCACAAAGGAGCGAC
>RFYP01000156.1 GCA_009921175.1 Flavobacteriia bacterium | reverse complement strand
CCCTAAACTCATATTGTTGTAACATATTTGAATTTGAGTCGTCCTATAAAAACAAATGACTCTCATGCGTATATTTTTCATGACCATACTTTTGGTCATTTTTCCTTTTATACTTTTAGCACAAGATCTCATAGTTTTTGACGGGGTTGTAGAAAATGAAGAATGGAAGCTTGCAAGCAATTACCAAATTACTAATGAAATACAACCTGGCAACAACGTTCCTTCACCCTATGCAACACAGGTATATGTGACGTATTCTAAAACGCATTTGTATGTGGGTTTTGATGCCTCAATACCGTTGGAAAATCTGAGAAGTGCGATTCGCAACCGAGATGAGGCTTATAACGATGATTTTGTGATGATTGGTATTGATACTTATGGGGATGGCCGAAACTTGATTGCCATAGGATCCAATGCCGAAGGGAGTCAGGTGGATTTAAAAATGGGCGCAGACGGAAACGACGATGCCAGTTATGACCTGAATTTTGAATCCAAAGCGTCCAAAAGCGATAAGGGCTATCAGGTAGAGCTTAAAATGCCATTTAACGAATTACAATTTGATCAACAAGACCAGTTGCGGTGGAAGTTGTTGCTGTACCGGAAAACCTATGCCAATGGGAATGAAAGTCAAAACATAGATTTTCCCATCGACCGAAACAATTCCTGTTTTCCCTGCCAAGCCCAGATTGTGTATGAGTTAAACAACATCCGTCCTCAAAAACGCTTTAACCTATTGCCCTATGTCTTTGCCGGTAAGGGAGGCGAAAGGGGCGATGATGGTTTTGTTTTTGACCCGGCCCATTTTAATGTAGGTTTAAGCGGACTAATGGATTTAAGTAATGCGACCACCATAGAATATACCCTTAATCCCGATTTTTCGCAGGTGGAGGCCGATGTGTCACAGATTCAGGTAAACGAGACCTTTGCCCTATACTATCCCGAACGCCGTCCCTTTTTTAACGAAGGCAAAGACATCATCAATACCCAGTTGCAAACGGTCTATACCCGAGCCATTAACCAACCCCTGTTCTCGACCAAAATGATTCACCAGGACCAAAAAAACCGGGTGTATTGGCTAACGGCCTTTGACGACAAAACGACCTATTTGATCGGTGGAGAAAACCAATCTGAATTTGGCGAAGGAGGACGTAATTTTGCCAATATCCTACGCTATCAGCGGACCTTTGATCAGGGTTCGCACCTGGGGTTTATGACCACCAATCGTTTGTTAAAAGACGGTGGTTATGATCATACACTGGGGCTAACGGCCCAATTTCGATTTTTGGAAAAATACACCACTGCCCTGGAATGGAACAACAGCCTTACTCAAGAGCCAACCAACGATTGGATTGATGTGCCCGATATTATAGCAGGAAAAACCCTGACCCTTGATGGTGAAAAACTTAAAGGTAATGCCCTTACGTTTGAAGTAGCGCGAAATACCCAAAACTGGAACAGTGCCCTTAGCTTTGAACAATCCTCTCCCCATTACCGCTCACCGCTGGGCTTCTCACCCCGTACTGCTCTGCGCACGTTGGGGGCCGAGCATAGCTACCAACATTATTTTAAAGACAAATTTGTCCGCCAGATGAACTGGGAAATCGAAGGGGAGCTAACATACAACTATTGGGGGGTGCGTAAACTTTCCGCCTTCTATCTAGGCACCTATATGGAGATGGCCGCCAATTTGCGA
Source organism: Flavobacteriia bacterium (assembly GCA_009921175.1). Classification (GTDB taxonomy): domain Bacteria; phylum Bacteroidota; class Bacteroidia; order Flavobacteriales; family Flavobacteriaceae; genus RFYP01. The sequence continues at coordinate 497 of RFYP01000156.1, read as the reverse complement.
ACCAATATCTCCTACGGACATTTTTTTAACGAAGAATTTCGGGGTTTTAATCCCACCCATCTCCGGCAATTGAGCATGTATATAGGCTATAACCCCTCGGAGGTATTACGCTTTAATTTTTTTGTGCGAAAAGGCAAAAATATAGGCTACAACCTTGACGATTTGGCCGTGGGCAATTCCCTGAATCTTTTCTTTTCCAATTCCATCCAGTTTAACGATAACCTTCTTTTAAGTTCCCGGATTCGGTATTCGGAATTAAAAAACCAAACAGACAACACCTTGTATTTTAAAGGCTATATCGCCCGGGCCAACCTTAACTATCAGTTTAACAATGCCTTATCGTTACGCTTGGTGGGCGAATACAATGACTTTTCCCAACAATTTTTTGTCCAGCCGTTGCTCAAATGGAATCCCACGCCCTTTACCATTTTTTATGTCGGAGTTTTTATTAGACTTTCAAGTATCCTAATTTAATTACTCGTTGTTCAAACAATTAC
>RFYP01000155.1 GCA_009921175.1 Flavobacteriia bacterium | reverse complement strand
TCCATTGACCCGTAATGACTTTTTGGGTAAACGCACGCATTTGCTTTTTAACCGCGTTGATTTCGTCTGCAATGGCAACCCCATCAAGTTTAACGGTGGTGTTTGGCACAGCCCGAAGCGCGGTGTGCAATACCGCGCGGTTTTCGGTTTCGTTGATTTTCTCCCCTTCAAAATAGGCAGAGATTGCCGTATCGAGTTGACAGGCATTGGCTAGGTCAATTAGGGTGTTTTTGGTGATCTGGGACAGCCTATTTTTAGAAAGATCCACATAAAAATCCTCCCATTGCAGTGTAAACGCTTCTAGGCGGTCGGTTTCATTGTCAAAATGCTGAAGAATCGTTTTTTCTTTATCGGCTTCAAACTGTATTTGTAGTTGTGCCCAGGCAGCTGTCGTGGTGGGGTTAATTTTGGGTAACGGCATTTTCGTTATTTGTTTTTAAGGTGGTGAATTCCGGTTCGAAGGCTATACAGTCTAGGGCATATTTTATCGGTTCAATATAGGCAAGGTACTCTTGTTTAAGGTCTGCAGAAATGGGTTCGGCTTCGGGCAATTTTTGTTTAAAGGGGTCAACTTGTTTTCCCCTTTTCCAAAACCGATAGCAGACATGAGGCCCCGAGGTATTTCCGGTCATCCCTACCCAACCGATGATGTCTCCTTGCTGGACAAAATCGCCTTTCCGCACCTTGCGTTTTTTCATATGCAAGTATTGGGTCGAATAGACGTTGTTATGCTTGATGGTGACATAATGGCCATTCCCGCGGGTATAGCTCGATTTGACAACCGTTCCATTGGCGGTGGCCATAATGGGGGTTCCTACGCTGGCGGCAAAATCAGTTCCTTTGTGTGGACGTATTCGGTTGCCGTAATAGGCAATGCGTCGTTTGAGGTTGTAACGCGAAGAAATACGACTAAATTTAACCGGCGCCTGTAAAAAAGCCCGTCGGAGGTTTTTGGCGGTAGCGTCAAAATAATCAACTGCTCCCGGCAGCTTGGGCGATTCAAACTCAAAGGCATACAGGGGTAGTCCTTTGTGTTCAAAATAGGCCGCCTTGACACGATCAATCCCTATCGAAACCGTATCATCGATAAACTTTTCGGTATAAATCACCTTAAAGCGATCGCCTTTTTGCAAGCGGAAAAAATCAATCGACCAGGCATATATATCCGACAGGTAATAGGTCAATGCATCGTTGAGGTTGTTGTCTTGCATGGTTTCATAGAGCGAACTGTATATAGTGCCCGAGGCTTGTTGTTCGACCACTTTGGTAGGTTTCGAAAACGTTTGCCCATAGATACTGTCACGAAGTTGTACTACCCAATAGTTGGCTACATCCGGTTGATAAATAATAACCTTCGGCGTGGGTAGGCTGTCTTTGGTATAAAGTAGGGTGTAGGGTTTGCCGATTTGCAAGTTGCGTACATTGATTTGGTTTTTGATTTGCGTAAGCACCGTATGCACTTGGGGGTAGTCGATTCCATGGGCTTCCAACAAGGCACCAAAGGTATCGCCCCTGCGTATTTTTTTGGTAACTACTTCATAGTCGTTAAGGTTAAACCCGTATTTCATCACCGGTGGTGGAGTTTCTACCACAAGCTCTGGTTCTGCTATCGGGGGCTGTTGAGAAGATTCACACCCCGCCCAAAGGACAGTCATCAAAACTGCTGCGATTATTCTTCTTAATGATTGTAGCCCTTGTTTCATCTTAATCCAAATGTATTTCAAAAGGGTGTTTGATGTTTCTAAACCGCTCAAGATCTATTTCTATTGACCCGACCGCAATATTGGCTTCCACTTTAATCGGAATACGGTTTAGGTCATCCGACACCCATACCATTACACTTTCGTCGTTGTCAAATACCCGACCCGACTGCACCGATGGACTCATTTTTAGGCACCGAATCTTCCCAAAAGGCGTTTCGAGAACTTCTTTGCCCAAATACCGCAAACGAAAACGGTAATTTTCCTGATCAAAAAACATGTCGATGTCAAAACTATCCCCCACGGGGATGGCGGTTTTGGGGAAAAAATTGCGTAAATAATAAAACGCAGAAATCAGATCCTGAGACCGTGGAATAAAGGAAAGTGTTTTTTCTTGGCCCTTTTTTTTATCGTTATAGGCAACAAAACCGGTTTGATGATCAAACCGCATTTCGATGTTCTTGGTATACCCCCCTTCATAAATATTGCGGATAAAGTAATAAGGCACTCCAGTTTGGGCGTCAAAATAACTCTCGTAATAGTCTTCTACCTTAAAAAACCAACGGGCCAAACCCGTAGT
>RFYP01000154.1 GCA_009921175.1 Flavobacteriia bacterium | reverse complement strand
CATAGGTAGATGGAAGTTTTTTTCAAAGGTTTAAAAATACGATTATTTGACCGCCTGAAAAAGAAAGCCCGTTTCTTTTTGAAAACCCCTTTAATTTACAGAAGTGCTATCTTGATACTCAATTATATAGACGGTTTCATTTTCTTTTTTATGCCCGTAATTTTCTCGTGCAAAACGCTCTAAACTATCGATGTGTTCGAGTTGTTTTAGGTTGTTCTGATCGGTCATAATGGCGTTTTCAAGGGCTTCTTTTTGCGCTTCCAGCCCATCGATTTCCTCATTGAGTTCGCGATGAATAAGTAGGGAGTGGGTGTCTAGAAAAACCATCCATACGATAAACCCAAGGGCGATAGCGCCATAGGTCCATTGCGGACGACTTAATTTTGAAATCCATTGGGGGGGGTTAAGGCGCATGATTGACTACTTTTGGATGTCAGCAACCTGCGCTGCCGTAATCGGACGTTCGAGTTGGTTGCCCCAATTACTCAAAACATAGTTCATCACATCGGCGACTTCTTGATCGTCCAACCCCTGAGCAACCATCACCCCATCGTAATTTTTACCGTTTACCTCGATTGGGCCACGCATACCGTATTTAACCCCTTTAAGACTTAGTTCCAATTGGTTTTTTAAAAAATCGGATTTTGCCAAAGGTGGGAACGCATTGGCCACACCTTGACCTTGGTCTAAGTGGCATTGCACACAAAAGTCTTGGTATATCTCGGCCCCATCTTCAAGGCTTTGCTCCAGGGATTTTTGTTGTATAAAAAAAACGGTAAGGCCCGAAAAAACAAGGCTGTATAAAAGAACAACTGTTTTCATTCTTTGGGGACAATTTTTAGTACACCCTTTCCTTCAACACCTACATATAGGTAGCCGTCAGGGCCTTCTTCAACGTTGCGCACCCGACCGATTCCGGGGAGTAGCTTTTCTCGTTTGACCACCTGATTGTTTTCGATCACCAAACGTTCGAGGTATTCAAAAGCCAAGGAGCCTACAAACAAATTTCCTTTCCATCCGTCGTAACGGTCGGAAGAAGAAAAGGCAGTTCCGCTGGGGCCAATCGAGGGAATCCAATAGTAAAGTGGTTGTTCCATACCGGGGAGAGATTTATCGTCGGTGATGGTGGTTCCACTGTAGTTGATTCCATAAGTGATTTTGGGCCATCCGTAATTTATCCCCGGGCGAATGATATTGATTTCATCTCCCCCTCTGGGTCCGTGTTCGGTTTCCCAAATAGCTCCTGTTTCGGGATGGATGGCTATGCCTTGGGGGTTGCGATGACCATAGGAATAGATGGCGGTTTTGGCTCCTTCGGTATCGACAAAGGGATTGTCGGCGGGAATGCTACCGTCTAGATTGAGTCGGTACACTTTTCCACCGTCACGTTGCAAATCTTGGGGGTTGACATCCCTGTTGCCGCGATCTCCAACCGAGAAATAAAGGTGTCCCTCTTTATCAAAAACGATGCGTGAGCCCCAGTGTTGTCCCTTTTTGGTGTTGGGCTCGGCTTTGTACAATAAGCTCACCTCGCTTAGGGACAGGTCATTGAGTACGGCCGAATAAAGCGCCGTGTTTCCCCCTTCATCACCGGTAAGGGTCATGCTAATGGTGAAATAAATGGTTTGATTGTTATCAAAATCGGGGTGGAGTGCCACATCAAGCAGGCCTCCTTGTCCGCGCACATAGGCTTCTGGTAGTCCCGATACAGTTTCTTTTTGCCTATTTCGGACCCGGTAAAGCGTCCCCGATTTTTCGGTGACCAATAGATCGTCTGAGCTGATAAAATCCATACCCCAGGGAATATCAATACCCTCGACAACGACCTCATGGGTATAGTTTGGGTTTTCGGGTGTTTCAATTTTTGGTGTATTTTCTTGGGCACAACTCAGGGCAGTGCTCCCCAAAAAAGTGCAGACTAAAAGAATGTGTTTATTCACGGTATATTTTTTTTGACAAATTATAAAAAAACTCCCAATCGGCTTTTGTTCTACCTAATAATATATCAAGAAAAATGCCGGTAGGCTAAGCGGTAAGTAGTTTCCCCACTTCCTCCCCAATCAGGGAGCCAATGGCAACGCCCATGCCCCCCAAGCGAACCCCCATAACGATATGCTGATCGACTGCTTTGACGATCGGTTTTTTAGTATCGCCAAATGCCATGATGCCCGACCACTCCATGTCGACTTCAAAACCGCCGTTGGGCAAAATAAAGTCGTTGACGTCCTGAATTAGGGCTTTTTTTATTTTTGGATTGATGCCCATTTCTGTGGTATTTTCACCATCAAAATCC
>RFYP01000153.1 GCA_009921175.1 Flavobacteriia bacterium | reverse complement strand
TTGGGATGCAAATATCTTTGACAAGCGCTTTGGAGTTGGCGGTGATCAAATCTTTGAGGGATAAGCGTCCTTTAAGCCGATTTTTGGTGTCCACCACATAAATTGAGTGCACACGGGTAACGTTTTCTGCCTGCGCCCGCATACGGTTTAGGCACTTTAAAACGCTCAAATCTTCTTCGACTTTGACCAATTCTTTGGCCATAAGTCCTCCCGCGGTATTTTCACCATAAGTCAATAATTCTCGTAGATCCTCCGCATAGCTGGAGTCGGAGAGTTGCGAAATTACACGTTCTTTTCGTTCTTCGGGAAGTTCGGCAATCAGGTCGGCGGCATCGTCCGAATCCAATTCCTCAATCTCGTCTGCAATTTCTTTGGCCGAAAGGTTTTTAAGGATGGTTTCGCGCAGGTCCTCATCAATTTCGGCTAGAGCCTCGGCTGTTTTGGTACTGTCAAGCAGTTTGATAAGGTAGGTCGATGCTTCGGCTTCGAGCTCACTGAGTACTTCGGCGATGTCGGCATAGTGCAGATTGTTCAATAGTTTTTGCAGGGCCTTGTCTTTCCCTTGTTCGATAAGGGACTCAACCTTTGCTAAAAAACTTTTATCAATCTGAAAGGTGGCCATGGGCTATTTTTTGCGCTAATTCTACAAACTGTGTCCCCGATAGTTTTTCTGGACGCAGTTCAAAGATACTATCTTCTGTTAAATTCTTAGGTAATCCAAGGGATTTTAGACTGTTTCGTAGGGTTTTACGTCGTTGTTGAAAGCTGGTTTTTACTAGCTTAAAGAGTAAGGGCACATCACAATCGGGTTCGTAATTTTTCTTTCTCTTCATGGTGAGCACCCCGGATTCAACTTTGGGTGGGGGGACAAAAACCTGAGGTGGAACACTAAAACAATAGGAAACCTCATAAAATATTTGGGTAAGTACCGACAAAATACCGTACGATTTATTGCCCGGACCTTCGCAAATGCGTTGGGCTACTTCTTTTTGAAACATACCCGAAAAAAAAGGAATCTGATCGCGATGGTCGAGAACTTTAAAGACAATTTGGGTAGAAATATTGTAGGGAAAGTTTCCCATAACCGCAAAGGGCGCTCCTTTAAAATAAGTGCGCAAGTCAAATTTGAGAAAATCGGCATGAAGGGTGTTGAGCGCCAAGTTCGGAAAATGTACCCGTAAATAGGCCACAGATTCCTCATCGAGCTCAATCAGATGAAGGGTACTTTTTTTGGTTAGTAAATACTGGGTCAAAACCCCGGTTCCAGGACCTATTTCCAAGATGTTAGGAACGCTTTGTCCATCAAAAGTATCGGCTATTTTCCGAGCGATTTCGGGTGCATTGAGAAAATGTTGTCCCAACCGTTTTTTAGGACGAACTGTTTTCATGGCTGGTGACTGATTATTTCTAGCGGTGTGCTGAAGGCCAATACTTTAGTGCCAAACCGCTGGGCGATTTCCTGATGATGGGTGGTACTCTGCTGGGTCAAATAGTCTGCCAATTGCTGTTGAGTTGCCCCCGAAAATTGCAGGGCAAAGCTTCCCGTTGGTTCTCCTGTTTCGCTGAGTACCCGCAACAAGGTTGCTTTTGTAAACACACTTTGGGCGAGTACCTGAGGGATATAGACTTGCTCAACCCAGTTGGCCCATTGGGTTTCGATATCGGCATCTACCTGAAAAGTGGTGTTGTAGAGCATCATGGCAACTCAATGCGTTCAAAACCGGTATAAGGGTGCAAGGCCTTGGGTAATTCGATTCCGGTGGGGGTTTGGAAGTTTTCGAGTAGGCCGGCCAACACCCTAGGGAGTGCGAGGGCGCTTCCGTTAAGGGTATGAACACTTTGTTTTTGCCCTTGGGTATCTTTGTATCTCAGTTGTAACCGTTCGGCTTGAAAGGCATTGAAGGTAGAAACCGAGCTGATTTCTAGCCAGCGTTTTTGTGCTGTTGAATAGACCTCAAAGTCATAGGTGAGTGCCGAAGTAAATCCAAGGTCGCCTCCGCAAAGACGAAGAATGCGGTAGGGCAATTCGAGGTCTTTCAGTAGGGATTTTACATGATCGACCATTCCGTCGAGTGCCTGGAGGGCATGTTCCGGTTTTTCGATGCGTACAATTTCTACTTTATCAAATTGATGCAGACGGTTGAGTCCACGAACGTGGGCGCCATAACTTCCGGCCTCTCTGCGAAAGCAGGGCGTGTAACCTGTTAGGGCTATGGGGAGTTGTTTTTCCTGAAGTAGCTCCCCTCTGTAGAGGTTGGTCAAAGGGACTTCGGCTGTGGGAATGAGGTATAAATCATCCAGGGTCACATG
>RFYP01000152.1 GCA_009921175.1 Flavobacteriia bacterium | reverse complement strand
GTCTGTATTAGTTCAGTATTTAGTGTGTGTAGGTGGGTGTATTTTTGGGTGTAGAAGGGATAAAAGTAGGATTCATAATACTCAAAAAAAGGCGATGAGCGGTAGGCTGTTTCTATCGACTTCCAATGATTTTTTTGCCAAGGCTCTGCATTGGCCAACAGTACTTCACGGTCTTTTCTTCTGCCGTTTGAGGGACTGTGTTCGATGGGGATGCTCAGGTTGAGTTTTCCGTTGGCGCCATAGATCGAGGCCCGGTTACGATGGGTTTGTTTTTGGTAGTGGCTGTCGTTGAGCAAATGGATTTCGGCCTGCTCAAAAAATACGGCCATATAGCTTATGGGCGGCAGGTATCCCGGTGGGGCAACAACCCGTTTCATGCAGTGGCTTTTTTCCTTTTACGGAACCAGGCTACGCCTTGCCAGAGTGCGATAAACACCAAAAAAGGAACGAGGTAGGAGGTGCGTTCTCCCTCACCACCCACGGTGGTAAAAACCCGATCCCAGCGGATTTTCCAGTTTTTTATTCCATCGTTAAACCCATCGACACTAAACCAGATAAATACGGGTTTGCCGACGATGTGATCTTCTGGGACAAAGCCCCAATAGCGACTGTCTTCAGAACGGTGACGGTTGTCGCCCATCATCCAATAATAATTTTGTTTAAAGGTATAGCTGTCGGCAGGTTGCCCATTGATTGAAATTCCAGCACTGGTGACCGCTACTTGGTTTTTTTCATAGTCCTGTATGATTTTTTTATACAAGGGCCAGGTGGTAGAATTGATATTGACGGTAGTCCCTGCTTTTGGAATAACAAGTGGACCAAAGTTGTCTTCGTTCCAATCATAGGGAATGCGGTTGGGGAAAAAGGCGGTATTGGCCGATTTGACCCGGGCTATTTTACGGACCACACTGTCGGTCCAGCTTTGACTCCGCAGTTGGGCGGCCTCGTTAAGGGTCAAGACAATGTCTTTGCGTTTTTCGAGCAGTTCGGTCGCGTTTAGGCGGTATTGACGGATGAGCGAGACAGGCAATCCCTTAGCACCGGTATAGACCCTAAAGTTTTCGAGGGTAGCCCCACTTTGCCATATGATATAAGGAAGTAGTGCATTAAAAGATTCTTGGGTGATGTTGTCAATTTTATAAGTGCGTGTAAAATCGGAAAAACCCTGTTCGGCCAGCTTACGGGATGAAATGCCTGCTTCGGCATAGATCGTATGGCTATACTGCACCCGAGCCCGGTCGGGGAGCTCAAGGTGTTTTCCATTGGTATGCACCAAGCCATTGATGATTTCTAGGGTATCACCCGGCAGTGCGACACAGCGTTTGACATAATTTGATTTTTTATCGATGGGTTTGCGTACCCCTTTTTCTTTGACAAAAAAACGCCGTACCGTATCCGCTGGCCAGCTAAAAACTACGATATCGTTTTGCTTGATTTTTTGAAGGGCCGGTAAGCGCATATAGGGGAGTTGCGGCTTGTTGAGGTAGGACTTTACCCCTACCAGCGGGAGGGTGTCGTGTACCATAGGAAAGGCCGCGGTTGTCATTGGAGGACGAGCGCCATAGTGGAATTTACTGACGATCAGAAAATCACCGATCAACAGGGATTTTTCTAAACTTCCTGTAGGGATAATAAAAGGTTGAAAAATGTAGTTATGCACAATCGTGGCTGCCACTACAGCGAACAACACCGAACTCACGGTCTCTCCCAAACCGGTCTTGGGTTGGAGGCTGCGGTCTCTGATATGGGTTGGATGAGCACTGTAGTTGAGGGTAAAAATATACAACCCCAGGGTAACGATACCCAAAAAGGTGTCTTTACTCGAATTTTTCCCAAAACTACGGAGGGTTTCTACCCAAATCACCAAAAACATAATCAGGTTTACTACGGGGATAAAAAGCAGGATAACCCACCAGGTAGGGCGGTTGATGATGCGCATCAAGACCACGGCATTGTACACAGGGACGGCGGCTTTCCACGGGGCATACCCGGCGACTTTATACAACTTCCAAGTCCCTGAAAAATGAAGTAGTTGTAAACCGATAAAAAAGAGAAACCATTCTGTCCAGTTCATGAGGCTAAGTTAAAATTTTAAGAAGATTCGACGGGGAATTTAGGATAGTTTTAGGACATCATCCATGCTAAAGATACCCTTTTTATTCAAAATCCAAGTGGCAGCTACCAAAGCGCCAAGGGCAAATCCTGTTCTTGAAAGGGCTTCGTGTTGAAGGGTGATGATGTCGTTTTTGCTGTGGTAACTTACCGTGTGGGTCCCCGGGACGGTTCCTTGCCGTAGGGAGGTAATCGGAA
>RFYP01000151.1 GCA_009921175.1 Flavobacteriia bacterium | reverse complement strand
GACTTCAAGGGTATTTGGATTCAAAGAAAATCAACCATTTATCGGAATTGGAAGCCTTAAAGCCAAAGGCCAATCCCAAAAAAAGCAAAGACGACACGCCCCCCAATCAAAACAAGCGTAAAAAGGCCCAAAATCAGCTCCAAAAAATTGAAACAGCCATCGAACAACTCGAGAATCAACTTAAGACCATCGACCTTGAGCTCGAAATCAATTATGGAGAAACCATTAAAAAACCAGATTTTTTTGATCAATATCAAGCCAAAAAAGAAAAACTAGAAAGCTTATTTGTGGAGTGGGAGCATGCGCAAAAAACTTTGGACCAACTGATCGAAAGATGATCGAACACTTTTTTCAATGCCCATATTGTTGGGCGTCAATTTCCATGTTGCTTGACCTTTCGGTAACCGAAGATCAGTATATCGAAGATTGTGAGGTGTGTTGCAATCCCATTCAAATTGATTACCGCGAAGAAGAAGGAGCGCTTACTTATTTTGAAGCCCACCCGATCAGTCAATAGTCTATTTTGCCCAACGGGTCCATCCAAAATCTATGGGTTCTTCGAGATGATCGCCAAAGGAAATGACCTGGGCACTTGCACCTTCAATCATCTCAGGCAGGTTTACAATTTCTTCTTGCTGAAGAATAACAAGGTTTTGCAGCTTAAAAGCCTCGGCCGCAGTTTTGATTTTAGCCTCTGGGCTAAACCCCCGAACATATAGCCCGTCTATACCTCCTTGCGAATTTTTGGCCACGGTAAGTATCACTTGCTCTGGATTATTTTTATGGCCCATTAGGTGAATATTTGATAGGGTAAAACTTCCCGGATCGGGACCAGCTCCAGGGTCGAGTTCCAAACCGCTATCTGAGTTTTCGCCCATTATGACCAGGGCATTTATAAGACTTCCTGTATAGCCCTGAGAAATGTCTATACCATCGTCACCGACAGAAACAACCAAGACATTTGAAGGATTTACTGTGCCTCCAAAAATTTCCATACCATCGTCTTGATTACCAAAAATTTCTATGTTGTCGATGGTTGTCTGTTCACCAACACCACAAAGCGTCAATCCATTAGATTCACTTCCGGTTCCTACATAGGACCCTCCGTGGCGTATAGAAACATATTCCATCACCCCACCATTGTGATTGGGGTTGGCACCTCCGTAATAACTGGTCTTTGCATTTGGATTAAGTCCAGTATAAAAGGTTTCTTCATCTTCTAGTTCGGTTGAAATGGGTGCATCCCCTAGCATAATAATTCCTCCCCAAAGTCCTTGCTTACTTGCTCCAAGCATAGATGTATCGTTAACTGATGAAATATTATCATCCAAAGCTGTAAAAACGATAGGTTGCTGAGCAGTGCCCTTGGCCTCTATTTTCCCTCCCTTGGAAATAACCAACATGGAAATATTTCTAGCCTCTCCGGGCATTGCCTTAATAAGGGTGCCGGCTTCGATATGAAGCGTGGCACCATCTTTAACAATCACTGTCCCCTCTAAAATATAGGTAGTATTGGCTTTCCACCAAGTATCTGTTGCAATCGATTGATTTACAGTAACGGTTTTTTGTCCACCTTCAGTACAGGACCAAAACAATGAAGGAATCATCAAAATCAGGAGCGGGGCCAATGAGTAATATGTTAAGCGCTTGTTCATCTGGTTTATTTTCTCTTTTAAAAATAAATGAAAATAGTTTATAATAAAAATTTACACCCTTTAAACCTATGGTAGGATGTTGTAATAATTCATGATTTGAGTCGTCTTGTTAGTAAATGAGAACTTGTTCGATGACAAATTTCAATACTTATTTCGCCTTTAGTCGGCCATAGACTGAAGGTAACGCTCGGCATCCAAAGCCGCCATACAACCCGTACCGGCAGCGGTAACCGCCTGGCGGTATTCTTTGTCTTGAACATCGCCCGACGCAAAAACACCGGGAAGATTGGTTTTGGTTGATTTGCCCTTAGTGATCAGGTAGCCGGCTTCGTCCATATCGAGTTGTCCTTTAAAAATTGCCGTATTGGGCTCATGACCAATAGCAATAAAGAGACCTGTTACCGGGATTTCTTCCTTTTCGCCTGTTTGATTGTTGAGGATACGAATCCCCTCCACAACTTGTTCTCCAAGCACTTCATCAATTTCAGAATAATACTTCAAGTCAATATTCGGGGTATTGGTTACCCGGTGTTGCATGGCTTTTGACGCCCGCATGCTTCCTTTACGGACGAGCATAGTGACCTTGGTACAGATATTGGCCAGATAGGTAGCTTCTTCGGCAGCGGTGTCACCCCCTCCGACAATAGCGACTTCCTGACCTTTGTAGAAAAACCCATCACAGAC
>RFYP01000016.1 GCA_009921175.1 Flavobacteriia bacterium | reverse complement strand
AAGAATAGGTCCTTTCTTTTTAAAGGTGTCAATCAGCCAATACCCCAAACCTACAATCGCCACCAAGCGAAAAAGGGTTAACACCAATTTGGCCGTTTGATCGGAAATAAAAGGTAAAAAATCATTGAGCCGTGTACCCATCGCCATACCTTTGTTTTCGACAAACAACAGCTTAAAAAACCCCAAATCAATCAGCGCTTGAGACCCATATACCGTGAGTGGATAGTTGAGTTTTATATAGATTTTGGATCCTTGATCGAGCAGCAACAGCAGTGCAATAAAAAGAAGTGCTCCGGAAATGTTTAGCGGTTTGAGTCGAAATTTATGCACAGTGCTTGGGCGGTTTAAGGTGTAAATGTAGAAAATATCATTGGTCGATACAACGAATGCTTCCTCCCTGAGTGATTACCTGCAATACCGGGCCTCCCTGGGGTGTGTTGCAATGAGCGCCTTGAGGAAAAGGGGATGAGGTTTGCAGACTTAGATTTTCTAGGTCAAGTACAATATCGGCTTTGGTTGTGTTGATTTTACCTGGGCCCGACCATTGTATCAAACGACACAATCCTCCGTTTTGGTTTAGGGTCAATTGGGCCACGATACCTCGAAGTGTCAACTGGGCCTCATCGACCGTCAAATTTAGGTCAAGATGACTGGGCACCCTAAGGGTTAATGAGGTTGCAAATACCTTGTGTGCACCGAGTTTGTCGTTGGGGTTTTCGAAATTGGGTACGGCTTGTTCTTTTAGCAATACGATGGCATCGGTCACTTGGCTGTGCAGTTGCAAAGCCGTTGCATATTCTCCTTCGGTTTGGTATAGGGCTTCGATCGCTTGAACTTGTGCATCTCCCGTAATCGAAATTGTGCCTGCATAAGGCAAGTCGACAACGAGTAACTGCTGAGATTCGACCGCCCACGATTGGCGGAACTGCTGCTGTGCTCCAGCAAAAAAACTAAAACAAATAAACAGGCTATGGAGAAGAACCGTTTTTATTTCTGCATGTTTTTAGCCTCGATACTCAAGGTCGCGTGGGGCACCAAAAACAAACGCTGTTTGTTGATCAACTTACCCGTTACACGGCAAATACCGTAGGTTTTGTTTTCGATCCGTATTAAGGCGTTTTTTAAGTCACGAATAAATTTTTCTTGCCGTAATGCCAGCTGTGTGTTCGCTTCTTTGGACATGGTTTCTGACCCCTCCTCAAACGCTTTAAAAGTCGGTGCAGTATCGTCGGTGCCATTATTTCCATCGTTCATATAGGCGCTGCGCAACAGCTCCAAATCAGCTTTGGCCTTGGCGATCTTTTCATCGATTAAAACTCTAAATTCTTCCAGCTCTTTGTCCGTGTAACGGACTTTTTTATCCTCTGCCATATCAATTGGTTTTTAGGGTTATTAGTATTTGTTCTTCGTTGAGGGTTACTGAGTGTCCCTCCTTCATCGTTTCATCATACATTAAAGAAGTGGCCAAAATCTCGGACATGATGTATGCCTTATTGGCTTCTACCGCTTCTTTTACCCGGGGGGTGGGAGCCATCGTAACGACTATGGTGTCTGTTACTTCTAGTCCATTGTCTTTTCTAAGGTTTTGAATTTTATTAATCAATTCCCGCGCCATCCCTTCTTGAACCAGTTCCTCGGTAAGGCTAATGTCCAAGGCCACGGTAATTCCATGACTACTGGCTACTTGCCATCCTTCAATGTCTTTGGATCCGATAAGAACATCTTCAGGTTCTAAAGTAATCTTTTTTTCATTAACCGTAAGGGTAATGGCCGTGCCGCCTTCTAACTGTCGTAGCTGTTCGGTAGGAAGTTTTACGATGGCTTGGACAACCGAGTTCAGGGATTTCCCCAAGCGTGGGCCGAGGGTTTTAAAGTTAGGCTTGACTTCTTTGACCAAGATGCTACTGGCATCGTCGATCAGTTCAACGTCTTTTACATTAATTTCAGAACACAGCAGCGGAGCGACTTCCTCTAGGGCTTTTTTCTCTTCCAAATTATGCACCGGAATCATGATTTTTTGCAGGGGCTGACGCACTTTTATCCGTTCTTTTTTTCGGAGTGAAAGGGCCAAGGATGTAATGATTCGTGCCTTATTGATACGGGTTTCTAATTCGGGTTTGTGGTATTCGGGCTTTGGATTAGGAAAATCTGACAAGTGAACCGATTGGCAATCTTCGCGCTGGGTGGCCTTGATTAAATCACGGTACAACGCATCGGCATAAAAAGGAGCGATGGGAGCACTGAGTTTGGCCACAGTCACCAAGCACTCATAAAGGGTTTGATAGGCGGCCACTTTATCGGGGCCATAGCTCCCTTTCCAAAACCGTCGGCGTGACAAACGAACATACCAATTGCTTAAGCGCTCTTGGACAAAATCAGCGATGGCGCGTGCCGCTTTGGTCGCCTCATAATCTGCATAAGCCGAATCTACTGTCTCGATAAGGCCTGAAAGCTCAGAGAGTATCCATTGGTCGAGCTCAGGTCGACTGTGATGTGGGATGGTCTCTTCTTTGTGCTGGAACCCATCGATGTTTGCATAGAGGCTAAAAAAAGAATAGGTGTTGTATAGGGTTCCAAAAAATTTGCGTTGAACCTCTGCAATTCCTTCGGGGTCAAATTTTAGGTTGTCCCAAGGATTTGCGTTGGCAATCATATACCAGCGTGTAGCGTCGGGACCGTATTTTTCCAGAATTTCAAACGGATCTATCGCATTACCCAACCTTTTGGACATTTTTTGCCCTTGTTTGTCCAATACAAGGCCGTTAGAAACTACATTTTTATAGGCTTTATTATTAAATACCAAGGTAGCGATGGCGTGCAGGGTATAAAACCAACCCCGGGTCTGGTCTACTCCTTCGGCGATATAATCGGCGGGGAAATGCGTGCCTTGGTCAATTTTGTCTTTGTTTTCAAAGGGGTAATGCCACTGGGCATAGGGCATAGACCCTGAGTCAAACCAAACATCGATCAGATCACTTTCGCGGTAAAGCGGTATTTTTCCGTCGTCTGCGACCAAGGTGATTTGATCGACCGTGTCTTTGTGCAAATCGATTTGTGCATAATTGGCCGCTCCCATATCTCCCACTACAAAATTTTCAAAAGGATGGTGTTTTTGTACCCCAGCAGCGATGGCTTTTTCTATTTCTGCTACAAAAGTAGCCATAGAACCGATGACTTTTTCGGTCTTACCGTCTTCGGAGCGCCAGATTGGGAGTGGTATTCCCCAAAAGCGAGAGCGCGACAAATTCCAATCGTTGGCATTGGAAAGCCAATTGCCAAATCGGCCTTCTCCTGTAGCTTTAGGTTTCCAGTTTATCTCTTGATTGAGGTCCACCATACGGTCTTTGATTTCGGTAACTTTAATAAACCACGAGTCCAAAGGATAATAAAGAATGGGCTTGTCCGTACGCCAACAATTGGGGTAGGCGTGAACGTATTTTTCAACCTTAAAGGCTTTGTTTTCTTCCTTAAGACGAATGGCGATTTCGACATCTACCGAACGCTCTGGTGCCTCTCCCTCAGGGTAATATTCGTTTTTGACATACTTACCTCCCAGGCTACCAACTTCTTTTCTGAATCTTCCTTGAAGATCTACCAAGGGCGCTGTATTTTGATTTTCATCCAAAACCAATAGGGGAGGCACCTCGGGGGTAGCCTCTTTGGCGGCTTTGGCATCGTCGGCGCCAAAGGTGGGCGCGGTATGGACAATTCCTGTCCCGTCTTCGGTGGTGACAAAGTCTCCCAAGATAACCCGAAAAGCATTTTCAGGGGTTGTAAGGGGTTTAGGCGCTTCCTCCCACAATTGTTCATAGCGGATTCCTTCGAGGGAAGCCCCTAAAATTTCTTGTCCTAACAGATAGGGAATTTTTCCCTCCTGGGGCTTGTAGGCTTCCAGTGCTGAAAGTGAATCTACTTGGACAAACTTTCCGCCAAATTGCTTTGCGACCAATGCTTTAGCCAATAAAACACGTAAGGGCTTAAAGGTGTATTGGTTGTAGGTAAAAACCTCAACATACTCAATCTTGGGCCCCACTGTCAGCGCGGTATTAGAAGGGAGGGTCCAAGGGGTGGTTGTCCACGCTAGAATATACAGAGGCGTATCTTTTTGGAGGGATTTTGGAAGGGTTTCTGGAAGGGTTTTAAATTGGGCGGTCACCGTTGTGTCGGTCACGTCTTGATAGGTCCCCGGTTGGTTTAACTCGTGTGAGCTAAGTCCCGTTCCTGCTTTGGGGGAATAGGGTTGTATCGTATAGCCTTTGTAGAGCAATCCCTTTTGGTGAATTTGTTTCAGCAACCACCATACACTTTCGATGTATTTGGGGGTGTAGGTCACATAGGGATCGTTCATATCGACCCAATAGCCGATTTGTTCGGTGAGCTTGTTCCAAACATCGGTATAGCGCATGACCGCTTTTTTACAGGCTTCGTTGTATTCAGTAACGGTTAATGTTTTGCCGATTTCATCTTTGGTGATGCCCAATTCCTTTTCGACGCCCAATTCTACCGGCAATCCGTGGGTGTCCCAGCCGGCCTTGCGTTGTACCTGATGCCCTTTTTGGGTTTTATAGCGACAAAAAATATCCTTTATGGTGCGGGCCATCACATGATGAATTCCCGGCAGTCCATTGGCAGAAGGTGGTCCTTCATAAAAAATAAAGGGGGCATTCCCTTCTCGGTTGGTAATGGTTTTTTGGAAAATCGCTTCACGGTTCCAAAAGTCCAAAACCTCCTGCGCGGTTGCCGACAAGTTTAACCCTTTATATTCCTTGAAAGCCATTGTTTTAAGTGCTTTTTTCTAAAGTTGCGAAAATAAGCATTTTAGCGCAACTTCAGCGTAGTGCGGCTTGGAAAAAATAGCTTAAAACTTCAGTCTAAGACCCAATTGGAGGCTTCTTCCGGGGGCCGAAACCCCAGAGGCAAAACTGCGGTAATGGGTGTCAAAAATATTATCAAGCCCAAACTGAAAGGTCAAATCGGGCCGTGGGGCATAATTGGCAAATACGGCTGCTCTGTTCCATGCAGGGCTTCCTGCATAGCGTGGAATGTCTGAGGTAGGATTGAGTAGGGGAGTTTCTTCGAGGCCATCTTCTCCTCCATAACTGTATTCATCGGGATCTTTTGCCCCACTGAATTGGTAATCGGCCCGAAAGCTCCACCGGGTTTTTTCGTACTGTAGCGAAATCGATCCAAAATAGGGGGCTATTGAGGGCAATGGCCCGTATTTTTCATTTTTATTGCCCAAGGTATACATCAGGTTGGCCCGAGCCATCAGTGCGGGAGTAAAAGCATATTGCCCGTCTATCGAGCTTCCATAGACCCAACGGTTTCCCAAGTTTTTGTTGGCCACGGTTGGAAGTTCTTCACCATCGTATAAAATGGTGGCCAAACTTGGGGTGGTATTGTCTGAGAAAACAATATAATCACTGCGCACAATATGCCGTGAAATCATGGTAGCAAAGCCGCGCGCAGAGAGTTGGTTTTTTTGGTTTTGCCCCATGCGCATCAGGCCAATGTCAAAATTGTAGGCATATTCGGGTTTGAGAAAAGAATTGGGAACAATCAACACCCCGGCGTTTTCTCTAATTTTCCCGATGTCGTCAATGTTAGGAGCCTTAAATCCATTGGAGAGAATAAAATTAAGTTGCCATCCGGGTTTGGGTTTGTAGATTGTGGCTAGGGTCCACGTTAGGGCTTCCGAACTTAGAGTCACTTTGGTTAAGAGGGGGTCAATCAGGGCTGTTTTTTTCCATTCGGCATCAAGACTCGATAGGGTCAGTCTTAAGCCGGCGTTTAGTGTGAGTTTGGGAGTATAGTCCCATACCCCATTGGCATAGAGGGCCAAACTCCCTATACTGCTTCCTTTACTGGGGTATCGGCTAGGAATGGCCAAGGGCCAGTCGCTGCCAACGATTTGGTTTCCTTGCACCGACAGTACACGGCTAAAACCACGGGAATACACCCAATTGTATGTCCCTTCAAACCCATAGGCAACATTGATTTTTTCGGCCGGAAGGGCGTCAAAATCGGCATTGAGACTGAGTACATTGACCTGTTCTTCTTGGGTGTCCCTTTGTAGGCTTCCAAATTTGCGTTTGTTTCGTGACTCGACGATGTTTTGATAAGCCAATGTTAAGGTTCCTTTGCGCAACCACTTGCGGTCTTTAAATGCTTTGTATTGGGCCGCGGCCAAAAAACGATTCTGAGGGCCGTAGTACCATTCGCTAAATTTAAGGTCGTCCTGATCCCCTTCGCTGAGTTTGTCATAGCGATCGATATCAGAAGAGGTAGAATATTGAAGGTTTAGGGTCAACTGGCTTTGTGTGTTGATTTGATATAAAAACTTTTGAAAAAAGTCGTATTGATCATAGCCCGTGTTTTTCTGAATTTCTGGGTCGGGATTACGGGTGGCCGTTTCTTTATAATAACTTCTTGTATTTTCCGAAAAATAAGGAGTAAGCCCCCAATCTGCATACCCGTGGGTCCGGTGGGTTCCCATACGAATGTCCCCAAATTTTGAAAAACTTAGGCTACTGATACTCCCCCATTTTTCTTTGCTCACCTGGGCAGTAAAATTATTCATACTCCCTTGGTTGGTGCTATTATAGGCACTGGAAAAATTTCCTTCAAAGGGCTTTTCGGCATTGAGCTTGGGCGTTTTGGTGTAGTAATGGATTACTCCGCCCAAGGCATCGGAACCATAGCCTACCGAGGAAGAGCCAAAAACAACTTCTACCCGCTCAAGGACATTGGGGTCAAGGGTAATGGCGTTTTGAAGGTGTCCCGAACGGTATATGGCGTTGTTCATCCGCACCCCATCAACGACCAATAACACCCGATTGGCTTCAAATCCTCTTAAAACAGGACTTCCTCCTCCACCTTGAGACTTTTGAACCCGTACACCCGGGCTCAATTCCAAAATATCGGCACCGGTACGCAGGGGGGTTTTTTCGAGCGCCTCCGCCGTGATTAGTGAGACCTTTTCTGCCAACTGATCACGTCGGGTTTCGTTTCGGGCCACCGAAAGAATCACCTCTTGCAACATTTCGGTTGCCGGAACCATATAAAAATTTTGTGTTTCCCATGCTCCCGATAGAGAGGTCAGCGTAGCGGGTTGGAAGCCATTGAGCTGGAGGTTTATTTTTAGTTCTCCTTCAAAGCCACGAAGATCGGCCTGGCCTTGCGCATCGGTCAAAGTGCTTTTGGTACGGTCGTCCGAAAAAAGCGCAACACCCTCTAGAGGGGTATTGGTCTCTTGGTCGATCACCCTAAGCTGCTGTCCCCAAACAACGGGCATAGCCATCCACAGCAATAGGACTATTACCCTAGGCAAATACCGTTTGAAGAATCTGTAAGGACTTTGGCTTTCCAAAATGCTGAAGATGAAGGCTGTAATAATTTAAAATCGCGTTTAACAATTCCTTTTTGACGTCTTTGTCAAGTTGTAATGTATGCAATTTATCAAAATTTGTGCCGAAGAGTCTTTTAAAATAAAAAAGTGTGACCCCTTCTAAGTAGGGTCCGGTGGGTTTTTGGTCTTGAAAATTTCCCGATTCTAAATCAAAATAAGCCTTTTCGGTAGGGTCAACGCTGGGATAAAAGCCGATAAACTTGGTCATTTCTATTAAAAACTTCAAATGAAAATTGGCCTTATACGCACTGTGTTCCAAAAATTGAATCGCAGAGGCCAAAAAAGCATATAGCCCCGGATTGGGTTCGGCCTCTTCTTGCAAAACCTCCTGTACCACTTCGGCCAAAAAGAGTGTGATGGTCTGCTGTACTACATCGGGTTGCTGAAAATGGCTACTGGCAATTAGCTGGGCTTCACGAATGTGATGCAGTTCCCTTTGCGGGTGATGATAGACCACCGCCGCTAACTCCGAAAAAGGCTGAAACAAACCCTTTTTTAATCCCGTTTTTTTGGCGGACAAAATTCCCTTCAGCAAGTAGGATTGAAACCCCAAAGTCTCAGAATAGCATCGGGCAATAAGACTCGTATCACCATATTTGATAGTTCCAATAACGATGATACGGGTCTTAAGCTGCATGGTCGATTAGACTACCCCTTGTGCAAGCATGGCGTCTGCAACTTTTACAAATCCTGCGATATTGGCTCCTTTGACATAGTTGACAACGTTTTTTTCGTCGCCATACTTAAGGCATGATTTGTGAATGTCGACCATAATCCCTTTGAGTTTGGCGTCAACCTCATCGCGGGTCCAACTGTAACGCAGCGAGTTTTGGGCCATCTCCAATCCAGATACGGCAACACCTCCCGCGTTGGACGCCTTACCGGGCGCATAGCTGATTTTCCTTTTATGGAAAACAGCAATTGCCTCGGGGGTCGAAGGCATATTGGCTCCCTCACCCACACAAACACAACCGTTGTCCACCAAGGTTTTGGCGTCTTCACCATTGAGTTCGTTTTGTGTAGCACAGGGCAAGGCAACATCACAGGCCACACACCAGGGGGTTTGCCCTGCATAAAATTGGGCCTTGGGATAGCTTTCTACATACGAAGAAATTCTACCGCGTTGGACATTTTTAAGTTTCATGATAAACGCGAGCTTCTCAGCATCTATGCCATCTGGATCGTGAATAAACCCAGAAGAATCGGACATGGTGAGCACCTTGGCGCCGAGGTGTAGACACTTTTCGGCGGCGTACTGGGCCACGTTTCCGGAACCGGAAATCACCACTTTTTTATTTTCTAATGAATCGCCTTTGTGGCGGAGCATTTCTTCGGTAAAATAGACCACCCCATAGCCTGTCGCTTCGGGGCGAATCAAAGAGCCTCCCCAAGAAACCCCTTTACCGGTGAGTACGCCCGTAAATTCGTTTTTCAATCTTTTGTATTGGCCAAAGAGGTAGCCAATTTCGCGGCTTCCTACGCCAATATCGCCGGCAGGAACGTCCCGGTTGGGACCGATGTGCCGAAAGAGTTCCGTCATAAAACTTTGACAAAAACGCATCACTTCGGTATCCGTTTTCCCTTTGGGGTTAAAATCGGAGCCCCCCTTACCCCCACCCATCGGTAAGGTGGTAAGGCTGTTTTTAAAGACCTGTTCAAAGGCCAAAAACTTTAATACACTCAAATTCACGCTCGGGTGAAAACGAAGCCCCCCCTTGTATGGGCCAATGGCAGAGTTCATTTCGATCCGGTAGCCACGGTTGACTTGAATTTCTTCTTTGTCGTCTATCCACGGCACACGAAAAGACACTACCCGTTCGGGCTCGACCATGCGTAACAAAATGTTCTGCCCATAGTAAATGTCGTGTTGAACAATATAAGGAATAACCGTTTCCGCAACTTCGGTTACGGCCTGCATAAATTCGGGCTCATTTTGGTTGCGGTTTTCTACTTCTTGTAGAAATTGTCGGATGATTTTGTCCATAACTATTGGTTTGTTTTTGGGGTAAAAGTAATGTAAATTATCAAGGAAACTTTAGCGATTTAGCCAAAAAGAAAATGGAGTACTTCTTCGATTTTGGCAAAAGAAACGACCTTAATCCCTTTGGGGTGGGCCATCTCTTGGGCGTATTTTGAAATAAGGATGGAATCGAATCCCAATTTGGCTGCTTCACGAATACGCTGTTCGGTTTTGGCTACGGGTCTGATTTCTCCCGAAAGACCTACCTCTGCGGCAAACGCGCATTTTTTGGACAAGGCGATATCGTGATGACTAGAGAGTATGGCGGCCACAACGGCCAAGTCCAGTGCCGCATCATCAATGCTGATGCCTCCGGCGATATTGATAAACACATCTTTGGATCCTAGGGCAAATCCAGCTCTTTTCTCCAAAACGGCTAAGAGCATATTGAGTCGTTTGCTATTAAACCCGGTACTGTTGCGTTGGGGTGTCCCATAAACTGCCGAGCTTACTAGGGCTTGAATTTCGACAAACAGGGGGCGTATGCCTTCAATGGTAGCTGCTACGGCATGACCGCTAAGGTTGGTGTCGTGAGAAGATAAGAGGATTTCACTGGGGTTGGCTACCGTTTTAAGTCCATCGGGTTGCATTTGGTAAATCCCGATTTCGGCTGTCGCACCAAAACGGTTTTTTTGCGCGCGCAAAATCCGGTACATATGGTTTTGATCTCCTTCAAATTGCAAGACCGTATCAACCATATGTTCCAAAATTTTAGGCCCTGCCAAAGCTCCTTCTTTGGTGATGTGGCCGACCAACACGATGGGGGTATTGGTTTGTTTGGCAAAGGCAATCAACTCGGCAGCACAGGTTTTGATTTGAGAAATACTCCCTGCACCACTTTCTACAAAGTCGCTATGCAGGGTTTGGATGGAGTCGATGATCACCAATTCGGGTTGCTGTTGTTCGAGTTGTAGCAAAATGGATTGGGTTCGGGTTTCGGTGAGTATATAACATTGCGAAGGCTTTTTTTGCATCCGCGCTGCACGAAGCTTGATTTGTTTTTCGCTTTCTTCGCCAGAGATATAGAGTACCTTTGCCGGTAGAGCCAAGGACAGTTGCAACAGCAAGGTCGACTTGCCGATGCCCGGTTCACCCCCTAACAAAATTACTGCGCCAGAGACTATTCCACCGCCCAACACCCGGTTGAGTTCAGGGTCTTGGGTGTCGATACGCTGTTCGTGATCGGTACTAAGGGTGTCGATTAACTGGGGAGTCTGGCTTCTTTTTTTGGCCGAAAAAGGGGTGTTTTGCGTGGGCTTCTGAATCACCTCCTCAACGATGGTGTTCCATTCTTTACAGCCGTTACATTGCCCTTGCCATTGGGTGTGTGCAGTCCCACAGTTTTGACAAAAAAAGCTGGTTTTGGTTTTTCCCATTCCTTTCCTTCTAAGAAACCCGGTTGACTAAAGGTAAGGCAAAAAAAGAAAGTGCCCCAAAAACAACAATCATCAGGGTTTGTGATGACCACATGATCCATCCAAACGCCAATCCAGTAGCGTTGCTGATGCCAAAACTTTCCAATACCAAGGCCACCGTGAACGGGTAAATGCCTATTCCACCGTTGGTAGCCGAAATTACGATTCCCCCTGCTACAAAGGCAGGGATTATCATGGTCAAGGTGAGCACATCAGTTTCGGGCAAGGCCCATTTTATGGTATAAAACATGGCCAGATACATGGCCCAAATAAATAGGCTGTGGAGCAAAAACCATCCTTTGTGGGGCATAGACAAGATGCTTTTGACTCCTTGTAAAAAGCCCGCTATCAATGATTTGGCTCGAAGAACCCATTGGTTTTGGCTTTGACGAAAAATAAGCCATCCTCCTGTCATTACTATAAGCCCTCCGAGAAGTAGGAGAACAAGGGTTTGGTAGTTGATGGTTTTGGGGCGTAGCAAATCCCAAATCAGTTCAAATTGAACGCCTAGAGCAAGTAGGATAAAAAACAATAAAAATACCAGGTCTACAATGCGCTCGGCGATCACGGTTCCAAAGACTTTTTCAAAAGGGAGTTTTTCATAGTTCGCCAATGCGGTTGCCCGAAGTATTTCTCCAGAACGGGGTACGCCCAAATTGGCCAGGTAGGCAATCATTACCGTAAATACACTATTGATAAAACGGGGCCGATAACCCAAGGGCTGAAGTAAGTATTTCCAACGGTAGGCTCTTGAAAGATGACTCATGATGGCAAACAAAACCGAAAGTCCAACATACACATAATTGGCCTGTGCGATAGAATCCCAAATAGCATTCCGTTCTTCTTGCGTGGTCCCCTTTAGTGAAAGCCAAATAAAAAAAACACCAATGGCCAGGGGGAGTATTTTTTTAATAAGGGTTTGAAGGGTGGTCAACAGTTAATGAATTGTATTGGTCTTTTCGTTGGGAAAAATCAGGGTTGGGGTAAAGGTTTTTGCGGCTTCAAAATCCATGAGCGCATAGCTGATGATAATGACGATGTCCCCCGGTTGAACTTTTCGGGCTGCTGGGCCGTTTAGGGTAATTTCTCCTGACCCTTTTTGCCCTTCGATTACATAGGTTTCCAGGCGTTCACCATTGTTGACATTGACCACCTGTACTTTTTCCCCTACGACCAAATTGGCCGCATCGATCAAATCCCGATCTATGGTGATACTCCCCATATAGTTGAGGTCAGCTTGGGTCACGGTAACACGGTGAATTTTGGACTTAACCACTTCAATTTTCATGCGGCAAAGATACTGTATTTTAGAAAGACAGATTGTCGATCAATCTTATATTCCCCAGCTTTGCGGCAATAAAGCCTCTAGGGATGCCCCCAATTGGGTTTTTGATTTCCTGAAGGTGTGTTTCATCACAAATCGAAAAATAATCAAGGGTAAATTGGGGATTCTTATTAAACACATCCTGCACCCATTGATGAATTTGGTCGATGGATTGTGTTTTAAATTTTGTTTTGGCGGCTTGTAGTGTTTGGTATAGAAGTCCCGCTTGTGCCCGTTCTTCGGTAGTGAGCAGGGCGTTGCGAGAGCTCATGGCCAGGCCATTGGCTTCACGAACTATGGGACAGCGAATAATCTGCGTTTGAAGGTTTTTTTGGGCCACAAGGGTTTCTATGACTCGTACTTGCTGAAAATCTTTTTCCCCAAAATACGCCTTTGTAGGGCCTACTTTACGCAAGAGTTTTTCTACCACGGTGGCAACTCCTTCAAAATGTTGGTGCCTAGACCGCCCCTCCATGGTTTTGGTCAGTGCTCCAAAGTCATATTCTCCTACGGCTAGGCTTTCTCCATATA
Source organism: Flavobacteriia bacterium (assembly GCA_009921175.1). Classification (GTDB taxonomy): domain Bacteria; phylum Bacteroidota; class Bacteroidia; order Flavobacteriales; family Flavobacteriaceae; genus RFYP01. Next base: position 8,137 of record RFYP01000016.1, on the reverse strand, counting down.
GGTCTGCTGCTTCGGGGGTATAGACCCATAGCTTGGCTCCAAGTGTTTGTAGCAATTCGAGGTCTTTGGCTAAAGTGCGGGGGTAGCGTTGCAAATCGGCGGCATCGTCAAATTGGGTGGGATTGACAAAGATGCTGACGACAGTTTGCGGATTATCGGCTAGGGAGCGTTTTATTAAAGAAAGGTGACCGCGGTGTAAGGCACCCATGGTAGGAACAAAACCTACATTTTCCCGGTCGTTTAGGTGCTTTTCAAGCTTTTTGTAAATTTTAAACACCTCCATTTAGGAAAACATTAACAGCGCAAAATAGACAAAGTTTCTAGAACTCTGAATAATAATTTATAATTTCGCAAAACTTTTACTTTTCGTAAAACACAATTATGAAAGACAAAAAAGTCCTAATCATATCTTCTGAGGTTGTTCCTTATTTGCCCAATACTGAACAGGCTTTCAACTCTTTTCAAATTCCCAAATGCGTAAACGAAAAAGGGGGGCAAACCCGAATTTTTATGCCCCGCTATGGTTTGATAAACGAGCGACGACATCAGCTGCATGAAGTGATTCGTCTATCAGGCATGAACCTAGTAATCAATGAGTTGGACACACCCCTAATCATCAAAGTGGCTTCGATTCCCAAAGAACGAATGCAGGTATATTTTATCGATAACGAAGATTTTTTTAAACGCCGTGCTGTGTTGCGTGACGACAAAGGGAATCTGTTTGATGACAATGACGACCGGATGGTCTTTTTTACCAAAGGAGTGATTGAAACCGTAAAAAAACTAAATTGGTCTCCTGATATTATCCACTTGCACGGTTGGTTTACTTCATTGTTTCCCCTGTATCTAAAGACGCTTTACAAAGACGAGCCCTTGTTTCAGGACAGTAAGCTCGTGACTTCGGTATACCCCAAAGATTTTGAGGGCCCCATGTCTGAAGAACTAAAGGCCAAAATTGCCCATGACAAAATCGAAGATGAAAGTATCGATCACTTGGCCAAAGCCAGTTATGAAAACTTGATGCAGGTCAACGCGACCCATGCCGACGGCTTTGTGATTGCTAGCGAAGCGGTCGATCAAAAAACATTGGCAACCCTTAAATCGACCAAAAAGCCCCTTTTGGAATACGCAGACACCCACCAAGAAGACGCCTACGTCAATTTCTACACAGAAAAAATTTGCTGATCCTCCATGCCTCTTTCAAAAGCCTTAAGACCCAGCGGTGCCCTTATAGTTGTTGCCCTCGCAATCGCCTCGTGTAACAAAGACTTTCATGGGGTTGGTGCCAACTTATTGGAGGAGCAAGCCTTCAATACACAAAGTGTACGTGTTCCGGTATATGCCTATCAAGACGCCACCGAAAAAGTACAGGCCGATGGCCTTCCGCTGGCGCAACTGGGCGAAATTCATCATCCTGTTTTTGGAAAAGCTCAGGCTGCGATCGTATCACAGCTGCAACTTACCTCAAACGCGGTTTTTGGTAATTTTAGCCAAGCCCGTGAAGACGCCTTGGACGAAGACAATATCCAAGTCATCCAAGAAAACGAACAAGTAATCGCAGCGTATTTGGAAATCCCTTTTTTCAACAACCTTAAAGACAGTGATTCTGATGGGGTTATTGACGCCTTTGACAGCGACCCCGAAGATCCGCAAAGTGATACCGATGGCGACGGACTTTCAGACCTTATCGAAACCCAAAGTGGCTACAATCCTTTGGACCCAGACAGTGATGGCGATGGTATTTTGGATCCGGATGATGAAGACAGTGAATTTGATCAAGAAAATAAAGTCTATCAAATTGATTCCTTGTACGGCAACCGAGCGGCCTCGTTTGACATTAAGGTCTATGAGCTCACTTATTATTTAAGTCGTTTGGACCCTTATAATAATTTTGAAACGCCTTTAGCCTACTTTTCCAATCGCGACTATGTAGAAGAAGGCTTTACAGGGACCTTGCTCCACCAGAGCAATTATTCCCTCAATTTTGACGAACTGCGTTTTAACTACCAAGAAGACGACCCCGAAACAACAGATGTAGATGAAACCACCCAGGTCGAAACCCGGCTTAGCCCACGGATTCGTTTACCTTTGGACAACCGTTTCTTTCAAGAATCATTTGTCCGTATGGAGGGACAACCCGAATTGGACAGTCAAGATCAATTTAACGAACATTTGCGGGGGCTGATTATTCAAACCGAAAACTTTTCGGACGACCTGTATATGCTGCTCGATATTGGACAAGCAGAAATAAAAATCACCTATAACTACGACAGCTACAACCTCAACGATACGGCCGATGACACGAATGACGACACCATAGATCGGCTCGAAAAAACCTACACCATGCCCTTGGGAGGTGTTCAGATAAACACCTTAAAAAACACCTTTGCCGATGCGGCCATCGCCCAGCAAATCGAACAAAGTAATGCCGGAATTCCCGCAGACAAAATCTATATTCAAGGAGCTCAAAAACACGCCCGTATTCAGTTGTTTGACCCTGAAAATGACCCGTTGGAAGAAGAACTCTTTAGGGTTCGGGATCAAAAATGGCTCATTAATGAGGCGAATTTGGTCTTTAACATAGACCCCGCATACGACCCTGTTACGGGGGGTTCACTGCCCGACCGGCTTTACTTATACAATTACAAAACAGGAATGGCCATCAACGACTACGTCAAAGATCAATCCTTAAACAGCGATGTAAAAAATGGCGATAAGTTTATCTATGGGGGCTTGTTAGAGTACGACGACAACGGGCGTCCAAAATCCTATAAATTTCGAATCACTGACCATGTAAACAATATTGTACGGCGTGATTCTACCAACGTCACCTTGGGCGTTGTTTTGGGAGCAAACACCGATTTTATCGCCCCAAAGACTGCTACACTAGATGCCCTTAGAGGCGACATAAAATACCCTACTACGGGAATCCTTAATCCTTTTGGTGTAGTTCTAATAGGCTCACATCCCGAAGCGGCGCAAATCGATAAAAAACTTTGTTTAGAAATTTTCTATACCGAATACTAGTCTAGAGCATACTCCAGCACGTAAACGCAACAAATAGAAGGACAAAACCCACCACTCCCTGCAAAAGGGTTGTGAATGTATGTGTGCGATAGGCTTCCTTTAGATTTAGTTCTCCCATTTGGCTGACTATCCAAAAATACGAATCGTTGGCATGCGAAACGGTCATCGCGCCCGTGCCAACCGCCAAGAGCGTCCAAATTTTTCCCATCTCACTATCCATTCCCAATCCGGATAAAAGTGGAAATACCATCGAAGAGGTGGTGATGATCGCCACGGTAGATGACCCCTGGGCTGTTTTAAGCAGCGCAGCAAGTAAAAAAGGAAGTGCTATACCCATGCTGGGACTAAAAGACAGCGTCTGGAGTATCGATGTTAGATCGACTTGCTGAAGCACACTGCCTAAGGCGCCCCCCATAGCGGTGATTAACAAGATGGGTGATGCCTGAACAATGCCTTTTTCGATGACTTCCTTTCGGGCAACCCGCTGTTTAATGCAGAGTAGAAAGGCAAAAAAAACACCCAGTAATAAGGCGTATTCGGGGGTGCCCAAAAATTGAATATACTTCGTAAGACTGGGTGAAAAAACAAAAGGGGCAAGGGCTGCAAGAGCCATTAATAAAATCGGGAGGAGCAGAGGGGTAAGCGCCCAAACCAACGAAGGACCCTTTTTAAATTCTGTGGACAAAAGGGTTTCTTTCAGTACCGCTGCTGAAGGGTTTATTCCTTTAGAAACCGCCAAATAGTAGGCATAGGCGGCTCCAACAAGCATAAGCAGTAGGGCAAATAGCCCACCCATTACAAAGAGTAGAAAAAGGTTTTGCAATTGCAAATTGGCCGCGGCAGCCAACGGCCCAGGTGTGGGAGGTACCAGTACATGGGTAGCAAACAGTCCTGTGGACAAGGCAATGGTCAATGAATTTCTAAGCACTTTTTGTCCTGCGGCTAACTTTTTGGTTAGGGGGGCTAAAATCACAAAAGCGGCATCGCAAAAAACCGGAATAGCCACCAAATACCCAATGGCCCCCACCACAAATGGGAGCGGTAGTCGAACAAGAACTTTTAATAGTCCGCGAGCCAAGGCCGTCGTTGCACCACTCGCTTCTAAGGCAGCGCCAATCCATGCGCCGTAAAGGATGAGCAGGCCGATTTTTTGAAGGGTATTGCCAAAACCTCCTCCCAAGACCGGTGTGATTTGATCCAAGGGCAATCCCAACAACACCGCCAATCCAAGGGCGCTTGTAAGCAATACGATAAATGGATGCCATTTGAGGTAACTGGTTCCTATGATAATCCAAAGCAGGGCGGCAGTTATATAAAGAATTTCTATCCCCATTTTAAATGGTATTTTTTAACGAGTGTTCGACTTGTTTTTGAAGGAAATCTGCCGCCAGCGGTTTTGCTGTTTGAAAATCCATTTGATCGGGGGTGATGGTAAATGCTTTTTGGAGGCCCATTTTTTTGAGCTGTTTTGCTGTGGCCGTGATGCGTCCGGCGTAGGCCCAAACCGGTGTTGCCTCCTTTTGGGCGTAGTGTATTAATTTGCTGACTACTTTGCCGTAAGAACTTTGTTGATCCAAATGGCCTTCTCCGGTCAGGATTAGGTCGGCTTTTTTTATTTTTTCTTCCAAGCCACAAAAACCCGCAAGCAGGTCAAAACCGGATTGACATTGTGCATCCAAAAAAGGGGATAATCCTGCGGCAGTCCCTCCAGCTGCTCCCCCGCCAGGGAAGGTCGTTATTTCTTTTCCTTTGGTTGCCAAAATCCGAGAGGCAAGCTGAGCGCTGTTGTTCTCAAGTTGATCAACCATAGAGGCATTGGCCCCTTTTTGGGGGGCATAAACCGCGGCTGCACCCGAAGGGCCCAATAGCGGATTGGTCACATCACAAGCCATGACAAAGGGGGTGCTGCGAACACGGGAATCCCATTCGTCATAAAGGCTATAGATGGCTCCCAAATTTTCCCCATTCGGGACAATTGTTTGTTGGTTTTGGTCCAATAGTTTACCCCCTAGGGCAGTAAATATTCCCATACCCATATCGTGTGTAGCGCTACCGCCTAGCCCAAGTATGATTTTTTTGGCTCCGCGGTCTAATGCGTTTAGGATTTGGATTCCCGTACCATAGGTATTGGTTTTTAGTGGGTTTTTTTCTGGTTCTGATAACAAGCTGAGGCCTGAGGCCTGAGACAACTCAATCCATGCGGTTTTTTCATCATTAAACAAAAAATAGGGTGCTCGTATGGCCCGCCCTAAAGGGTCTTGGGTGTTACAAACTATCGTTTTACCTTGTTGGGCCTGAGTAAGTAATTCAAAGGCTCCTTCGCCTCCGTCGGAAAAAGGTAGAAGGGTAAAAGATGCTTGGGGCAACACCTTTTGGACAGCACGGGCCATGGCATGAGCCGCCTGGGTTGCGCTAAGGCTTTCTTTAAACGAATCCGGTACGATAAGAATCTTCACCCTAGAATTTATCTTTAATGGCTTGGATGATGGTTTGCGCGTGCTCACGTGAGTTTTCTATAAACCATTTATTGGTCTTCAGTCCTCCACAGACCACACCGGCAAGGTAAACACCCGGTACGTTAGAAGCCATGGTCTGGGGGTCATATACAGGGGTGTGATCGACATCGTCGCGAAACTGGACCCCCAATTTTTCTAATAGTGAAAAATTGGGTTGATACCCGGTCATGGCCAGGACAAAATCGTTGGGGATTTCGTGGCTTTTGGTAGGCGTATTAAACCTGACAGTATTTGGAGTAATTTCGACGATATTTGCTTCGAAAAAAGCGTTGATACTCCCCTCTTCGATACGGTTAACGATATCGGGGCGGGCCCAGTATTTTACATTTTCTCCAATTTGCTTTTCTCGAATAATCATGGTCACGCTTTTGGCGCCTTTGCGGTAGGTTTCTAGGGCGGCATCTACTGCCGAATTGGCGGCACCTACTACGACAATATCCATGTTGTAGTAGGGATGCGGCTCGCTGTAATAATGTCGGACCTTGGGGAGGTTTTCACCCGGGACATTTAGCAAATAGGGGTGATCGTAAAAACCGGTAGCGATGATAATGTTTTGAGTGGAGTATTGGCCTTTGTCGGAGCCTAAAACAAAGCCATCTTGGGTTTTTTCGAAGGTTTTGATTTCTTCGTACAAATGGGGGTTTAACTTCCAGTGCGAACACACCCGACGGTAATACTCAAGGGCCTCAGCACGGGTAGGTTTGGCATTTTGAGAGATAAAAGGTACTTCACCAATTTCCAGACGATCGGAGGTCGAGAAGAAGGTCATATTGAGCGGATAGCGATAGATGGAGTTTACCAAGGTGCCTTTATCATAAATACTGTATGACAACCCCTGTTGTTGGGCAGCAATGCCACAAGCTAAGCCGATGGGCCCAGCACCAATAATGATCATGTTCTTCATAGCAGCAAGGTACAAAGCGATTTGCTGACAAAAAATATTTTTTTAAAATAGCCTAAGCTTATTGTGTGATCAGCCAACCACTTTTTTATATATTATTAAAGCATTTTTAATCAAGAATAAAGTTCAATAGAGGTATATTTATAGTTTTTGTCTATTGATTTTTTAATAACAATAATTTTTGTCTACCAACCAACAGCGTGATTAAAGTTAGCATCAACAATAGTGTGGCCTTAAGCGAGGTGAATGGCGCTATGATTGCCGCTAAAAACCCCCACCAAAGAGGAAACACGAAGAGCCCCAGAATATACTTCATCGAGGCGTGAAAGACCTTGTCCTCAAAGCGCATGAGCACCTTGTTGATAACCCAAAAGGGGGGTAGATTTAGCCATTTGGCCAAAGCGGTTACAACACCTCCAACCCGCGGAAAAGACTTTGGCGGCCTAAGCCCTTGATCCGTTTGAAGCTTTTGTTTAAGGGCAGAAAATTCCATTGAAGTGTTTCTCGGGTGGATCTGTTGTTTTTTGGCCGGATAGGCCTGGTCGTTCTCCGGCAACCAAAGGGTTTCTTTCATCCCTAGGGTTAAGCGTTCTTTAAGGGCCTGGATGGCCGCTACTGGGTCTTGTTGTTGGCGGTATTCCTTTACTGAAATAGGGGTGCCAAAAACCAAATGTACATCGCACAAGGGGCGCTTATGGTTGCCAAAATTAATCCCCACCGGAACAATATACATCGGGGTGTCCGGGTGTTTGTCTTGCGCTTGAATCATCAAACGACTGCTGCCCTTAGACAAGGGCTGGAGATAGTACTCTCCATGATGGGCCCCCTCAGAAAACATCATGACGCTGCCTTTTTTGGCCAAGATAGAATAGCATTTTTCAAAGGTGACCTCGTTTTTTTTTAAGCTACTAAACCCGTTTCGGATGCGGTAAACCGGCAACATTTGCAAGGCATCCAAAAACCATTGGGTAGGCCCGCCAAACACATCGCCACGGGTAAGTGAGGTGACAGGTTTGGGATAATAACACCCGACCATCAAGGGGTCTAAAAAGGCGCATTGGTGGTTGGGGGAAAACAAAATCCCTGCATTTTTGGGCAGCTGGTCTAGGCCATAGACCCGAACCCGCCTAAAATAAACGCCATTGTACAGTCGCAAACTGTTTTTGACCAAAAAATAGACGACTTTTTTCATTCGATAAGCTAAGCTATTAATTCGGTCAGGAGATTCAAAAAAAAATTATTTTTTCGATACTTTTTGGGGCATTTATTCTATGAAGTTAAAGTCGAGAAGCTTAAGAACTATAATACCTGTTGCCTTGAAAAATTTTAATAAATTTATTAGTCCCCAAAAAAGTATTATCTTCACATTGCATGTTGCGAATTAAAAAAATCATTCTTTAGTTGAAAAACTACAATTATAATCTTTTTAGTTGCAAAAAAAACAAACAAAAATTATGAAAAATCTTTATTATTTATTGGCGCTATTTGCTTTTAGCTTTTCATTGTCAGCTCAGCAAATTAGCGGTTCTGTCTCAGATGAAAACGGAGATCCCTTACCAGGAGCAAGTGTCGTGGTAGATGGGACTTCAAGAGGAGTCACTTCAGACTTTGACGGTAATTTTACCATAGCAGCATCTAATGGTGATAAACTAGTAGTCAGTTATGTGGGATACAAATCTCAAACAATTGATGT
>RFYP01000150.1 GCA_009921175.1 Flavobacteriia bacterium | reverse complement strand
GTAATCAATTTGGTCGGTGTTCCGTAAACACGGATGGTTCCATTAAAGGTAACCGTGGCATCCATCAATCCCGTAGCATTTACATAGGCAACGCCTCCTGCAGTCACATTGACCAGAGATTGTTCTGTAACCAAGGTTTCGGCTTCACAGGTTCCGCCGCTGTTGACCCTCAGATCATGACTGTCTGCTGTGCCGGACAAAAAAGCTTGCCCACCTGAGGCAACCAATGAGGTGAGCTTTAAAACCTTAAATGCCCCGGTAAATTGAGAGCCTTCCTGGACTTTTAAGCGAAGACTGGTTTGGTCAAACATCCCTTCTGCTTCCATGCTACTTCCTTGACTGATATCTATCAAGTCGAGTTTTTGGTTGTAATGGATTTCGATATAAGTCGTGGGCAATTCAATTAATTTGGCTAGTGAAATACGAATTTTAAGTGTTTGCCCTTTTTGTCTATATATGATACTGTTGGGGTCTTCGCTGGTGATGACCAGTTTGTTTTCGGTTGAGGGTATCAACTTGGTCGTTATTCCAGAATAAATTTTTAGATTGATAAATGGACCTAAATCAACCGTTTTGGTTTGGGTAGGTAAGGAATTAGCAGGCAAACTATCTTGTTGCGAAAAAAGTGTTGCACCGGTCAAAAGGAAAAGGGTTAGGAGCTGTTTCATGTTTTTACGCTAATTTAATCAATAACAAGATCAAAATCCAGTTGTCTTTTGATCAAATCGGCCTTTTTTACTTTTATCCTGACGGTATCACCTAAAGTGTATTGTATTCCTGTACGTTCACCGATTAGGGCGTGTTTTTGAGGATCAAAACTAAAATAGTCTTCGTCCAAGGTTTTGATAGATACCATCCCCTCACATTTATTTTCTATCAATTCTACATAGATACCGCGCTCAGTGACCCCCGAAAGCAGGCCATCAAAAACAAGACCGGTTTTATCGGCCATAAATTTGACTTGCATATACTTAATCGAATCGCGTTCGGCCTTGGTGGCGAGATGCTCTCTTTGGGAGGTATATTTACAGGCCTCTTCAAGTAGTTCATCATCGATGTTTTTTCCTCCGTCCAAATAAAATTGCAAAAGCCGATGCACTAAGACATCGGGATAACGGCGTATGGGTGAGGTAAAATGGGTATAAAAATCAAACCCCAATCCATAATGTCCTATGTTTTGGGTTGTGTAAGCGGCTTTGCTCATACTCCGTAGCGCCAGCGTATCTACCAGGTGTTGTTCTTTTTTTCCGTGGGTTTGTTGCAATAAGGTGTTAATTGCCTTATTTATGGATTTGCTTTGTGTATCAAATTGATAACCAAATTCTTTAACTACCTGTTTTAGGTTTTCTAATTTGTCCATATCTGGTTCATCATGAACGCGATACACAAAGGTTTTCTTGAGTTTTTTACCAATAAACATCGCCACTGCACGGTTAGCTAAAAGCATAAATTCTTCAATCAGTTTATGGGCATCTTTAGAGGTTTTAAACCATACACCCTCCGGATTGTTATCCGCATCCAAATGAAAATTTATTTCGACGCGATCAAAGGATAGGGCCCCTTGCTGCATCCGCTTTTCCCTTAGATTATGGCCGATCGTATTAAGCATTGTTAGGGCATCAAACGTTGCTTGGTCTATTTTTTTAGTTTTTCCTTCTAAGGAAATAGAAGCTGGTAGATCGAGTTGTTGCGTTTCTAGTATATGTTGTGCTTCTTCGTACGAAAAACGGTGATTGGAGTTGATGACCGTTCGGCCAAACCATTCCTGATGAACTTTTCCATTTTTATCGAGTTCAAAAACAGCCGAAAAGGTATATTTTTCTTCTCTTGGTCGTAAAGAACAAACTTGGTTGGATAAAATCTCGGGCAACATCGGCACGACCCTATCCACAAGATAAACCGATGTACCTCGTTCATATGCTTCATCATCGAGTGCACTGCCTTCCTGCACATAATGTGAAACATCAGCAATATGGACACCTACTTCAAAGTGTCCATTTTTTAGCGCTCTATACGATAAAGCATCATCAAAATCTTTAGCAGTGATTGGGTCTATCGTGAAGGTGAGAGTATCCCGAAAATCTTTTCGCTTATTTATTTCTTCGGGTAAAATTCGAAGGTCTATTTTTTCAGCTTCTTTTAGTATGTGTGGAGGAAATTCTACCGGGAGTTGGTAATCATAAAGAATCGCATGAATTTCGGTATCGGTTTCTCCGGGTTTACCTAAACTTTTGATGATTCTTCCATACGGTGATGCCGCATTTTTTGGCCAGTCGGTGAGTTCTACCACAACGGTTTCACCACTCTTGTAGTCTTTCAGCGCTTCTTTTTTTACAAAAA
>RFYP01000149.1 GCA_009921175.1 Flavobacteriia bacterium | reverse complement strand
GGATTGTCCGTAAGTGCAGCACCGCTGACATCGAAAAATATATGGAGAAGGACTTTGAAAAACTGATGACTTTCGCCCACAAAAACCTAGCACAGCAGCTTAATGGACCGCCTTTTACGATCTATCCCGTATGGGATGTTGTCTGTAAAAAAGTACATTATTGTGCCTGTCAACCCGTGACCGAGTACCCCGAAGCACTTCTTGCAGATTTTTGTCAAGGTCAGTTGGAGGCTTCAAAAGTGCATGGTGTAGAACACAAAGGACCGTATCGGCATGTCGCCAATGCCTGGGCTGTTCAAATGATGTATAAACAGAAAAAAATCTTTCGTGCTAACAAAAAATTAGCCCCAATAGAGATTTACCATAACAGTCCCACAAACACCCCGGAACGGGAATTGATCAGTGAGATTCAATTTGCGGTCAAATAGCTATTAATCATTCATCAAGGCTTCTATTTCATCGGGTTCGATGGGGATATTTTTCATCAAATTCAAGGGTTCACCCTGCGCTTGAATAACCACATCGTCTTCGAGACGAACCCCAAAGCCCTCTTCGGGAATATAAATCCCCGGTTCTACGGTAAACACCATATTGGCAGCCGTGGGTTCTAAGACCAAACCATAGTCGTGGGTGTCCAATCCCATATGGTGGGAGGTGCCGTGCATAAAATATTTTTTATAGGCGGGTAATGCTTCAGTTTGATTTTGTACATCTGCTTTGTCTAAAAGATTCAATATCAATAACTCAGCCGTCATTATTTCACCTACTTCTTGATGATATTCTTTCCATAACACGCCGGGTTTAAGCAATTTGGTTGCGGCCTTTTTCACCCGTAAAACCGCCTCATAAACGGCGCGTTGGCGGGGCGTAAAGCGGCCCAACACAGGAATCGTCCGGGTCATATCGCTGGAATAGTTTCCGTATTCGGCGGCCACGTCCATCAACAGCAAATCACCGGCTTGGCATTGGCCCTTATTTTCGATGTAGTGAAGAATATTGGCATTGTTGCCCGAGGCGATGATGGGTGTATAGGCAAAGCCTTTGGAGCGCTCTTTGATAAACGCATGGGCATATTCGGCTTCGATTTCGTATTCCCACACGCCGGGTTTCACAAAGGAAAGTATGCGTCGGAACCCCTTTTCGGTGATGTCACAGGCCGTTTGGATTTGGGTGATTTCTTCGGGGTCTTTAACGGCGCGCAATCGTTGTAAAATTGGATTGCTTTTGCCCACCTGATGCGCAGGATACTGTTTTTTGGCCCAGGCGATAAATCGGTCTTCACGGGTTTCGGTTTCGACAGCGGCACGGTAGTGTTCGTTTTTGTTAAAATACAGGCAGTCACATTGGGCGGCCAACTCAAAAAATACTTTTTCAAACTCATGCACCCAATAGACCGTTTGGATACCGGTCAATGCTTGGGCCTGGGTTTTGGTGAGCTTGGGCCCTTCCCATACAGCAATATGGGGGTTGGTCTCACGAACAAAAAGGATCTCGCGGTGGTTGGCCTCGACCGCATCGGGGAAAAGGATTAAAATCGTTTCCTCCTGATCGACCCCCGTGAGGTAAAACAGGTCACGGTGTTGTTCAAAAGGCAACGTACTATCAGCACTGATGGGGTAGGTATCGTTTGAGTTAAAAACGGCCAGGCTTTTGGGGGCCATCGCAGCGGCGAAGTTGGCTCTGTTTTTGGTGTAAAAGGCGGCCGAAAGCGGGGTATATCGCATCTTGTTTAATTTAAGCACCACTAAGATACTTTTTTCGTAATTTCCCCTACTAAGAATTTAAATATTATGTGGAAAAAAACGGTCATTCTCCTTTTCTTTTCGGCGGCTGTCATAGCCCAGCCGAATCCCTCAAGCCCCGCCACTTTAGGTGAAGCGGTTGCCCAACAACAAAGCCTTAAGCAAGACTCTCGGGTCAAAAACATCCCCTTTAAAGCCATCGGTCCGGCGGTGATGAGTGGGCGGGTGGTCGCCCTGGCGGTCAACCCTCAGCAACCCACCGAATTTTATGTTGCCTATGCCTCAGGAGGGGTCTGGCATACCCAAGACAACGGGATCAGTTTTGACCCCATTATGGACAATGCCCCCACTCAAAATATTGGTGAACTGGCCATGCACTGGCCCAGTCGTACCCTCTGGGTGGGCACCGGTGAAAACAACGCTTCACGTTCTTCCTATGCCGGTATGGGACTGCTTAAGACAACCGATAACGGGGCCTCCTGGACCACCCATGGTTTGGAAGGCAGCCATCATATCGGCAAAATCCTCGTGCATCCCGACGACCCCAATCACCTGGTGGTTGGCGTCACCGGTCCTCTGTATTCGGACAGTGAACACC
>RFYP01000148.1 GCA_009921175.1 Flavobacteriia bacterium | reverse complement strand
GATCCGGAGCGCATCCATTTTGGTGCGTTACGGGTATTGAACGACGACATTGTCGCGCCAGGAATGGGTTTTGGTTCGCACCCTCACGACAATATGGAAATCATAACCATCCCCCTAGAGGGCGACCTGGAACACAAAGACAGTATGGGTTGCCACGGAGTGATCAAGGCCGGAGATGTACAAGTCATTAGTGCCGGAACAGGAATCTACCACAGCGAGTTTAACCACAATCCCGATTTACCGATTAACTTGCTTCAAATTTGGATTTTTCCCAATAAAAAAGAGGTCGAACCCCGCTATGAACAAATGTCCATTCGGAATCTTCAAACCCCCAACCAATTTTACCAAATCCTATCGCCTAATCCCGACGATGCTGGGGTATGGATTCACCAGGACAGTTGGTTTTATCTCGGCGATTTTGACACCGCAACCCAAGAAGAATACACAATAAAAAAAGAGGGCAACGGTGTATATGTCTTTGTGATTGAAGGCTCAGCGAGTCTTGGAGGTCAAACCCTAAACGAGCGAGACGCCCTAGGGATATCGGAAGCCGACTCTTTTTCGGTCGCTGCCGAAGCCAATAGCCGTATTTTGTTAATCGAAGTACCCATGCAATTTTAACCATGAGCAAAAATATCTCTGCACAAGAATTACTCGACCATCTTAACCAGCGTATTGAAAAAGGGCAATACAGAGATGCTGTGCATAAAATCAAATTGATGACCGCTAAAGAGGTGATTGAACGGGTGTTGGCGGAAGATTTTTGATGCCCCAGCCACGATGTTGGCATTAATTCTATTTTCTAAAATGCGCCTTAAAAAGGTTTGCTATATTTGATTTTATCTTATGGAACTAATATCAAATCAGGGAATGTCCATCGAAAGTGTCGGGAGAGGCCTAATGGGCATGTTGGTCTTACTTTTTATTGCCTATCTGCTCAGTGCCAACCGCAAACAAATTCAATGGAAAACGGTAGGGCTTGGGCTACTGCTTCAGTTGGTCATCGCCTTGGGGGTATTAAAGGTGGGCGTGATCACCAAAGTCTTTGAGACTTTCGGGAATTTTTTTGTCAATATCTTAGAATATACCGGTGCCGGAACCTCCATGCTGTTGGGTGAATTTGGCAATGTCGATAAATACGGGTTTATTTTTCTTTTTCAGGCCTTACCGGTCATCATCTTTTTTTCGGCCCTAACGTCCATTCTTTACTATTTCGGAGTCATTCAAAAGTTGGTGGGCTTGCTTGCTTGGGGCTTGACCAAGTTGCTTAAAATTTCAGGGGCTGAAAGCCTTTCAGTTGCCGGAAATATCTTTTTGGGGCAAACCGAAGCACCGCTGCTGATCAAGGCCTATTTGGAGAAAATGAATCGGTCAGAAATCTTTTTGGTCATGGTGGGCGGTATGGCCACCGTAGCCGGTAGTGTCTTGGGAGCCTATATCGGGTTTTTGGGAGGCAGTGATCCGGTACAGCGTTTGGAATTTGCCAAAAGTTTGTTGGCCGCATCGGTCATGGCAGCGCCTGGGGCGGTAGTGATTTCTAAGATTATTTACCCGCAAACCGAAAAAATCAATACCGAGGTGACGATTGCCAAAGATAAAATCGGCGCTAATTTGTTGACCGCCATTTCCAACGGTACCGGAGAGGGGATCAAAATGGCTGTCAATGTCGGGGCAATGCTCTTAGTATTTATCGCCTTGATCGCCTTGCTTAACGGCATCTTATCGGGCGTAGGCGGATGGATTGGCATCAACGATTGGATCGCCCAACATACGCCTTATGACGCGCTAAGTTTTGAATTGATCTTGGGCTATCTCTTTTCGCCTTTGATGTGGTTGGTCGGTTTTGCCAAAGAAGATATTGCCCTGGCCGGTCAGCTTTTGGGCGTTAAACTCGTTGCCAGTGAATTTGTGGGTTACACCCAATTAGCCGACTTGAAAAATGCTGCATCGGGAGTCCATTTTGGTTTCCAAAAATCGGTCATTATGGCCACCTATATGCTCTGTGGATTTGCCAATTTTGCCTCGATAGGTATCCAAATTGGGGGGATCGGTATCATTGCTCCCAAAATAAGAAAAACCCTTACTGAGTTGGGATTAAAAGCCATGCTCGCGGGCTCGCTGGTATCGCTGATGTCAGCCGCCATCGCCGGAATGATTTTGGGTTAAGACACTTCTACTGTACATTATATCAAGGAGGCATAAAGAAATTTATGTTCAGCTGTTTTTCAAAAGTTAAAAGAAAACGCCTCTGCTTTAGGATTTTAGAATTTGACTTATGGAAGTAAACTGCAGAGGCGTTAGAAACCAAATTGAATTTAAACTGTTTAAATATATTAAAAAA
>RFYP01000147.1 GCA_009921175.1 Flavobacteriia bacterium | reverse complement strand
GCAGGGGCGACACTTGAGGGAGTGATGATCAATTACCTGCTTCAAAAACTCGACTGGTTTACCGGAACCGATTTATACGATTTTAAATTACAAAGCGAAGGAGGTTCTGGATTTTTGACCCACGGGGGTTCGGTTGCCAACCTATCGGCCTTGGCGGCAGCTCGTGCAGCCATAGCCCCTGAAGCCTGGAACGAAGGAAATCCCAACGACCTCGTTGTCTTAGGACCGGCCAGTAGTCATTACTCCATTGGACGTGCGATTAGCCTCATGGGCTTGGGCAAAAAAGCCTTTGTACCGGTACCGGTTTTGGCCAACGAAAAAATGAAGGTGGATGCCCTGGAATCTATTTACAGTGAAATCAAAAATAGCGGTAAAAGGGTCATGGCCGTTGTGGCCAATGCCTGTGCAACCTCTACTGGCTTGTACGATAACCTAATGGCCATAGGCGATTTTTGCCAAAAACACGGCCTGTGGTATCATGTTGACGGTGCACATGGAGCAGCAGCCCTACTTTCTCCCATACATCGATCAAAATTGGACGGTATCACCCAGGCCGACTCCGTGATTTGGGACGCCCACAAAATGATGCGTGTTCCGGCGCTTTGTACGGCGGTCCTTTTTAAAAAAGGAATACATCAACGCAGTGCTTTTCAGCAAAAAGGAAGTTATGTTTTCCACGAAAATGATGTCGTTGGGATGGACAGTATGCCCTATACCATAGAATGTACCAAATCTGCATTGGGGACCAAGTTTTTTTGGAGTTTTGCCCTTCACGGTGAACAAGGGTTGACCCGGTTTATCGATACTACGTTTGCCGTGACCCACGCTTTTTACCAGCTTCTCCAAAACCGCCCTGATTTTCATTGTCCCTTTGCCACTGAATCAAACATTCTTTGTTTTCAATACACCCAAATGGAGCAACACCTCCATCAACAGCTGGCCCTCCGTTATGCGTTGATCAACAAAGGGGACGTTTACCTGACCAGTTGTGAAATTCAGGGAGAGCGATACCTAAGGGTTGTTTTCATGAATTCAAGAACCACCCTAGAGCACTGCGAAGAATTGCTAAAATCAATTGTTCAAACGGCCTCTAGTCTTTAGCCGTACCCTCCCAATCGGGGTCAGCGGCAGCCTTCCATTTATTCGTTAAGGTGTCCAAGGCAATGCCATGTACTCGACCAAAACGCGCCGGAGATTCGATGCGTTTATACGCCTGTCCTTTTTTGTCCAAAAATTCAATTTCGGCTGGTTTCCACAAAAGACCGGGATGAGCTTCCAAAAGTAAAGTATCTGCATCGGGATATACACGAGGAGCGGCTAGGGCATCTTCTAGGGAGATTTGTTGGCGGAAATAACGATGAAAGGTCTGAGTCACCGCAGGGGGAATTCGGCTTCCACCCGCCGCCCCTAGCGCCATTAGGGGTTTTTTGTCTTTTAGGGCTATTATAGGACTGATATGGGAAGCGGCTCGGTCTCCGGGCTTATAGTTCCCCAAATACCCCCCTAAAGTCACGGCATATAGAAACCCTAGACCGGGAGTGGCCACCTTCGATCCCATATTAGGACCTATGGTTTGGGTGAGTGAAACGATATTTCCCCAACGGTCGGCTGAAGTCAGGTGGGTGGTATGTCCCATAGCGGCAACCCAAGACTCGGGGAGCTGCTCGGGCAATAAAACGGTTTGAGGCGTTTCCTGTAAAATGGACTTGGCCCATTGATTGGCTTTGTCCTTGGACAAAATAACCCTTAATGAATCTTCATGGGTTTGATGACTTCGGTAGCTATAGGCCTTGGCCGTGGCCAACCCTATCATATAAGGCCAATGATCTCCAAGAGTTTCTTGGGATTCTAAGGCTTCCATCAGTTGAAGAATTTGAATGCTAATTGCGCCAAATGAGGGTAAGTACAACCCGTAGATATCGATACCATGATAGCTTCCCTGAAGCACTTTTGAGGTTAATGCTCGGTAGTTTTTAAGATCCTCCAAACTAAGAATACCGCCTTTGGATTGAATATCTTCTACCATGCGTTGGGCAGTTTCTCCTTCATAAAAACCCGCATGTCCAAGGTCTGCTATTCGCTGCAAGGTGTTGGCTAAATCCTTTTGTATCCATTGGTTTCCGGCCAAACGACTGGCTTGATTTTCATCTAAAAAATACTGACGCGAACCGTCAAATTCGAGCAGTTGGTCCCGTGCCATTGCCTGACGTTGTGCCTCTCCGGGCAAGAGTTCAAAACCCTGTTCGGCCAAATCGATGGCCGGTTGCATGACAGTTTTTAGGGGCAACAGACCGCCCTCTTGATGCAATTTGATTAAGCCCGCAACTACCCCAGGAATTCCTATAGTTTCATAGCCATAACGAAAGCGC
>RFYP01000146.1 GCA_009921175.1 Flavobacteriia bacterium | reverse complement strand
TATACGATAAGTTGGTATCCACGAGATCCTATAAATGATGATCCAACAGATATAGATTTAACACTTTCATCACCTCCGGGTGCATTAGGAGGTACATCAACGGTTACGTTATCAGGAACTGTAAACACCAATAGGACGTATACAGAGGTTTACTATTATACAATAACTTCTGCTGGTAACATTAATTGTGGAGCTGAAAATAGTATAGAAGGTTCAATTACAGTTCATCCATCGGAGGATAATTTAATCACCTTAGTACCAGGGAATGCATCCTATTGTTTTGGTGAATTTGTTGATTTAGACTTCAATTTTGAAGGCTTATCAAACCTAATATTTACACCAACAAGTGTAATCCCTAATGGCTTAAGTCCTTCGTATACTTATTTGACAACTCCGACAGTCGAGGTTACAGTAACAGGCACATCTACTGCGGCAAATGAGCGTGTTACTATAGTTATAGTAGAGGATGATGGTTCATCTAGAACGTATGATTATCTGACAAGTGGAGTAGAGTCAGCGACAGATATAGCTACAGGCATAGCTTCATTAATCAATGATCCAAGTGTTACAGTAAGTAGTACAGGTGATGTAATTACTTTCACAGCCAACGATTTAGATTATGTATTCTATGTACAGGTTTATGACACGTATGATGTTAATAATGTAAGAAGTTCAGATCCGGATGACACGAATATAAACCTATCAGTTACAGATTATGTACCGGTAAGAGGAACTTTATCTTTAACAGGTACTCCAACAACTATATTAACAACTACCCAATCATACACTATAGGTGTTACGACTTTAGGTAATTTTGATTGTACTACTTCGACAGATAGTGTTACAATTGAGATTAATCCAGCATCTACAATAGAGTTAACATCTTCTAATGCAACACTTAATCAAAATATATGTGATTTAGAAGCTCTAGATTCAACCACTTTCTTTATAAGTGGTGGAGCATCAAATTATTCTGTACAATGGACTAATGGAAGACCTAACGGGATTGACTTTAATCCTGCACCAGGCGCTATACTAGCCTTTACAGCTGGTGTGACAATTACATTATCCGGTACTCCTGACACCAACATTACAACTACTACCACTTATCCATATATAATCACTACTGAAAATAATGGAAATGGTTGTGGTGAGTCCACAATCTCAGGAACTATAGTAATAGAACCTAGACATTTTATTCAAATTTCAAATACTTCTGCAGGGGATCCTAGTCAATCTGTATGTAGTGGATCTTCAATAGCTTCCATTACATTCGATCTGGATGGTGGAGCTTATGATGCTGACATCTCATGGTTAGGTGGTAATAATCCACAGTTGACATTTACTACTAGTGGCACATCTGTTATTCTTTCTGGTATAGCTAATTCTGGGACTTCTACTACAACTAAACAATACACTTATACCATTACTACATCTGGAAATTCGTGTAGAACAGATTCAATTTCGGGAACTATAATAGTATATCCTGAGATAACTTATGATGTTATTTCGAGTACTTTGTTGTACCAAACTGCGGATGATTTAATTTGTTCTGGTGATGAAATAGTGCCAATAACATTTACAATTCAAGGTGCTACTACATTTGGACTAGATGTTTCATTAGAATGGACCTCTTCCAACTCATTACCTAATGTTAATGTTAGTAGAATTAACTCTACTACATGGCAAATAAGTGGTAGTACAACACCTGATCAGCCAATTATCGAATCAACTTTATTTTATTATAATGTAATTATAGAAAGTCCGTTTACATGTCAAGAGTCAAAAACATTTAATGGTATTATTCAAGTGGCCTCTAGACCGGTTGTAAATCAAAATTTCATTCAAAATAATGATGTTATAGATGTAACATGTTTTGGCGGTAATGATGGGTCAATTATTATCCCAGTAAGTCCAACCATAGAATTTGAAAAAAGAATTTCGGGTGGTCAATTAGCTGTTCAGCAAATTGACAACATAACATTAACTGCTAGTGCTTCTTTAAACGCTGGAGATACAATTCAGATAAATATAGATGGTAATACTTTTATTGCGACTGTTCCAGCTGGAGCAAGCACATCTACTATTCTTCAAGAATTAGCAGATAAAATTAATTTTGGTTCCAACTCTTCAAATGTTGATGTAACAGCAAATGTATTAAGTGGTGCATCTCCACCAGTATTGCAAATTATTTCAGATACTCCGGGAATTTCATTTACAATTTCAAATTTGAATGTCACCTCTAATGTTACTAGTACATTAGTATTAGAAAACCTTGTTGAAAATAAAAACTTGAATTATGAATATTTATGGAAAGATATTGGAGGAAATGAAATCGGAACCGGCCCAAGCCTTGAGGATTTATCTACTGGAACGTACACTTTAGAAGTTATAATTAACGGATGTGATGCAGTAGAGAGTTATGAATT
>RFYP01000145.1 GCA_009921175.1 Flavobacteriia bacterium | reverse complement strand
TATGTACCGCTTTGGTCGCCAGCAGCGACCAGTTGTCGATCCCTCATCTCAAACCGAAGACCTGGGTGATGATGCTATCAAAGCCAGTAACTATGGAATTGCCAACCTAAAACGCATCGTCCCTCGTTTGACCGAATGGACCTATGAGGATGGCAAAAACTACGATGATCTAGAGGCCCTCTACGAGCAAGTATTCAGTCAGTTTAACCGCTATATGGGGCATGTAACCGCCAATATTGGTGGGGTCTATCAATACAACAAAACCTACGAACAAGCAGGTCCTGTTTTTTCGCCGGTGGCCAAATCCCGTCAACAAGAAAGCCTGGCTTTTTTACAACAACAACTCTTTACAACACCTACTTGGTTGATTGACCAGGGGATTATTTCAAAAATCAAAGCCGATGGCACGTTAGAAAAAATACGGGGCCTACAAGAGCGTGCGCTTAACAATGTGTTGAGTTTTGACCGCTTGGCTCGGGTAATTGAAAATGAAACACTCAATGGGACGTCGGCTTATGGTTTATTTGCTATGATGGCTGATCTGAGCGATGGACTCTGGCGTGAGATCAACCAAGGTAGAACACCTGACACCTTTCGCCGTAACTTGCAACGCGCGCATGTGGAGCGTTTGGCCTATTTGCTTTATGAAGAGCAACAACTCAGTGCCAACCAGAGACGATATGGGTCTTATACCGCCATCGATGCAAGTCAGTCTGATATACGTGCTGCTGCACGAACCGAGTTACAGCGTATTTATAAATGGACCAACAGCAAACGCAAGTCTTCCAAGGGTGTGGCCAAGGCGCATTGGGATGATTTACGTCACCAGGTCGCAGAGATTTTAAAACTCGACGACTAAGGTTTTGTATAGGATAGATTAAGGGGTTACCCTTTGGTCTACGAGTAAACGCTTTCACGGGAAAGGAATGTGTTTTCATTTTCAACAAACGCAATCTGTTGCGCATTTTGCAAACAGTAAACTTGAGGGGACACCCTTAAGGGGGGTCTATAATGGTTTTGATTTTCCGCTGGTTTCGGCAACCAAAGCCTCGGCCCCGCATCGGCTTGAATCCCTTCGCTGGGGACTTATTCCCCGCTGGGCAAAATCGGATGAAATCAAAAAATATACGCTAAATGCCCGACTCGAAACCCTGCACGAAAAACCCTCTTTTCGGGAGGCCAAACGCTGTGTGATCTATACAGATGGTTTTTACGAATGGCAATGGTTGGACCCCAAGGGGAGGCGTAAGCAAAAACACCTGTTGACCTTTCCTCCGTTGGGCTTTTTTGCCTTTGCGGGTCTTTATGACGAATGGGTCGATACCGCCACCGGTGAAATCGTAGAAAGCTGCAGTATCGTAACTACTCAAGCTCAAGGAATCATGGAGAAAATTCACAACAGCAAATTAAGAATGCCCGTTGCATTAGACCCAGAAGAGCAAGCGCGTTGGTTAAACCGTCAGAACGTAAATCCCTTTGTGGACTTTGAGGCGACGGCAGTTTAAGTTAATCGTTTGGTGCTGGTCTCCATATTGCCAGAGCTAAACAACACTACTTGGCCCTCGGACTTATTGTTTTCTAAAGAATTATAAAACGCGCTTCGGGAAAATTTTATCTAAACACCATCACCTCAAAGGGAGGGGTAGTAAGCTGCTACTTAACTAAAAAGAAATAACGGCCCATCAATTTCCACAAAGACCAGTAGTTTCAACACCTAGGTCTGTATAGGTTTTGTGTATGGTTTCTAGTAAAGAATAGGTTGAAAATGAATCTTGTCCAAGCTCCCAAATCATTATTCCGCTCAAATTTTGAGCGGCTAATTTAACTTTGCTTGCGATCGTTGGTCTGCCATTATAGTACTTATTTCCTACATTATCTTTTTCGGAGTTTGAAACATTTGAAGCAACCATTGCTCCGTAGGTAAATGATTCAGCCGTCGTTGAATTTAGAAAATCATAACCATAAAAGGGAACCCCTAATGTAAGTTTAGAAGGATCTATGCCTATAGTGTTTTTCCAGTAGTTGACGCCTCTTTGAGCGTGGTTGTATGAACTGTGTTGACCCGGAGCCGCGGGGTTCCATGGGCCAGAATAGTCGTAGGCCATTATGTTTATAAAGTCTAACGCATTGAGCGCTGCTGCATTTACATGATCATATAGGGTTTCTGAGGGGTAAGCGGCGGTAATTCCTTTTGATTGATCTTTAAGTGCGCCGCTAAGCTCAAGTATAAAATCACTGTAACCGGCAGTAACATGACTCCACTCTAAATCCACATCAACTCCATCAAAATTATGTTCAAGCACATAGGAAACTATTTTGTCAACCAAAATTGACCTATCCGCTGGGCTTGCTAGAAAAGTTTTCCACGTCTCGGCCTCTTCGTCTGACAACCATCCCCCGGCTAATGAAATGTAAATTTTAATCGTTGAATTTTGTGAGCGCGCAGTATCCATTACGTTT
>RFYP01000144.1 GCA_009921175.1 Flavobacteriia bacterium | reverse complement strand
TTTTGGACAATTAGCTGGGCCTCGGGCGAACTGCCAAAGATTTTAAAATCGCCATAATCAAAGTAAAATAAATAGGGCGAGGGGTTGACCGTTCGTAGGGCCCGATAGACATTAAATTCATCGCCGCTAAACCTTCGTGAAAAGCGTCTGGAAAGCACCAGTTGAAACACATCCCCCCGCTGACAATGCGCCTTGGCCTGGCGCACCAATTGGCGGTAGTCCTCATCGCTGAGTTTGGAATGCTTGTCTCCTGTGGTCTGGAAGGAATAACCTGAAAAGCTTTTTCGGGCGATTAACTGTTCGATTTCATCCAGATTGGAGGGGGTTTGGTAGCTGTGGCAAAACAGGTAGGCCTCGTTGTTAAAATGGTTGATGGCGATGATGTTTTTATACACGGCATAGTAGAGATCGGGAATGGCGAGGTCGTCTTCTTTTTTGGCGATTTTGACCGACTCAAAATACTGAACGACATCGTGGGCCAGGTAACCAAACAGGCCATTTTGTATGAATTTATGAGAACCTGTATCACAGTCAAAGCGTTGGGCAAAAGCGGTGATTTTTTCGGCCAAATAATCGGTAGCCGCTAGGGGAGTAGTGGTGGTTTTTCCGTCGGGAAAATTTTGGATAAGTTGCCCCTCTTTTACCATTATACTCGCGATAGGCTGGCAACAGATATAGGAAAAACTGTTGTCGTTGGCGTGGTAATCACTGCTCTCTAGCAAGAGGCTGTTGGGAAAATGATCCCGCAATTTAAGGTACACACTCACAGGTGTAAGGGTATCGGCTAGGATGCGTTTGGAATGGGTTGTAATACGGTAGGATTCCATCATTTGTAGTGCATTAAAAAAGGCCTGTCGTGATGACAAGCCTTTATAAGTATATAGGTGTTTCTCACGTGCTTAGGGTTGCATCGTTTTCCACCACCAGTTGTTTGTTTTACTAAAATTCATGTTCCAAATATAGCAGTCTTGTGGGATAAACACAAATAGAAATTTTAGAAAATACAGGCGGGAAAGAAAAGTTCGTTTTTCATAGCTAATTTTTCCCAAGTTTTCCCGCCCGCTGTCTTATAATTTTAGGGTGACGTCCAATTCAAAATCGTCATAGATAACGGTGTCTCCCAAATTTTCAAAAAAGGAGCTAGAACGAAAACGAATGTTAAACTTAGAACGGTCGATGATGACTTTGGCTGTTGCCTGATCTGCGCTGAGGGTCATGTCAAAGCTAGTGGGTTGGGTGATACCCTTGATGGTAAACGCCCCGTTTACGGTATAAACCCCTTCTCCTTTGGGGGTAGCCTCATTGATGGTTAGGATAGCCTCAGGATGTTGGGCTACGCCAAAGAAATCGTCCGATTTAAGGTGTCCTTCGAGTTTGCCTTTGTACTCACCTTCTAGGTCGGTGGAGTAGAGGGTGTTCATGTCAACGACAAAACGGCCTCCGGTCAATTGACCATTTTCCATGGTTAAGGAACCCGATTTGAGTTGGACAAAGCCTTCGTGCTGGCCGGTAAATTTTTTACCCAACCAGTGAATGCTACTGTTGGCTGCATCTACGGTAGTGGTTTGTGCATACACAGCAGTGTGTAAGCTCGCGATAGCGGTTAAAAGAAGTGTAAACTTTTTCATAGTGATTAAAATTAATTAGTGTTGATTAGAAAATTTTTGGAGCAAATTGTTCAGCATTTGAATATCGTTTGCGGGCATTCCTGCAATGATTTGTTTTTCGGTCGTATCGATAATGGGGTCGAGTTTTTGCAGCAAATCCAAGCCCTTGGGGGTGATGCAAATGTCAACTTTACGGCGATTGTCGGGGCAAATTTTTCGCGACACCAGTTGTTTGTCGATCAGTTTGTCAATCAGTCGGCTGGTGTTGCTCATTTTTTTAACCATACGGTCTTGTACCGTTGCCAGGGAGACGGGCTGTTCTTTTTGGCCCCTTAAAATACGTAACACATTAAACTGGGGAACGGTCAAGGCATACTCGCGTAAACAAGCATGGAGTTGCTCTTCGACCCGATGGGCTGCACGTATAAGATTAATGACCGACTTTTTGGCCCAATTTTCCATAGTTGTATCGACAACAGTTGTAGATACAAATATAAAGCCATTTAAATTGTGGGCAAATTTTTTGAAGAAAAAAAGGGAGGCAGTACATTTGAAAAAAAGATACAATGGACCTGCAACAACAACAATGGATCGACCAACAAGCGGACTTTAACGATTTTGAAATACTCGATGTACGCACTCCCGATGAATACGAGGAGGGGCATATCCCCCAAGCTACGCTGTTGGACATCAACGATGCGCCAGCCTTTGTGGCCGGCTTAAATGCCCGTAATCAAGACAAAGCCTATTTTGTTTACTGCCGCTCGGGAGCGCGTAGTGCACGGGCTTGTCAGGTCATGGCGCAATACGGTTTTAAAAATACCTTTAACCTGTTGGGCGGTATCATGAATTG
>RFYP01000143.1 GCA_009921175.1 Flavobacteriia bacterium | reverse complement strand
TAAGCCTATTTGCGCAGATGGTACTGCCACTTGGTGGGAGAGTATGTCGCCGCCTTCTTTAAGACCCCAACACCAATGTTGGGGTCTTTTTTTTATCCCTGTTTTATCAGAAAAACACGTACCAAAACCGGAAAAAATTTATAAAAAAGCTTGCTATGTTAGCATAGCGGGTAGGTTTTTATGATCGTAGAACAGACTTGGGGGCTGTTGTTTTTCTAAAGTATTAAAAAAAGTGGCAGGCCAAAAGCGAAGCGGGGACTTTAACAGTTGGGGGTCATTTCGACGTGCTCAATGACCGCGACAAGGGTAAAAACTTAGTTGTCTCCCAAAGCCTCCATTTTAAAACGTTCGATCGTAGCTGGTTGATGTTCACGCTGCATTATAGCCTCCAGCGCAGCTACAATATTGGGGTATTTGTAGGCAAGATTTTGAGTTTCTTGAGGGTCGCTATCCAGGTTATACAGCTCGATTTCGAGTTGGCCCTTTAAAAGGTTTTTTCGTACCCCTTTCCAAGGGCCCATTCGTACGGCTTGCTGACCTGTATAACTCGGAAATTCCCAGTAGAGAAATTCGTGCTGTTGTTGTGGCTTTTGAAACAAGGCATTGGCAAAACTGATGCCATCGGTATCTTTAGGGGGGGCTATCCCTGCAATTTCGCTAAAGGTGGACATCATATCATAAAACGTACTGGGGTGATCGTTTTGGCTGTCCGGGGCAATTTTGCCCGGCCAACTGGCTATAAAAGGCACCCGAATGCCTCCTTCATAGACAAAACCCTTGGTACGGCCATAGCCATTGGATAGAGGGCCGGCACTTTCAAAAAAATCAAAATCTACACCGCCGGTGTATGTGGGGCCGTTGTCACTAGTAAACACAATAAGGGTATTGTCGTACACGTCCAGTTCTTTGAGTAGGGCTACCAATTCGCCTACCTGATCGTCGAGATAGCTGATCATTGCCGCATAGGTAGCGCGGGGGCTATAATTGGGAAAATAGCCCTTGTCTCCGGTATAGGGTGGGTCGTCTTCAAATATTTTTTGATACCGTGCTACATATTCTTTTGGGGCCTGTAGGGGCAAATGCGGTAGTGGGGATGCGTAGTATAAGAAAAAGGGCTTTTCTTTATTTTCTTTGATAAAATTGAGCGCCTTGTCGTGCATCAATTTTGGCGCATAATCGTTTTGTTCAAATTGTGCATAGCTGGCGGGGTCATTGGGGTCTGCATTGGGATCGAGTTTTATATGTGGGGCGATCAAGGCATTGTCAAGCAACACTTTTGTTTGGTTTTCCCAAAGATGACCGGGGTACAAATTGTGGGCTTGGCGTTGGCAGTTGTATCCATAAAAATAATCAAATCCTTTTAGGTTGGGAATGCCTTCGGTAAGCGGTGCTCCCAATCCCCATTTGCCGACAATTGCCGTGGTATA
Source organism: Flavobacteriia bacterium (assembly GCA_009921175.1). GTDB lineage: Bacteria > Bacteroidota > Bacteroidia > Flavobacteriales > Flavobacteriaceae > RFYP01. The sequence goes on along the minus strand of RFYP01000143.1, from coordinate 1,035 downwards.
ACCTGCTGCTTGCAGCTGATTGCCCAAGGTGTGTGTGTCATTGGGTATCGGGCGTTGCCCTTCTAAGTTGGGGTCTTCAAAAGCTTTGAGGTAGTCCCAAACTTCACCGCGTTCGCGCCATTCGTCGTTGCCACGGATATGCGCATGACCACTGTGTTTGCCGGTCAAAAACATATAGCGTGCGGGTGCGCAAACGGGCGCCCCAGAGTAGTGTTGACTAAAACGCATTCCACTTCGGGCCAAAGCATCTATATGGGGCGTTTGGATTTTTTGTTGTCCATAGATTCCAAGTTCGCCATAGCCCAAATCATCGGCCAAGATGTAAATGATGTTGGGTGGCGTGGTTTTTTCTATCGGTGGTTGGCAGTAGACAAACAGCAAACATAGTCCTAGGAGCAGCTTTGTGATTTTCATATAGTGGTTTATTTATCCCAATTTATGCTTTTTTTAGACAAAAAAAACTCCGAAAAGGCATTTCGGAGTTTGGGTGAGCGTCAAAAATCGATTAATGCTTTTTTGAAATTTTCACCAACAATTTTGCCAATTTCTTGGGTTGCGAAAAGTTGGGTGTATGACTGCTTTTTAGGCTATACGACTCGACAACTTGATCCTTATACATGGCTCTTTGAACGGCTATTGGTATCGCCCGATCTTCGGTGCACTCAATGTAATATTTTGGGAGCTTTCCAAAATTTTTGGCACTTAGCTTGAGTTCATAGGCCAATGGTGCAGCGGGTTCGGGAACAATCAGCGGCTTAGCGTTGTTAAATTCCGATACGCTGATGTCGTGTGCAAAAGCACTGTGAAGCGTATCTTCGGCTACCAACGCATAAGTCTGGTCCTCGGACATATAAAAATTTTCTACCGCCTGTGAGCCGCTAACACCGCTTACGGCTTTAAAAAATGAACCGCCATTGGGCAGCAAAAATGCGGTCAAATAAACCAAGGATTTAATTTTTTTAGGCCGCAATTCGGCTACTTGGCTGATGGTTATTCCATTGAAACTGTGCCCTACCAAAATTACTTTTTGGTCTT
>RFYP01000142.1 GCA_009921175.1 Flavobacteriia bacterium | reverse complement strand
TGATGGGAAAGTTTTCTTTAAAAAACTGGGGGCGGTACACCGATAGCTTGCCCTCAAACGACTGCTGATCAAAGTCAATCGCTCGAATCTTATAAATCACCTGATCAAAATCATGGGTCGGCACAATGACATAATTATAGGCCCGCATATCGCCCAACAACCGTATCATACTCCGTTCATTAAACTTAACGTATTCTTTGGCGATTTGGGCTTGCTCGGCCGGTGAACAATTTTTTAAATTGTTTTTGATAAAATCATCTCCGGGGATTCCCGCTATATGCTCTTCGATCAGGGTTTCAGTGTTGACAAAAAAATTGAGGTTATAGGGCGATAACATATGCTCGAATTCCAATCCACAAACCCGTGAAGCGTCGGTTTTTTTGACATAGAAATACGTAAAATTATCGTTGAGTATATTTCTGATTTTTATCCGAAAGGGCTTTGAGTTTCCAAAGGTGCAATAGTCGATTGCATCGACATTGAGATAGGGCAAAGACGACTCGTTTCCGTCTGAGTGCAAGAGGTTATAGATTTTTTTGAGGTTATGATCTATATGCTCCCGCTCTGAATCGGTATAAAAAGCCCGAACCCACAAAGTGTCCTCGTCTTGATCGTTATAGACCACCACCGAACCCGAAAACCGCAGTAAATCCGAATAGCTAATGGGTGAATCTACCCAACGGTTGTAGTATTTTAGGTAGTCGACCATCCCATCATTTAACGGGAAAAAAGGCTTTTTTTTAGAGATTAGCTTATCCATCGCTTTAATTCTCTCAAATTTAGTACCTTTTTAGCAAGTGTACACTATAGACCTAAATCCTCCAACCCACACACAAAATGAACACCCTACTCGAACTGCACAATCTCAGCAAAACCTACGGAAAAATTCGCGCGGTCGATCAACTTTCTATCCGCATCGAAAAAGGCCATGTCTATGGGCTTTTGGGCCCCAACGGCAGCGGCAAATCCACCACCCTGGGCATGGTGCTCAATGTGATTAACCCCACGGGAGGCCATTTTCAATGGTTTGGCGGTAGCCTGACCGTGCACCAGACCCTTAAACGAATTGGCGCCATCATCGAGCGGCCCAACTTTTACCCCTATATGACGGCCATGCAAAACCTTAAATTGGTCTGCACCATCAAACAATGCCCCTATGAAAAAGTAGAGGAAAAATTAAAATTGGTCGAACTCTGGGACCGTAGAGACAGTAAATTCAGCACCTATTCACTGGGCATGAAACAACGCCTGGCCATTGCCTCGGCCCTGGTTAGCGATCCGGAATTGCTCATCCTGGACGAACCCACCAACGGACTCGACCCCAAGGGTATCCATCAAATTCGCGAACTGATTGCCAAAATCGCCGCCCAAGGCACCACCGTTTTACTCGCTTCCCACCTGCTGGACGAAGTCGAAAAAGTCTGCTCCCATGTGATTGTCCTTAAAAATGGGGTCAAATACTACGAGGGTCCGGTTGATCAACTCACCCACAGCCACGGATATTTTGAACTCCAAGCACCGCAAATGTCCGCCCTGCAAACCGCCCTCGAAAAACTGGCTCTGTTTGATACCCTAAAGACCCAAAACGGAAAGATTCTGGCCTACCCCAAAAAACCCCTAGCGCCGGAGTCACTCAACCAAAAACTCGCTGCGCAAAAAATCTTCCTCAGTACCCTGAATTACAAAAAGAAAACCCTAGAAGAACAATTTTTAGAACTCACTGACCAACCCCAACAACCATGATCCGTCTTTTAAAAATCGAGTGGACCAAACTCTACCACAATACCTTATCACGCATACTGATTGCCTGTTATTTTTTACTCATCACCTTTATCGCTTTTTTGGCTGCCATAAAAGTTGAAATTGGCCCTATCAAATTTCACCTGGCTGAACAAGGTATTTTTAACTTCCCCTATATCTGGCATTTCAACACCTATATTATCGGGTATATGAAAGTCTTTTTTGCCATCATCATCGTATCGATGGCCGCCAGTGAATACAGCTACAAAACCCTTAAACAAAACCTGATTGACGGACTGAGCAAAAAAGAAGTATTGCTCTCCAAAGTATATACCATGCTCGCTTTTATCCTCGCATCAACCCTGTTTACTTTTTTGACTTCCTTGGTCTTGGGTCTGCTCTTTTCGGACTATACCGAAGCGGGTATTATTTTCTCAGACCTGGAATACCTCCTGGCCTATACGATCAAACTGTTTGGGTTTTTTAGCCTTTGCTTGTTTTTGGGGATGTGGATCAAACGAGCGGCCTTTGCCCTGGGCTTTTTGATAGTTTGGCAAATGGTCGAGGGCATAGCCTATGGAATCATGGAGTGGAAACTTTCCGATTGGGTGTCGGGTTTAAGCGCCCAACAAGTGTTCTCCTTTTTTCCGCTCAATGCGATGAGTAACCTCATCAAAGAACCCTTTACTCGCTTATCGGGTGTCCAAAACATCGCCCAACAGGTGGGTGAAACTTTTGACAAGGACTACGGGTTTGACTTGCTCAGTGCA
>RFYP01000141.1 GCA_009921175.1 Flavobacteriia bacterium | reverse complement strand
CTGAGCGCATCTTCAAGGCCCCTTGGTTTATGGTATACAAATTCATCCTTGAAGAATCCTGCAACTTTCCCACTCAGACACGGGGCTCTTTTTAAAGTAGAATAAGCACATTTATACTTAACCTACGTTTTCATTTATTAATTTTTGTTTTTTACCACCTCCTGCCCTAGGGGGTGGTTTTTGTTTTTTCACTGAAATGATGTACTTTTTCTAAAATTATTTCAATGAAAAACTGGGCACTTCCCTTAGTCATTTCCCTCGTATTATTTTCCTGTCAATCTCCCACTACCCCAACCGCCAAGACTCCCAATATTATCGTTATCCTGACGGACGATCAGGGTTATCAGGACTTGGGAAGCTTTGGTTCGCCCGATATCGAAACCCCCTATTTGGACCAAATGGCCCGGGAGGGTGTACGGCTGACCAGCTTTTACTCGGCTCAGGCTGTATGCTCTGCGTCTAGGGCGGGACTTCTTACGGGATGCTATCCCAACCGTATTGGCATACACGGTGCTTTGATGCCCAACAGTAAAAAAGGAATTAACTCCAACGAAACCACCTTGGCCGAACTGTTAAAGACCAAGGGATACCGTACCGGGATTTTTGGAAAATGGCATCTGGGTGACCATCCGCAATTTTCTCCCCTCAAACATGGATTTGATACCTATTTTGGGATTCCCTATTCCAACGATATGTGGCCTTTACATCCCCAACAGGGCAAAGGCTTTAATTTTGGCCCCTTACCCTTGTACGAAAACGAGCAAATCATCGATACGCTTACCGATCAGTCGCTATTGACAACCCAAATCACCGAGCGGAGCATTCAATTTATCGAAAATAACCAAGACGAACCTTTTTTTCTGTATATCGCGCACCCTCAACCACATGTTCCCCTGTATGTCTCGGACAAGTTTAAAGGAAAAAGCCCCCGAGGCCTTTATGGCGATGTAATCATGGAAATTGATTGGTCGGTGGGGCAAATCCTACAGACCCTAAAATCCCTTGAATTGGAAGAGGAAACCCTAGTGATTTTTACTTCCGACAACGGGCCCTGGCTAAGCTATGGCGAACATGCTGGCAGTGCACTCCCCCTCCGTGAAGGCAAAGGAACCGCCCTCGAAGGCGGACAACGCGAACCCACCATACTCTATTATCCGGGTACCCTACCCCAAGGACTATCCGTGGACACCCAGATGATGAACATAGACCTCTTGCCTACCCTTGCCCAGCGGGTTGGAGCAGACTTGCCCAAGCACCCCATCGACGGTAAAGATGTCTGGCACCTCTGGACCGGAGAATCGACCACCAACCCCCATGAGGCCTATTATTTTTATTATCACGTCAACGAACTGCACGGGGTGCGTTATCAAAATTGGAAACTCTATTTTCCCCATCGCTACCGCTCCTTAGATGGTCAACCCGGTGGGAAAAATGGCCTTCCTGCTCCCTATAGCTATAAGAATATTGAAAAAATTGAACTTTATAACCTCGATACCGACCTAAGCGAAACCACCGATTTGGCCGAACAATACCCCGAAGTAGTGGCCCAAATCGTGGCTCTGGCCGACCAGAAAAGAAAAGAGTTGGGTGATGCCCTGACCAATCAAACAGGAACGGGGTCGCGTCCGGCCGGTAGCATCGATAAAGAATAATAAGGGTAAAAAAACGAATCAGCGTATGAAAAAAATAATTTTAGGACTGGCACTCCTCCTTGTAGGCTGCCAAGCAAATGAACAATCAAGCACACCTCCCAATATCATCTATATTTTGGCCGACGATTTAGGCTATGGTGAATTGGGGGTTTATGGGCAAGAAAAAATCAAAACTCCACATATCGATGCCCTAGCCCAAAATGGGATGTTGTTTACCCAACATTATTCGGGAGCACCGGTTTGCGCACCGGCGCGCTATATGTTTTTGACCGGTAAACACAGTGGTCATGCGCATATACGGGGGAACGATGAATGGCGCGAACGCGGTGAAGTGTGGGACTATATCAAGGCTTTTGAAGATCCAAATCTCGAAGGACAACGGCCCATCCCCAGTCAAACCCTCACCCTGGGCAAGCAGCTAAAAAAAGCCGGTTACCAAACCGCCATTATCGGAAAATGGGGGCTGGGTGCTCCCCTCACCGAAGGGGTGCCCAACCGACAGGGCTTTGATTATTTTTATGGCTACAACTGCCAGCGTCAAGCCCATAATCTTTATCCGGGGCACCTATGGGAAAACGACACCAAAGTACTGCTTAACAACGCATTGATTGCCCCGCATGTCAAACTCGACCCCCAGGCCGACCCCAACGACCCGGCCAGCTATGCCGATTATACCCAGCAGGACTACGCCCCCAAGTTGATGCACGACAAGGCCTTGTCGTTTATTCGCACCAACAAAGACCAACGGTTTTTTCTTTATTATGCCTCACCCCTACCGCACCTCCCACTCCAAGCCCCCCGGGAATATGTAGCACGCTACCAGCAAATTTTTGGACCCGAAACACCCTATATCGGTGACAAAGGCTATTTTCCAAACCAAACCCCACGGGCGACCTATGCTGCCATGATTTCGTATCTCGACGACCAG
>RFYP01000015.1 GCA_009921175.1 Flavobacteriia bacterium | reverse complement strand
TCATCAGTCATCTACCACAGAAGTGCAGCTGGATGTAGCTGCAAACCAGGTTTATTATTGGAAAATCGTAGCGATAGATGCCAACGGCAACAAGAGTAGCTCTGGTGTCTATACTTTTAGAACGCAGTAAGTTAAGGTCGTTTTTAGTTATCAACACCCGAAATACTATTGATTCAATAGCTCATTAGAGATAATCTTTCTTTAGCTATATTCTTCTATAAGTAACCATCTAAAGACAATGGAGGTTAGGTAGATTTTTAAAGATTAAATACCTTAGATTAACACCATGGCAACCCAACAGCATTGTTTTAAACGACTTGTCCTTTGTATCAGTTTTTTTGTACTGCTGCTCTCTATGCTAGCCTGTGAGCAAACCCCTGAAAAAACCATCAGGCCAGACCTATTGACAGCACTTAGATCATCTTCTTGGTGTATGGAAGAAGCGGGGAGCGAAGAATGTTTTCGTATCGTGGGAAACAAAATGATTGTTTCAGCAAATGGACTTGATAAAAATGTGCTTCAGGTGTACCTCACTAAAATTAATGACTCAATTGTCGAAATGTTTTTTGTAGGTCCTGAAAAAAACAAACGATTAATACAACAAATCGCTCCAGACAGTTTAGCCGTTCGAACGAATAAAAAAGGAGCTATCTCCACCCTATATTATCGGTCGAATCGCTAATGGACCGACTAAATTTTTATAAATAGTATTACCTTCCCTGCATGTCACCGCTTTATGAAAACCTATTATTGATTGCCGTTGGCTTTTTTGCCGGTATCATCAATACGTTAGCGGGCGGGGGTTCATTGTTTACCCTACCGGCCCTTATTTTTTTGGGTTTGCCCCCCAACGTGGCCAATGGGACCAACCGTATCATGATCGTCATTCAATCTTTTTTTGGGACGGTTGGTTATCAAAGTAAAGGGGTAAACACCTATCCCTTTAGCCTATACTTAGGCATCGCCGCCCTATTAGGTGCATTTTTGGGTGCTCAAATCGCTGTGGATATCGACGCTTTGCTTTTTAAACGTATTTTGGCCATCATCATGATCGTGGTGGTGACCTTGATTGTGGTCAAGCCAAAAAGTAGTACCCATAATTTGACCGAACGCCTAAAAGGCAAATATTTGTTTTTTGGCATAGTAGGTTTTTTTGTCATCGGTATCTATGGAGGGTTTATCAACGCCGGTGTCGGTTTTGTAATTATGATTTTCCTGCATCAGGTCAACCGGATGTCTTTGGTACGCACCAACGCCACCAAAGTAGCCTTGGTCATGATTTATTCCATTGGAGCTTTAGCGTTATTCGCCTACTACGGCAAGGTGGACTGGGTCAAAGGGTTGTGGATGGCCTTGGGCAGTAGTTTTGGAGCCTGGTGGACCAGCCGCTGGTCGGTGGCCAAAGGCGACCGCATCATCAAAATCGCCATGGTGGTGATGGTCAGTATAATGGCTGTTAAACTTTGGTTTTTTGACTAAGGGTCAAAAGCGAATATGGCTCTCTATTTCGATTCCATAGCCGGTGAGTCCAATCCGTGGAAGTTGGGTAGAATTACTAATGACTTTCAGCTTACTGATTTGCAAATCATGTAGAATCTGTGCCCCGATACCAAAATCACGTATATCCATCCGCATAGGAGGTGAGCTGGTTAGGTTCCCTTCTTCTTGTAGGTGTTTTAGCTCTTCGATGCGGGCCAGTAAATTTTCGGAAGCTTGTTGCTGATTGATAAACAATACCGCTCCTTTGCCTTCTTTTTTGATTAAATCAAAAATTTTCTCCAAGTTGTAATCCGTTCCGCCGGTTAATAAGCCCAATATATCATTGTGAATACGGGTAGAGTTTATCCGGGTCAAGACAGGTTCATCCGGTTGCCAGTCTCCCAAACTCAGGGCCAGGTGTACTTGTCCATTGGTAGTTTGCTGGTAGGCACGTAGCCTAAACTCACCAAAACGGGTAGCAATTGTGGCATCACTTTTTTTGACAATCAAACTGTCGGTATGACCAGTACGGCGTAAAACCCCACCTTCTTTGGCGATTAAGGGAAAAATATGTCCTGGCCGTGAGAGTTGGTAGGGGTTAGTCTCTTTTTGGGTGAGCGCCTGTATGGTTTTACAGCGGTCTTGGGCCGAGATACCGGTGGTAACGCCATTGCCTTTCAAATCCACAGAAACGGTAAAGGCCGTTTCCATGGGATCGGTATTGTTGGAAACCATCGGGGCCAAATCGAGTTCTTGGCATCTTTTTTCGGTCAAGGGGGTACAAATTAACCCACGGCCATGTGTTGCCATAAAATTAACGAGCTCGGGTGTGATGCTTTCTGCAGCAGCGATAAAATCACCTTCGTTTTCCCGGTTTTCATCGTCAACGACTATAATTACTTCTCCACGTTTGATGGCGGCTATGGCATCCGGTATGGTGTCAAATTGTACCTTCATAGGACTTTTTTCTTTGTTTTAATAAGGGTGATTTTTTTTACAAAATCAACCAAGGGCACCCACAAGACGTCTATATTGACAAAGCCTTTGTCGTTGGTAGCACGTCGGGTGAGGTACAGGGCCAAAGGAGCCATGATTAACGTGGCGGTCCAACTGGCCAGTGTAGGGGGGATACTGTTGTCCTCTGCAGCGTTTTTGGCAAACAGGCCTATGTAGTGATAGGTCAGAAAAATAAGCACCGCCAAGACCAGGGGTAAACCCAAACCGCCCTTGCGTATAATGGCCCCTAGGGAAGCCCCAATCAAAAACAACATTAGCGAGGCAAAAGTAAGCACGTACTTATCGTCTCGGGTGATTTTATGTAGGTTGATTAATTTCTGCAGAATAAAAAATGTTCGCTTTTTATTGTCCAAATCGCGTATGTCCTTTCGGATATCTGCCAACGCCCCTTGGATAACGTCAAAATACTGCCAGGTCTGATCGACTTTTATAAATTGCAATACGTTGGCCTTTAGGGCGCTATCCAAGGCAAGGCTATCATTTTCGAGGGTGGGTAAATCCCGAAAAGCACTTTCTTTATTAAAATTTTCACTAAAAACCGCCCGGTCTTCGTCATAGGTGATTTGCAGGGTATCGATGCTTTGATTGAGTTGATCGATTCGCTGCATACGAAAGGTGCTGGTGTAATTTTCTTCGGTTAAATCGACATTGTTAAACTGCGACAAATCGATGTTCATTGTGTATTGTTCAAAGGCAACTTTGGTATGGGGATGTTTGAGCTGTTCCTTGGGTTTGTCCGGCCGAACTTCTTCATAGCGGTGCCCATCGTATAACACCATCTGCAACATAGCATCTGAAGTTTCGCTTTTAAGCTCACCGGTTTTGGCCTTAATCACAATGGTGTTGCGTTGATCGTTTGTTTTTTCGTGAATAATGATGTCTTCTAAAAATCGGTCGTTGTCGCCGTACTTTCGGTTGACCTTAATGTTGATTTCTCCCAAATCGTTAAACATCCCTTCACGTATGGCTAATGCAGGCTTGAGCTTGGCAAGGTTTTTACGCAGGTTATAAGATTTGAGTTCGCCATAGGGAATCACGTGGTTGGAAAAATAAAACGAAGCAATTCCCAAAAAAACATGAAAAATGACCAAACCCACCATAGCACGCTGGAGGGAGATGCCTGAGGATTTCATGGCGGCGAATTCATAATTTTCGGCCAGGGTTCCATAGGTCATAAGGGCGGCCAATAAGACCGACAGGGGTAAAACCAGGGGGACAAGTTTGGGCGAAAAGTAAATCAAGAAACGAAAAATAATCACCAAGTCCAATCCTTTGCCGGCCAACTCATCGACATAAAGCCAAAAGGTTTGTACCACAAAAATCAGCATGCAAATGGCAAATACAGCAATGAGCCGTTGCAAATAACTCGTCAATATATAACGGTCGATGATTTTCATCCTATTGGTTTATATAAAAGTCGGGATAGCGTGAAGCATCAAAAACAAACAATCCTGGGGCGAGGGTTTTGTTTTTTTGAAAATTGTCAATTGTGAGGGTCGTTCGGGTTCCGTTGTTGCCAATTTCTATGATGCGGTAGATCTCTGAGGTGTTTACAGCGATGCCCAACAACAAATAATCGATACCAGTATCGGTTGCCTGCGGGGTCAATTTGACAAATTGGATGGGCTTACCCATTACCTTTTGCAAGATATCCATTTGGAAATCATAGCCCTCTTGATAAAAATTGAGGAGTGCAGTTGGGTTAAAACCCAAATCGTCTTCTGCCGCCCCTTCAGTAATTGTAATTTCTTCGTTTTCGGGGATAATGGTGTATTTTTTTTGTCCGTCAAAGAGTTGGGTAGCCTCTGGGATTTCCAGTAAAAACTTTTCCTTTTCTACGGTAACCTTTCCGTTGGTTTCTTGCCGAATTTGCTCTTTTTGATTTTCTAGAACATAGGTAAAATCAAATTGCATATTGTCATAAGCAGCCATTTGGGTAGCCGTTTTATCGAGTAGTCGTTTGGCCTGATCCGAAGACTGCGCTTGCCCGAGCTGAGTAAGTAGAATTACCAAAAAGAATAATTTCCACATGGTTTTAATTTTCAGCATTTAATAATTGTTCGAGTGCATGGAGGTCTGATATCAGTACCTGCCGTGCTTTACTGCCCTCAAAGGGGCCAACGATTCCTGCGGCTTCCATCTGGTCAATGATGCGTCCTGCACGGTTATAGCCCAGTTTGAGTTTTCGTTGGAGTAGGGATGCTGAACCTTGTTGAGCGGTCACGATGACCTCGGCAGCTTCACGAAACAGTGCATCCCGTTCGGAGGGGTCGATGTCCAAATTACCGCTTTCCCCTTCCCCAACATATTCGGGAAGCTGATGGGCTTGAGCATAGCCTTTTTGCGCTCCGATAAACTCAGCGATTTTGTCCACTTCAGGTGTATCTACAAACGCACATTGGATACGCGTTAAATCATTTCCTTGGGTGTATAATAGATCGCCACGCCCGATCAATTGGTCGGCACCTCCGCTGTCGAGTATGGTGCGTGAATCAATTTTAGATGTAACCCTAAAAGCAATTCGGGCCGGAAAATTGGCTTTGATGATCCCGGTAATCACATTGACTGAGGGTCGTTGGGTAGCAATGATTAAATGAATACCCACTGCACGCGCCAATTGCGCCAGTCGGGCGATGGGTGTTTCGACTTCTTTTCCGGCGGTCATGATCAAATCGGCAAATTCATCTATGACCAATACGATATAGGGCAGGTAATCGTGTCCGTCGTTGGGGTTTAATTTCCGCTCCTTAAATTTTTTGTTGTACTCTTTAAGGTTTCTACACAAAGCATTTTTAAGCAAATCATAGCGATTGTCCATCTCAATACATAAGGAGTTAAGTGTATTGATCACCTTTGCGGTATCGGTGATGATAGCTTCTTCGGTATCGGGTAATTTGGCCAGGTAGTGGCGTTCGATTTTGTTATAGATGGTGAGTTCTACCTTTTTGGGGTCGATTAAAACAAACTTTACTTCGGCGGGATGTTTTTTATAGAGCAGGGAAGTGAGCACAGCATTGAGTCCTACCGACTTTCCTTGTCCGGTAGCTCCGGCCATAAGCAGATGTGGCATCTTGGTCAGGTCAACGACAAAGGTTTCATTGCTGATCGTTTTTCCTAGGGCTATGGGCAGTTCCATTTCTGCTTTTTGAAACTTGGGTGAAGCAATCACCGACCGCATAGAGACGATGGTAGCCGATTGATTGGGCACTTCGATACCGATGGTTCCTTTGCCGGGTATGGGAGCGATAATCCGTATGCCCAGAGCAGATAAGGATAGGGCAATATCGTCTTCTAGATTTTTAATTTTTGAAATCCGAATACCGGCATCGGGAACGATTTCATATAGGGTGACCGTGGGTCCGATGGTGGCTTTGATTTGGGCAATACCGATGTTGTAATTTTTAAGGGTATTGACGATTTTGGTTTTGTTTTGTTCGAGCTCCTCTTGGTTGATGGTGATGCTTCCTTCGCCATAATCTTTCAGCAAGTCTAGGGTAGGGAAGCGGTATTTACTCAGTTCGAGTTTGGGGTCAAAAAAGCCATGTTTTTCGACCAGTTCTTGGGCGAGATTACTGTCCAAGCTTTCTTCTTTTTCGGCGGTATTCACTTCGATGGCAATGTCGTCTTGTGAGGGAGTGTTTTCCAAAGACGGCGTTACCGTTAAAACGTCCTCTTCCGGTGTTTCTTCATCCAAAGTAATTTCATCTTCAGTTGGGGTCGTGCTCAGCGGTACTTCGGTTGAGGAGTTTTCTTCAACGCTTTCATCCATAGTTGGAATTTCATCGGCTGAAGCGGATTTAAAGCGTTGGTAAACCGCTTCCGGGGTTATTTTCCATTGTAATACCAAAACGCATAACAGCACAAAAAGCAAAAGCGACAGTATGCCCCATTGACCAATATAGATGTCTAAGCTGTTAAAAAGCTCAAAGCCCAGTGTACCACTGAATACTGCGCTTTGCGTTGCAAAAAAACCAAAAGCCAAACTTAACCACAGCATATAGACCATGCCCCAGGCCCACTGTTCAATCAGCCGTGTTTTAAAGCGATTAAAAAATAGGGCCAAGCCCGTATAGCTTATAAGCAGTGCCATGATGTATGCACTGATACCGACACCTTGGGCAATCATTTGATGGCTAATCCAAGCCCCCAGCTTACGTACCATATTTTCAGTAGCGACTTGGTCATCACCCCATTGCCCTAGCGTGCTTTGATCGGCTTTCCAGTGAAACAAGTAGGAGGTAAACGCCACCAACAAAAGCACTCCTAATAATAGCAAAAAGCTACCGAAAAGGATTTGACGCTGACGGCGTTTATGTGCTAGATGAGGATCTGTGGCAGCAGTTGCTTTCTTTTTGGCCATGGACGTTGGTTGTCTCCTACAAAAGTACAAATTCGCAGGAACTTTGTGGGTATAAAATCAAGGCGAGCTTACTGTTCATTTAGGGCTATAATTCAATTTAAAAAAAGTATAGTGATTTGACTGATCAAGCACTTTTTGCTTCTTGAAGCATCCGTATTTTAATTTTAAATGCCGCAAAAATCAAGGTCATCAATGGGCTTAGCCAATTGAAAATTGCAAAGGCAAAATATTCGGCTACACCTACGCCCAATACACCCGACTGGTAGGCACCACAGGTGTTCCAGGGAATTAAAACCGAGGTAACCGTTCCCGAATCTTCCAGGGTTCTACTTAAGTTTTCAGGAGCCAAATTCCGGTCCTTATAGGCCTTGGCAAACATCTTTCCGGGGATGACGATGGCCAAATATTGATCTGAAGCGGTCAGATTGATGGCCAAACAAGAAGCCACGGTACTGGCAAACAACTGAAAAGTGTTTTTAGCCCAATTCAACAAAGCGTTACTAATGGCTTGTAGGGCACCGATAGACTCCATGATACCCCCAAAAACCATCGCACAAAGGATTAACCAAATGGTTCCTAGCATGCCCTGCATACCACCCGAGGTAAACAAATCATTGAGTAATGGATTACTGGTCGGGACTTCGGTAGCCACGGTAATCGCATTAAGAATACCTTTATACATGGCTGCTGAGGACTGCACGGCTTCCTGACTCATTAAAAATACCACCTGCGGTTGAAACAGCACAGCAAAAAGTGCGCCCAAAAGGGTTCCTATAAAAAGGGCCACCAGTGGAGGACGTTTTTGTATAATCAAACCAATTACAACCAATGGTACCAAAAACAACCACCCGTTAATGTTAAAGCGTTCTTCTATGGCGGTTAACAGCGAACCCAAATCAGCTTGAGCCGTGGTTTCTTGAAAAACACCGATAAAACTAAAGACCACCAAGGTGATTAAAATACTGGGGATGGTCGTGTTGGTCATATAACGAATATGGGTAAATAAGTCGGTACCCGCCATGGCCGGAGCCAAGTTGGTGGTGTCGCTCAGTGGAGACAGCTTGTCTCCAAAATAGGCCCCGGAAATCACCGCCCCGGCAACCATACCCACATCCAAGCCCATCGCTTTACCAATACCAATCAGCGCAATACCTACGGTAGCCGAAGTAGTCCAGCTACTGCCGGTCGCTACCGAAATGATGGAACAAATCACTATGCAGGCCGGTAAAAACACCGCCGGATGAATGATTTGTAGTCCATAATAAATCATGGCCGGGATGATACCACTGGCCAACCAAGTACCGGCTAGCGCCCCCACAAAAAGCAAAATCAACAAAGCTCCGGTAACCGATTGTACGTTTTCGGCTACTTTTTCGATCATCACGCGGTGTCCTATTTTATGGCGATAGCCTACCAAAGCAGCGGTAGCGGCACCAATTAATAGAATAAACTGATTGGAACCACTTAAGGCATCGTCACCAAAAACGGATACATTAAAGGCCAACAAGGCCACCAAAAGCACCACAGGAACCAGGGCTGCAGTCAATGAAAGTGAGGGGGAGTTGTTTTTCATGAATCGTAAAGGGCTTTAGGGTTTGTGCTCCTACAAGGATACTAATTTATTTGCAATTATAGCGGCTGTGGTTTCTTGCCCTCAAAACATTTTGTAATTTTGAGGGGTTATTTAGAACAAACCTTATGGAAAAATATGATGTTGTAGTGATCGGATCTGGTCCGGGCGGATATGTCGCCGCAATTCGTTGCGCGCAATTGGGCATGAAAACAGCCCTAATCGAAAAATACCCCACCTTGGGCGGTACCTGCCTTAATGTGGGTTGCATCCCTTCCAAATCCCTCTTGGATTCGTCTCACCATTTTGACGATGCGCTAAAGCATTTTGACGAACACGGTATAGAAATTTCGGGGGAGGTCAAAGTAAATCTCGAAAAGATGGTTGCCCGTAAGGCCAAGGTTGTGGAGCAGACTACCAAAGGGATTGATTTTTTGATGGAAAAAAATAAAATCACCGTATATACCGGAGTGGGCAGTTTTAAAAGTGCCACTCAACTTTTGATTCAAGGAGAAAAGGAAACCACGATTGAAGCGCAAAACACCATCATTGCGACCGGTTCCAAACCGGCGGTTTTGCCCTTTATCACCCTCGATAAAGCACGTATCATTACTTCTACAGAAGCTCTGAGTTTAAAAGAAGTTCCTCAACACCTAGTCGTCATTGGTGGAGGAGTGATTGGTTTAGAACTCGGACAGGTGTATCGTAGGCTTGGTGCCGATGTGTCGGTGGTCGAATATGCCGACCGTATTACGCCAACAATGGATGCAGCGGTTTCTAGAGAATTGACCAAGGTGCTAAAAAAGCAAGGAGTTAAATTTTATTTGTCACATCAGGTTCATCAAGTCGATCGAAAAGATAAGCAGGTAAGCGTTCTGGCCAAAGATGCCAAAGGAAATGAAATAACTTTGGAAGGCGATTATTGTTTGGTTTCTGTAGGCCGTCAGCCCTATACCGCTGGATTGAATGCTGAAGCAGCCGGAGTTAAGCTCACGGAGCGGGGTCAGATTGCAGTAAACGATCATCTACAAACCAATATCCCACATATTTATGCGATTGGAGATGTAGTCCGAGGGGCGATGTTGGCCCACAAAGCCGAAGAAGAGGGGGTTATGGCGGCCGAAATTATAGCCGGCCAAAAACCGCATATCGATTATAATTTAATTCCCAACGTGATATACACTTGGCCCGAAGTAGCCAGTGTCGGTCAAACCGAAGAACAGCTAAAGGCTGCAGGTACGGCCTATAAAAGTGGGCAATTTCCCATGCGTGCATTGGGACGTGCGCGAGCCAGTATGGATACTGATGGTTTTGTCAAAATCTTAGCCGATCAGCAAACCGATGAGATTTTGGGAGTACATATCGTAGGAGCACGGGCTGCAGATTTGATTGCTGAGGGCGTTACTGCCATGGAATTTAGAGCTTCGGCCGAAGACCTCTCCAGGATGAGTCATTCACATCCGACCTATGCCGAGGCGATCAAAGAAGCGGCTTTGGCGGCTACCGAAAATCGTCCGTTGCATATCTAACGCTTTTACCAGAGTAGGCTGTCCATTTTTTGGGTGAGGGCCTCCAAGGCTAGATTCCCCCGGCTACCCAAATGCGTATGCGGTACATCGCGGTTGGGAGTATAGGCCCCAGTTTCGATCATTTTTTTCATTTTGCCATACGCTTCCCGAAAGGGCATGCCCTCTTGAACCCATTCTTCTAGGGTATCCACGCTAAATAACAAATCATATTTTTGATCGGCCAACAGGTCTTTACGCACCTGAATTTGTGGGATGCAAAATTGAAACAATTCCATACACTCTTTAAGTGTTTGTATCCCAGAAATTAACATGGATTTGGTCAATTGCATTTCACGATGATACCCACTGGGCAGATTACTAGCGAGAAGTGTAAGTTGATTGGGCAGGGCTTGTATAAGGTTGCATTTACCGCGAATCAATTCAAATACATCGGGGTTTTTCTTGTGGGGCATGATACTCGAACCTGTGGTAAGCTCATCGGGAAACGAAATGAAATTAAAATCTTGCCCCATAAACAAGCAGATATCCATCGCCATTTTGGCCAGCGTACCCCCCAGCATACTTAGGGCCATGGCCGTTACTTTTTCAACCTTTCCACGGCCCATTTGCGCGTTGACCACGTTGTATTTAAGTTGACCAAAACCGAGTGCTTCTGTCGTGAAATTTCGATCAATAGCAAAGGCACTTCCATAACCCGCTGCACTGCCCAATGGATTTTGGTCGACAATCTGAAAAGCCGATTTGACAAACTGGAGGTCGTCGATGAGTGATTCGGCATAGGCTGAAAACCACAGTCCAAAAGAAGAGGGCATGGCCACCTGCATATGCGTATAGCCCGGCATAAGATGTGTTTTGTGTTTATCGGCCAGGTCAATAAGGATATCAAATAGGGTTTTGGTCTGATTCCTAAGGACTTCTAATTCATCTTTAAGGTATAACTGAAGTGCCACCAGAACTTGGTCGTTTCGTGAGCGTGCAGTGTGGATTTTTTTACCCAAATCGCCCAAGGCATCAATCAATAAAAATTCGATTTTGGAATGTACATCTTCAAATTCTTCTTCGATGGTAAAACGGCCTTCAGCGGCAATTTGTTCCAAATCCTCTAGGGCTTTGACCAAAGCGGTGACTTCATCGGCTTGGAGGAGCCCAATTTTGCCCAACATTTTTGCGTGGGCTGCTGAGGCTCTACAGTCGTATTTGGCCAAATGCAAATCGATGATCCGGTCGTCACCAACAGTAAACTTTTCTATAGATGCCAGAGCACCTTCGCCTTGTTGCCAGAGTTTCATAAGCTAAAGTATTTGTTCTAATAATTGAATATAAAGCGGAATGGCTTCTTGGATTTCTTGAAGATATATAAATTCATCCGCTTGATGTGAACGGGTCGAATCGCCGGGTCCCATTTTAAGGGCAGGGCAGGTTAGGGCGGCCATATCCGAAAGGGTAGGTGAGTCGTAGGTGTTTCGTCCCAAGGCTTTTCCGGCCATGACCAAGGGATGCGACAATGGAATGGAAGAGCTGTTGAGATGCAACGATCTTGGGGCGAGTGAACAAGGAGCATTTTGGGTGAGCAGGTCAAAAATTTCTTGATTGGTGTAGGCATCGTTTACTCGAACATCAATCACCAAATGCACCGAAGCCGGAACGACATTGTGCTGACTTCCCGCCTGGAGTTGGGTTACCGTCATTTTGACCGGCCCCAATACTTCGGAGGTTTTGTCAAAGCGATATTGTTCAAACCAGGTCAATACCTCGGGAAGTTTATAGATGGGGTTGTCCGAATTGGGATGGGCCGCATGTCCAGAAGTTCCTTCAATAACAGCGTCCAGTACGATTAACCCTTTTTCGGCAACTGCCAATTGCATGCCTGTGGGTTCGCCGACAATGGCCAGGTCTATGGGTGGAAGTTGATTCAATATCCCTCTAAGGCTATTGGGACCAGCCGTTTCTTCTTCAACACTCGCCACAAAAAGGAGGTTGTAATTAAGTTCCTCTTGCCCGTAGAAATGCGTAAATGCAGCCAAAAGCGATACCAGTGCTCCGCCTGCATCATTACTGCCCAAACCGTATAGTTTACCATCTACTGTTGAAGACGTAAAGGGGTCAAGGGTATAGCCTTTGTTCGGCCTGACCGTATCGTGGTGGGAATTGAGCAAAAGGGTTGGTTTGTCCGAATCGAAATGCGCAGAGGTGGCATAGACGGTATGACCGATTTGATGAAAAGGAATTTGCCGTTGCTTAAACCATTGCGCAAGTAGTGCTGCTGTTCCGTCCTCTTCACCCGAAAAGGAGGGCGTTTCGATAAGCGATTTAAGCAAGGCTATACTTTGTTCGATCAGGTCTTTCATGCGTTTAGTTGTATGGTGGTATGTGAAGACATGCCCTTGAGCATATCAATATTGCCAATATGAACGTTGTGGACCTTTTGACGAAGTGCAGCAAAACAATTGTCGAGTTTGGGCAGCATTCCCTCCGATACAATTTTATCAGCTTTAAGGGATTGATAGGTGGCATAATCGAGGGTTTCGATAATGATATCGGGTTGTTGAGGATCTAAAAACACCCCCTTTTGTTCAAAACAATACCACAAGTCTACCGTATAAAATTCCGTTAGGGCTATGGCAAGTTGAGCAGCGATGCTGTCGGCGTTGGTGTTGAGTAGTTGTCCTTTTCCATCATGGGTGATGGCGCAAAAAATCGGGACGAGTTGATGGGGGTCTAGTAAATTTTTGATTTGTAGTGCATCGACTGATACGATATCTCCAACCCAGCCAAAATCAAGGGGGTTTGCTTCTCGCTTTTGGGCACGAATCACATTGGCATCAGCACCACTCAGACCTATCGCATTGCAGTGTAGGGCTTGGAGTTTGGCAACGATTTTTTTATTGATTTTACCTCCATAAAGCATCGTAATCAATTCTAGGGTTTGGGTGTCTGTCACCCGTCTTCCATCGATCATTTTGACGGGAATGCCGAGTTTTTTGGCCATTTGAGTAGCTTCTTTCCCTCCGCCATGCACCAAGATTTTGGGTCCCTCTAGTTTTGCAAATGCTGTTAGGCAATCCGAAAGCATTTCCGCATCATCAATGACTTGGCCCCCTATTTTAACGACATTAAGCTTCATCGAGTATCGATTTTAAAACGGCTTGAGCCGTATAGATTCTATTACGAGCTTGATTGAGGACAAGGGATTGCGGGCTTTCTAATACCGCCTGATCAACCACCACATTACGCCGGACAGGCAGGCAATGCATAAAATAAGCGTTGTTGGTCATTTTCATTTTTTCCGAGGTGATTTTCCACGCATCATCCGTACGCAATACTTGTCCATAGTGCGAAAATGAGCTCCAGTTTTTGGTATAAATAAAATCAGCCCCGTCAAAGGCTTCTTGTTGGGAATAAACCACCTTCATGTTTTTTGTCAGCTGTGAATCGAGTTCATAACCTTCGGGTTGGGCAATGACAAAATCGGTGTCCATACGTTGCATAAGCCGTACAAATGAATTGGCGACAGCCTGGGGTAATGCCTTGGGATGCGGGGCCCAGCTTAAGACTACTTTGGGACGCGCTGTTTTTTTAAATTCTGTGATGGTGAGTCCGTCGGCCAAGGCTTGTAGCGGATGAGCTGTGGCACTTTCTAAATTAATGATGGGGATGGTGCTGTGACGAGCAAATCCCCGTAGAACGGTTTCGGCTTGGTCTTTGGCTTTGTCGGAAAGTGAGGCAAATGCACGAACAGCCAGCACATCAAAATATTGGGACAATACACCAGCCGCTTCTTTTATATGTTCTGAAGTGGTGCCGTTCATGATTACATCATCTTCAAATTCAAGGCCCCATCCTTCGTTGTTAAAATTCATCACCATGCATTGCATGCCTAAGTTTTGCGCAGCTTTTTGGGTGCTTATGCGGGTACGTAAACTGGGATTAAAAAACAGGATACCCAAGGTTTTGTGGCGACCGAGCTGTTCATGGGCCAGTGGATTTTTTTGGATTGTTTGCATCGCTTTAAGCAATTGATCAAAATCGTGGAGATCATCAAGGGTGATTAGGTGATTCATAAAGCGTGTTTTAAAGCAGTAAAGAATTGATCAAAATGATTTTTTTTAATCGTCAAAGGCGGTAACAGACGAAGTAGATTTTTGTTGCTACTACCCCCGGTCATAATATGGTGATCGTATAGTAATTTTTTACGTAATTCGGACACTTCAAAGTCAAATTCCAAACCGAGCATCAAGCCTTTGCCTTTAATATACTTATGTTGGGGGATGGTTTTGGCTTGCGTCATAAAATAGTCCCCGATCTGTGCGGCATGCGCCTGTAAATTTTCTTTTTCTATCACCTCGAGTACGGCCAAAGATGCCGCACAGGCCAGGTGATTGCCGCCAAAGGTGGTTCCCAACATGCCATAGGTCGCTTGTATATCCGGATGAATCAAAATACCGCCCACTGGAAATCCATTTCCCATCCCTTTGGCCATACTGATAATGTGTGGAGTGACGGGATAATGTTGAAAAGCAAAAAAGGCACCGCTACGCGAAAAACCGCTTTGAACCTCATCGGCGATCAGCAAAGCACCGTATTGGTTGCACAGCAGTTCCAGCGCCTGAACGAAAGCTTCCTCAGGTTGATCGAGCCCTCCAACCCCTTGAATGAATTCTATGATCACGGCGGCAACATCCCCTTTTTTAAGTTCCTTTTCCAATGTTTCAGGGTCGTTAAACGGAAGAATGCTAACCGGGTGGTGACTGTTTAACGGGGCGATAATTTTGGGATTGTCGGTGACCGCTACGGCGGCGCTGGTACGGCCATGAAACCCATTGCTAAAAGCGATGATTCTACTTTTTCCGGTGGCAAAGGAGACCAATTTTAACGCGTTTTCGTTGGCTTCGGCTCCACTGTTGCACATAAACAACTGATAGTGGTCGAGGCAAGAGAGTTGTCCGAGTTTTTGGGCCAGATCCGATTGCAACGGATTGATAATAGCATTGGAATAAAACACCAATTGATCGAGTTGGTCTTTAAGGCGTTTTTTAAAATGAGGGTGGCCATGCCCTATAGATATTACGGCATGCCCTCCATAAAGATCGAGATAGCCTTGTCCGTTTTGGTCGTAAACAAACACATCTTCTCCACGGACAGGAGTTACAGCATACAAGGGATAGACATCAAATAGTTTCATGTACCTGAGATTTCGTTGATTTTAGTATAGGATCGTAACAATCCTTTGATGAGGGAAGAACTTAACCCTTGAAATTCCATTTCGTTAAGCCCGGCTATTGTACAACCCATAGGAGTTGTTACGTTGTCAATTTCATTTTCGGGGTGTGAATTGCTGTTGACCAACAGGCTGGCAGCGCCCAGGCAGGTATGTACGGACATTTCCAAAGCACGTTCGGCGTCAAAACCCATTTGAATTCCCCCTTGAGTTGTGGCTCGAATCACTCGCATCCAAAAGGCAATGCTACTAGAGCATAACACAGTCGCTGCTTGCATAAGAGATTCTTCGATAACAATTGTCTTGCCCAAAAGCGTAAATAAGGCGTCTGCGACAGGAATACTTTTTACCCCCTTAGTGTTGGCGCAAAGACAAGTCATGGATTTACCCACTGCGATTGCAGTGTTTGGCATCGCTCTGATGATTGGAAATTTAAAGCTTAAAACAGCTTCTAAGGTTTCAATTTGTACCCCTGTAGCAGTAGAAATGATACAGTGTTTATCGTTTAATAGAGGTTTAATTTCTTCCAGTACCGGAACAAGTTGTTTGGGTTGTACTGCCAAAATCAGTATATCAGCATGTTGAACAGCCTCGACATTTGAAGTAGTAGTATAAACCTTAGGAAAAGCCTCCCATTTTTTTAATGAATTAATATTTCTTTTAGTGAGATAGAGGGTGGTGTAAAGGTTATTTTCAATAATACCTTTGGCAATGCTGTTGCCCAAATTTCCGGTTCCGATGATAAAAAACAGAGGCTTTTAAATTTAATCCTAGATTTTCTTCCCAACCCATGATCAGGTTTAGGTTTTGAATGGCTTGTCCTGCAGCGCCTTTGATCAAGTTATCCAGGGCACTGGTTATCAATAAATAATCGTCGTGTTTATGCAGGTGTAAAACACAGTTGTTGGTATTGACGACCTGCTTCAAACTGATAGGTTGCGCAGACAGATGGGTAAAAGGTGCTGGGCTATAATAGCCTTCATACAGTGCCATGGCTTCGTCCAAGCTACCCGAATAGTGAGTATATAAAGTGGCAAAAATCCCTCGTGTAAAGGCTCCTCTTTGGGGAATAAATTGAAGTGCTGGCGACTCCCCTAAATCGGCTAGGGTTTCGGTAATTTCATTTAAATGTTGATGGGTAAAGGGTTTGTACCAAGAAAGATTATCTTGACGCCAACTAAAGTGACTGGTGGCACTTAGCCCCACGCCTGCGCCTGTACTGCCCGTCGTCGCGTTGATGTGGACGGCATCGTTTAACTGCCCAGCTTTTGCCAAGGGAAGGAGGGCCAATTGCAGAGCGGTAGCAAAACAACCAGGATTGGCGATGGCCTTTGCTTTTTCAATTTTAGGCGTATTGACTTCCGGAAGCCCATAAACAAATTCACGTCCATTCCATAAACGGTCTTTTTCTAACCTAAAATCATTACTTAGGTCAATGATGATGGTCTCTTCCGAAAAAGGATGTTCATTTAAAAAGGTCGCTGATTTACCATGCCCCAGGCATAGAAAAACAACTGCTACATCTGGGTTGATTTGATCGGTAAACTTTAGGTTAGTTTGTCCCAACAGTTCACTATGGTGTTCTACGATAGACGTATGGGGACGACTAATGCTAAACACAAAATCAATCGTTAGGCCGGGATGGCCCAAGAGCAGTCGAATAAGTTCCCCGCCGGTATAGCCCGAGCCACCGACAATCCCTACATTAATCATGATTTTTGTTTATGGTTTGATAAATTTTTTGTGCGTTGGCATTGATTTTAATAAACCCTTTGGCTTCTTCCGCAGACCATGCGGTATTCATTTCGCCATAGGCCCCAAATTTGGACTGCATCAAATCATGATCAGAAGTGATGCCCTGCAACTCAAAGCGGTAGGGGTATAGTTTAACATATACAGAGCCGCTTACGCATTGTTGGCTACTTTGAAAAAAGGCTTCAATGTCGCGCATAATGGGATCTAAAAAATTCCCTTCATGCAATTGCATCCCGTAGAAATTACTCAGTTGTTCTTTTTGAAATTGTTGCCACTTACTCAAGGTATGTTTTTCTAGTAAATGATGAGCTTTGATCAACAACAAGGGTGCAGCGGCTTCAAACCCAACACGTCCTTTGATTCCGACAATCGTATCGCCAACATGGATGTCTCTACCAATGGCGTATTGACTGGCCAAGTATTGGAGTTTTTCGATGAGTTGAACGGGTGACATCCTTTCGTCATCTAGGGCTACTGCTTCTCCTTTTTCAAATTGAATGTTAAGGGTGCAGGGCGTTTCTGTTTGCAATTGCGAGGGGTAGGCCTCTTCGGGTAGTGCTTGATGAGAAGTAAGGGTTTCACTTCCTCCGACACTGGTTCCCCAAAGCCCTTTATTGATGGAATATTTTGCCTTATCCCAGCTTAGGGCTACACCCGCGGCATTGAGGTATTCAATTTCCGCTTGCCGACTGATTTGTTCATCTCTAATGGGAGTAATAATTTCGATTTCGGGGGCTATGATTTGAAAAATAGCGTCAAAACGCACCTGATCGTTACCCGCTCCCGTACTTCCATGGACAATACCGTCGGCCTTAACTTTTTTGGCATAATCGATCAGTGCTAGGGCCTGAGTTACACGCTCGGCTGAAACGGATACGGGGTAGGTATTGTTGCGCAACACATTCCCAAATATGAGGTATTTGACAATATCGTCGTAAAATTGTTGAACAGCATCAATACACTGATAGGTATGTGCGCCCAGTTTTAGCGCTCGTGCTTCTTGGGCAGCGATGGCTTGTGAATCAAAGCCACCAGTATTGATGGAAACAGCATGGACTTCGTGCTTTTCTTTGGCCAGTTTCACCAAACAATACGAAGTATCCAGCCCACCGCTGTATGCGAGTACAAGTTTTTTCATGGTTTCTTTTTAAAAAATAATTGATTTTTAATCGCCTTAAGTCGCTGACCTACTTTAGCGTTGAATTTATCTCCATCTACTTTGTTTTTGGGGTCATAGAGCATGCCTGTACACAGGCACATGCTCCGTTCGGTTCGGGTTAGTACATCAAAGTTTTTACAGGTGCGACAGCCGTTCCAAAATTCTGGATCGTCGGTAAGCTCCGAAAAATGAACCGGTCGATAACCCAATTCATAATTGATTTTCATCACAGCCATACCGGTTGTGATACCAAAGATTTTGGCAACCGGAAATTTCTTTAAGGAGAGTTCGAGCACCTTACGTTTGATTTTTTTGGCGACGCCTTGCCCTCTAAAATCGGGGGCGACAATAAGTCCCGAATGGGCAACATACTTTCCATGTCCCCAAACTTCGATATAACAAAACCCTACAAAGGTGTTGTCTTGGATCGCGATAACTGCGTTTCCATTTTGCATTTTGGTCCTGATGTATTCAGGAGTTCTCAGCGCAATGCCGGTTCCCCGGATTTTCGCAGAGGAATCAATACAATCTGCTATGGCTGCAGCATATTGATAATGAGTTGCGTTGGCATTGGTAATTTCCAATGAAAATAAATTAGTGCGTTAAAAATAGTTTAAAAGGTCGTGAAGAGCGAGTTGGACGCACCTAACT
The DNA here is from genome assembly GCA_009921175.1 of Flavobacteriia bacterium. Taxonomy (GTDB): domain Bacteria; phylum Bacteroidota; class Bacteroidia; order Flavobacteriales; family Flavobacteriaceae; genus RFYP01. The sequence goes on along the minus strand of RFYP01000015.1, from coordinate 2,121 downwards.
CAAATAAAATACTACACCCCCAAGGGGCGACGCGTCGGACGGCGAAAGGGATTGTTGGCCAATCCTTTGTGATGCGTGAAATAGTATTTGTTAAACATGAAACAAATTAAACAACATAAAACGTATGGTGCAAGTTTTTTTTAAAAATAGCTTTTTGTAACAAATTATCCTTCTGATTAAGAATTAGTTACTTTTGTACTGTGAAGAAAAAAACTGCACTATCCTTGGTTTTTCCCGCTGCTTGCCCACCCGACAGCAAGTTTCTATTAGCATTGAGTGGAGGGGTCGATAGCATGGTTTTGGCCCATAGGCTAGTTGAACTAGGGGTTGATTTTGCGGTTGCCCATTGTAATTTTCAATTGCGGGATACGGCGAGTCATCAGGATGAAGCTTTTGTTAAGCAATGGGCGGATAATCAGAGGGTTCGTTGTTTTAGTGTCCGATTGGCTACTAATACCTATGCTGACCAGCACCATCTTTCAATCCAAATGGCAGCACGTGCCCTTCGTTATCAATGGTTTGATCACCTTTGTAACCTATATGGTTTTGACTATGTACTGACTGCCCACCATATGGACGACCAATTGGAGACTTTTTTGATCAATAGTTTTCGGGGAACCGGACTAAAGGGTCTTTTGGGTATTCCTGCCCAGCACAAAAATTACATTCGACCGATGTTGCACCTGACCAAAGCCGAAGTGGTCAATTATGCAAACCAAAAGCAGTTGCTTTGGCGGGAAGATGCCTCAAACCAATCAAATCACTACCTTCGAAATCACCTTCGTAACCGGGCAATTCCCCCCTTACTTGAAGCGGTTGCCCCCCATGGACGAGAAGATTTTTCTACTACCTTAAGTCACCTAGAAAGCACCCAAGAATTTGTGGATTTGTTTTTTGAGGGTTGGAAAAAAGATCATTTTATTCAACATACTGAAGGTCAATCGATTTCACTCTCAGCACTTTCCGTTTTAGAGCCATTAGATTTTTGTTTGCACCAACTCTTTGCTGCCTATGGATTTGAGGCCAAAGAAGTGGCTAAACTGCTCAAGGCCGAATCGGGAAAAAGCATGACTTCGGCTACCCATCAGTTGATGCGTGAACGAGATCATCTATTGCTTATATACTTAACAAAAAATGTTGCTGATGTTTCTTATACCATTCCAAAAGAGGTATCAGAACTCACCGAACCCTTCCATTTACGTTTAGAAGCAGTACAGGACAAAAATAGCTTCAGCCTTAAAAACAACCAGATTTTGTTAGATGGCGATACCTTAAGATTTCCATTGGTACTTCGTAAATGGCAAAAAGGTGATTTTTTTTACCCCACGGGTATGCAAGGAAAAAAGCGAATTAGTAAATATTTTAAAGATCAAAAATACACTACCTTAGCCAAGGCAAATCAATGGTTGCTTACGTCAAACGGCCAAGTCGTTTGGGTCGTGGGGCAGCGTTGTGACCGCCGTTTTACGGCAAAAGAAAAAACCACCCAAAAACTTCTAATAAGCGTTTTAGAATGAAAAAATACCTACTTCTCTTTTTCTTCCTTCCTTTTGTTGTCTTAGGGCAAATCAACCCTGTAAAATGGGCCACCCATTGGGAGGATTTGGGCAACAATGAATATATACTGTATTTTGAAGCCAGCATTGATGCCAAATGGCATTTGTATTCGCAGTTTACCCCCGATGGAGGTGCGTTACCCACTGTTTTTGTCTTTGAAGAAAATTCGGCTTATCGATTGATTGATACGGTCGAAGAAAGTATTGCTGTAAATGCCTACGACCCAGTTTTTGAAATGAACCAGCTCTATTTTGAGGGGTCAGCCACATTCAAACAAAAAATCAAGGTTGAAACAGACGAACCGTTATTGGTTAGCGGGGAAATCGAATACCAGGCCTGTGATGACAAGCTTTGCATTTTTAGAATAGAGCCGTTTCGTTTTTCATTCAACGGGTCGGTCGAAGTTCAACAAGGCACAGATGCTGCTAGTACAGCTAAACAAAAGGCGTTGCAATTGCCCTTAAAAAACCCTGAATTGTTGGAAAGTGAAACGACAAATCGAGCGGGTGGTGATTTTTATACGATTTTTTTGTTGGGTCTTTTGGGTGGAATACTGGCCTTATT
>RFYP01000140.1 GCA_009921175.1 Flavobacteriia bacterium | reverse complement strand
CTGTGACATGTTCTGCTTTTTTACGTCCTTTGACGATCGAAGTAAAGGCCCTAAAGTCTTCGATTCGCCCATTGGTGCAGCTGCCCAAGAACACAAAGTCGATTTTTTTGCCAATCATTTCCTCCCCTTGATGAAAGCCCATATAATTTAGGGATTTCTCATAGGTAGCTTTTCCGTTTTCTGAAGCCTGTGGAATGGATTTTTGTACACCAATGCCCATCCCGGGATTGGTACCAAAAGTAATCATGGGTTCTATGGCGCTTCCGTCAAAGAAAAACTCTTTGTCAAAACTCGCCCCTTCATCCGTGTGTAGGGTTTGCCAGTATTCCATGGCTTTGTCCCATTGTTCGGCTTTGGGGGTAAACTCACGGTCCTTGATATAGGCAAAGGTTTTTTCGTCGGGGGCAATCATTCCCCCTCGAGCTCCCATTTCTATACTTAAATTACACACGGTCATACGGCCTTCCATGGTCATATCGCTAAAGGTTGATCCTGCGTATTCCACAAAATAACCGGTTGCTCCGGAGGTCGAAAGCTGACTAATTATAAACAGGGCTACATCTTTGGGAGTGACCCCTTTTTGCAAAGCACCATCGACGGTGATACGCATTTTTTTAGGTTTGGGTTGCATGATACATTGACTCGCCAAGACCATTTCGACTTCCGATGTTCCAATACCAAAAGCAATTGCACCAAAAGCACCGTGGGTCGATGTATGCGAATCGCCACAAACAATAGTTGCCCCCGGTAGCGTAATTCCGTATTCGGGACCTACCACGTGAACAATTCCATTTTTTTCATGGCCCAGTCCCCAATAGGAAATATTATGCGCTTGGGCATTTTTTTCCAAGGCAGCAAGTTGGTTAGCCGATAGGGGATCTTCAACGGGCAGGTGTTGATTGAGGGTAGGGGTGTTGTGATCGGCTGTGGCAAAAGTGCGCTCGGCATAGAGCACACCAACTTTTCGGTTTTTTAATCCCAAAAAAGCAACCGGACTGGTTACCTCATGGACCATATGTCTGTCGATAAACAAGACATCGGGTCCGGCTTCTATTTGATGCACTACATGGGCATCCCAAACTTTATCAAAAAGTGTTTTTTTCATTGGTCTTAATAGGGGATTTATATCCCGCTGGCTTTGATTATTTTAGGAATATCCTCGTCTTTTATTTCTTTTTGGCGGTCTGCAAACTGAAGAAATTGTTCATAGACGCGGTCGAGCTGCAATTTGTCTAACTCATAGCCAATATTTTTGGCTCTGTAGGCCAGGGCTGCTCTTCCGCTTCTTGCCGTGAGTACGATAGCCGATTCGGTAACCCCTACATCATGAGGGTCCATAATTTCGTAGGTTTCTCGGTTTTTGATGACTCCGTCTTGGTGAATACCCGAGCTATGGGCAAAGGCATTGGCACCCACAATCGCCTTGTTGGGTTGCACAGGCATACCCATCTTATCGGAAACCAATCGACTGGTATCAAAAAGCAAACGTGTATTGATGTTGGTGTGCAAATTCAGGTGGGGGTGTTGCCGCATAATCATCACGACTTCTTCAAGAGAAGTATTTCCAGCCCGTTCACCTATACCATTGATGGTACATTCGATTTGCCGGGCCCCATTTACGGCACCGGCAATGGAGTTGGCTGTGGCCAATCCTAGGTCGTTATGGCAATGGCAGGAAAGGGTGGCCTTGTCAATGCCTTTGACATTTTCTTTTAAAAACTTGATTTTAGCACCGTATTCTTCGGGTAGGCAATAGCCTGTTGTATCGGGTATATTTAGCACAGTTGCACCGGCTTGAATCACGGCTTCACAAACGCGGGCCAAATAAACGTTGTCGGTGCGTCCGGCATCTTCGGCATAAAATTCGATGTCTTCGACAAAACGCTTGGCATAACGAACGGCGGCAACGGCACGCTCAAGAATTGCATCCTGATTTGATTTAAATTTATACCGAATATGCGAATCAGAGGTTCCGATACCGGTGTGAATACGACTTCTTTTGGCTGGTTTGAGGGCTTCGGCTGCTACTTCTATGTCTTTTTCAACGGCTCTGGTTAACCCGCAAACACGGGCGTTTTTAACCAGTTTGGCAATGGCCTCCACCGATTTAAAATCACCGGGACTTGAAATCGGAAAACCCGCTTCAAGCACATCGACGCCTAACTCGTCCAGACGATCAGCAATAATCAATTTATTGGGGGTGTCTAGTTTACAACCGGGCACTTGTTCGCCATCTCGGAGGGTAGTATCAAAAATTTCAACGCGATTGGTTGACATAGGCGGATGTAGTAAAATTTAACGAATATAATTTTTATTCTGAAAAAATGGGGTTTTTGCCCCTTCTAAAAGTACAATATTCGTAGTCAGTTTTTTTGGAATAAACCATTAAAAGACAGTAATTTGTTGAATTATTTGCTACAATGACTAACGATTATAAAGACAATCTTTTTATTCTGATCAAATCATTGACAAAATCAGAAAAAAGACAATTTAAGTTATTTGTCGGACGTATGGGTGCCAATATGGACGCCAAATTTCTCAATTTATTTAATCTGTTGGATAAAATGGAGCAGTTTGACGAACAGCAAATTCTCAAACAAAAAATTGTCAAAAAACAGCAATTATC
>RFYP01000139.1 GCA_009921175.1 Flavobacteriia bacterium | reverse complement strand
CTCAATATATTCGCCCAGATCTTTGGAGGCTTCATTTTTAGGAGGTTTTGGGGTCTTGGTTTGTGGTGGCTGCATGTTTTTGGCTAGGCGTTGTAACATGAATTTTAACAGATAGGGTGCCGCTACTCTAAAAATTAAAAGTCCGGTAATGAGAAACAGAAAAAATTTCAGCAATCCTAACAAAAAGTATACCTTTGGTTAGAACCAAAAGTAAAGAAATTTGCGGGATCCTTTGCCTGGAACCCCACAAAAATAAAAGTTGTGCTGTCCTGAAAACCATGTTAAAACGTTTTCATTTTTTCGCGGGTATTTTGTGGCTGATGCTCCCCATCTTGGCCTCAGGACAATACACCGACCAAATCAATTCCAACCGCCCCGGTATGTCCATAGGGGCCTTTGCCGTGGGTAAAAATGTGATTCAGGCAGAGGCCGGTTTTGCGTTTCGCAAATACCAACACCAGGGCTATAATTTATCTACATCCCAAGGGCTATTGAGTTTTTTATCCTTGCGTTGGGGTTTTCTATTTGAAACCCTTGAGCTGACCTATGAGGGCAGTTATATGTGGGATGTACAACAGAACAAAATGGCTGGAGACCCGATTTCTACTGCACGAAAAGGATTTATGCAGAACTTCCTAGGGCTTAAATTTTTGTTTTTTGATCCATTCAAAAATCCGGATGAAGTCAATGTATATAGCTGGAAAGCCAACAATAGTTTTAAAATCAAACAATTGATTCCTGCTGTATCACTCACCGCAGGGGTCAATTATGATCCTCTAAAAGACAACCCCTACCCTTTTGGCGACCTTTTTAATGATCTCTATCGTCCGATTTTTTATCAAAATTTACGGCAGCCCCTTGACACAGAACCTCGGATGAGCCTTAGAGCCACCCTGGCAACCCAATCCCATTTTTTGGGAACCTGGGTATTTGTGACCAATTGGAATGTCCACCGCATACTGACCGATTACCTCGAAAAAAGTTATATCCTCACCTTGACCCATACCTTTCATCCACTTTGGTCGGTGTATATCGAAAACCAGGGGATTTACTCTTCAATCTATCAAGACACGCTTTTGCGCTTGGGTGCAGCCTATTTGTACAACAACGACCTTCAAATCGAAGCTACCTTGGGTAGCAACCTAAAAGACAGCCCGAGCCAATGGTTTGTCAATGCAGGGATCTCCTATCGATTGGACTTTCATAAAGACTTTATTTCTGCGGCCGAAATCCAAGCTAAAGAAGCTAAAAAAGAGGAGCGCGCTTTAAAAAAATCACTTCGTAAAACCACCAAAAAAGAGAAAAAACGCGCTCGAAAAGCCCGCAGAAACTAACCCCATGAATGCGAAAATTACCATCCAAGAACTGCGTACTCGAAGTGAACTAAAAGATTTTGTAACCTTTGCTATAGATTTGTATAAGGGCAATACTTACTACGTTCCGCCCATAATCGAAAGTGAGCTTGACACCCTTGACCCCGCAGTAAATCCGATTTTTAAAGATGCTGAAGCCCGTTATTTTGTAGCCTTACAGGGTGGAAAAATTGTAGGGCGCATCGCTGCGCTGATCAATCATATCGAAATCAGTCAATTGGGTAAAAAAAGGATGCGGTTTGGCTGGTTTGATGCGATCGACCAACCAGAAGTTAGCCAGGCCTTACTCGACCAAGTCATCGCGATAGGCAAAGAAAAAAAGATGGACACCGTCGAGGGTCCTATGGGTTTTTCCAATTTAGACAAAGCCGGACTGCTCATCAAAGGGTTTGAAGAACGCAGTACAATGATAACCTGGTACAATGCCCCCTATTATGCCCAACACTTGGAGCAATTAGGTTTCAAAAAACAAGCCGAATGGGTAGAATTTGAAATCGAAATTAAAGGTTTTGAGGAATCACCCGAAAAGGTAAAACGGTTTTCTGAACTTATTTTAGACCGCTATGCCCTGAAACTGCTGAAGTTTGACAACAACAAAGCCATTTTACCCTATGTCGATCAAATGTTTGAGCTTTTGGGCAAAACCTATGACCGCTTACAAACCTTTGTGCCCATCCAAGACTATCAAATCGCCCATTACAAAGATCAATTTATACGTTTTGTCAACCCAGAATTTATCAAATGTGTCGCCAATGCACAGGGCGAGCTGATCGCTTTTGCCATCACCATGCCCTCGTTTAGCCAGGCCTTGCAAAAAGCCAAGGGCCACCTCTACCCTTTCGGTATTTTTCATTTGTTATGGGCACGAAAGTACAGCAAACGCGCCTCTTTTTACCTGATTGGTATTCGCCCCGATTACCAAAACAAGGGGGTGACTGCTATTATTTTTAATGAGATGCAAAAAACCTTTAATAAATACGGGATCAAAAAAGTGGAAACCAATCCTGAGCTAGAGGAAAACCAGGCCATTCAAAAGCTTTGGAAAAACTATAACCACCGTGAACACAAAAGAAGGGCTACCTTCTATAAATCCCTCGGTTAATTCCTTCCACATTTTAGGTAAACTAAAGAAATAGAATTTATTTTGCACTATGCTCAACCCTGGGACCATCGTTGCCTTGTCTACTCCTCCCGGATCGGGAGCCATTGCGGTATTGCGGCTTTCGGGTCCCCAAGCCCTGGAGATCGTCACGCCTTTTTTTAAAAC
>RFYP01000138.1 GCA_009921175.1 Flavobacteriia bacterium | reverse complement strand
GGGGCTGTAGTTGTTCTGATTGACACTCAAAGCAATAGGATCGCTTGGTTGAGCAGTATTGGTATAGGATTGTTGTCGGAGGTATATGGTTTTACCCACTTTTTCAAAATAGACAACTTGCTGTGCGGTTTTGGAACCGGCATTGGTGTAGGCCGAAAAGTTTCCCGGTAACTGGGCCAGCCGGGTAACCATCAACAAGGGCTGTCCCAACAGGCTGTCATGAAGCTCAAAATAAAGTTTTTGTTCATCCGACACATAGGTGGTCAGCATCCCGGGGTCTGCCGTCATTTTCTCCGTCAACGAAGCAATGCTTTTGGTTTTGGTCGCTTTGTCGCCTGAATCTTTCTTTTGTGCAACGGCACCAAAAGGGAGGTATAAGGCGAGGGCAAATAGGAAATATTTAAAGGTCTGCATTCTTATTTTTTGTGTAAATTGAACGTTGAATTTATGGAATCATTGGGGATTCTCATAGCCTTTAATCAATAAACACAATTTAAATTTTATGAAACGTCTACTACTTTATTGTTTGACCATCGCAATGACTTTGAGTTTTGGCGATGCTCAGGCGCAACGTAAACGCAACAAAAATGCACCTAAAGCAGCGACAACTTATCCGTTGCAGGCTTTTAAAATGCGTAATGTCGGTCCTGCTTTTTTATCGGGTAGAATCGCTGATATTGCCCTAGACCCTACCAATGACAACATCTGGTATGTTGCCGTGGGTTCTGGCGGGGTATGGAAAACAGTCAATGCCGGTACTACCTGGACTCCTGTTTTTGATCAACAAGCATCCTACTCGACGGGCTGTATTACCGTTGACCCCAACAACCCAGCCCGCATTTGGGTTGGCACCGGAGAAAATGTCGGAGGTCGCCATGTAGGCTACGGTGACGGAGTCTATCTAAGTGAGGACTACGGTAAAACCTGGAAAAATATGGGCCTTAAGGCCACCGAACACATTTCTAAAATCATCGTACATCCTGACAATTCTGACGTGATTTTTGTCGCCGCCCAAGGGCCTTTGTGGAGCAAAGGTGGCGAGCGTGGTCTATATAAAACCACTGACGGAGGAAAAAATTGGAATCGCGTTTTAGGAAATGCCGAATGGACCGGGGTGACTGACATCATCATGGATGCCGAACACCCCCAAACGCTATATGCTGCGACTTGGGATCGTCACCGAACGGTTGCTGCCTATATGGGCGGTGGACCCGGATCGGGACTACACCGTTCTACCGACGGTGGTGAGACCTGGGAAGCCCTTAGCAATGGACTTCCAACCTCTAACCTGGGGAAAATTGGTATCGCACAATCTCCTCAACGTCCCGAAGTGCTGTATGCAGCGATAGAATTGGACCGTAAAAAAGGAGCCGTTTACCGTTCGGAAGACCGAGGAAGCTCGTGGACCAAAATGTCCAATACAGTTTCTGGAGGTACCGGACCACATTACTACCAAGAACTCTATGCCAGTCCCCATAAATTTGACCGTTTATACCTGATGAATGTACGGGTATTGACTTCCGAGGATGGGGGAAAAACTTTTAATGAGTTGCAAGAACGGCAAAAGCATTCGGACAATCATGTGTTGGTATTTAAGCAAGACGACCCTGATTATCTGATGCTCGGTACCGATGCCGGAATCTATGAGAGTTTTGATTTGGCCCAAAATTGGCGGTATATCAAAAACTTACCCTTGACACAGTTTTATAAAGTTGCCGTAAACAATGCCGAGCCATTCTATCATATATTTGGGGGTACCCAAGATAATGGATCTGCCGGAGGACCTTCGGCAACCGATGAGCGTGAAGGAATTGCCAACAAGCATTGGTATAAAACCTTGTCTGCCGATGGACATCAATCGGCCACCGACCCGGTTTATAACGATATTATCTATGCCGAAACCCAACAAGGAGGGCTTCACCGGGTAGATCTCAGTACCGGAGAACGTGTTTTTATACAACCACAAGCCCGTGAAGGGGACCCCCACGAACGATTCAATTGGGACGCTCCTATCCTAGTGAGCCCACACAACCCTGCTCGTTTGTATTTTGCTTCCTATCGGGTTTGGAAATCCGAAAACCGAGGCGATGACTGGGATCCTATTTCTGGCGACCTTACACGTAATGAAGAACGCTTGACACTTCCTATCATGGGTCGTCAGCAAAGCTGGGACAATCCCTGGGATGTAGGGGCGATGTCCAACTACAACACAATTACCTCCTTATCCGAATCTGCCCTAAAAGAGGGCTTGATTTATGCCGGTACTGACGACGGATTTATACAAGTAACCCAAGATGGTGGTCAGAATTGGACCCAAATTCCTGTAACCCGATTGGGATTACCTGCCCGTAGTTTTGTCAACGATATCAAGGCCGATTTGTTCGATGTAAACACAGTATATGTCGCTTTGGACAACCATAAAGAAGGCGATTTTAATCCTTATTTGTTTAAGAGTACCGATCGTGGAGCAACTTGGCAAAAAATAAGTCAAACCCTTCCCGACCGGACACTGGTTTGGCGTATGGTTCAAGATCCGGTTCGAAAAAGCCTTCTTTTTGCCGCCACCGAATTTGGTATTTATACCTCTTTCGATGCCGGTGCAAACTGGCAGAAGTTACCCGGCACCCCCACCATTCCTTT
>RFYP01000137.1 GCA_009921175.1 Flavobacteriia bacterium | reverse complement strand
TTGGTTTACCTCCAAACTGGCGTCCAATACTGAGGTCATCGCCATTTTGAGTTCGGGGGTGTCTTTTTTACGTTTTCTACAACCCTACCTGATGGCGGCGGGCATGATTGCGGTGGTGGCATTTTTTGCCGGGATGTATGTAGTGCCCAAATCCAATGAGGGGTTCAATGCGTTTCAGTACAAATACATCTCGAAGAAAAAAGAACGCGAAACCCAAGAGCTGTACAAACAGATCAATGACCAGGAATATATTTATGTCAGCAACTACGACCCGGTGCGTAAACGGGCCAGTAATTTTACCTTAGAACATTTTGAAAAGGGCGTGATGACCTTTAAAATCATGGCCAACAGTTTGCGCTGGATCGAAAATGATTCGGTGTTTAGAATGTCTCAATATGTAAAAAGAAGCGTGCGTGGAGACCGTGACCTTTTGGAAAAGTCATCGCGTAAAGACACCCTGTTTGATTTTAAAATCGAAGATTTAGCCCCGGAGAGTTATAAGGCAGAAACCCTAAATCTACACGAGCTCAATCGCTTTATCGAAAAAGAACGCCAAAGTGGGTCTCAACTTATCAATGCCCATTTGTTGGTGCGACACAAACGCTGGAGCCTGCCCATGTCGGCTTTTGTCCTTACGATCATTGCGGTGGCCATGTCGTCGTTTAAGCGTCGGGGGGGGATGGGCGTCAACCTGGCGATTGGAATTTCGCTGGGCTTTATGTTTATCTTTTTTGACAAAATTTTTAGTGTCATGGTGGTCAAGTCCAACTTTAATCCGGCGGTAGCGGCTTGGTTGCCATTGTTGATTTTTGGGGTCTTGGCCGTGTATCTGCTCAATTATGCAAAACGCTAGACAGAAGAGTTTACTTCAATTTCATTTTATTGTATTCCTTTTTGGGTTTACCTCCATTTTGGGTGCATTGATTCAACTGCCGGCCCTGTCAATTGTTGCTTGGCGTATGGGAATTGCCAGTCTATTGATCGGTCTTTTTTTGGCGGTGCGTCACCCGGAGAAATTTAAAATCCCTTCTTCTCAATGGCCGTTGGTAATCGCCGGTGGTTTGATGATTGCCGTGCATTGGATTACGTTTTTTCATGCCATAAAAATCGCCGGGGTATCCCTGACCCTTTCCATGATGGCTACGGGGGCTTTTATGACAGCCCTGTTGGAACCCTTGTTTTACCGAAAAAAAATGGTGGTCTATGAATTGCTGTTTGGGGCACTGGCCTTGTTGGGGTTGCTTTTGATCTTTCGGGCCGAATACGACCAGCTATGGGGAATGGTTGTCGCACTTATTTCGGCAGTTCTCAGCGTATTTTTCACCCTGATCAACGGTAAACTTACCCACCGACTACCGGCCCGCTCGGTCAGTTTTTACGAATTGTTTATCGGCTTTGTTGCCGTAATGCTCTACATCCAATTTGACCCACAAATTGCCTGGAGCTCTCTGGCTGTGCAAGGTTCTGACTTGGTGTATTTGTTGATTTTAGGGTCGGTTTGTACCGCCTATGCGTTTATCGTATCGGTCTCGGTTATGAAAGAGCTCAATCCCTTTACTATCATGATCATCATCAACCTCGAGCCGGTTTATGGCATATTATTGTCGTTGGCCATTTTTGGAGAAAAAGAATATATGAGCCCCACTTTTTATGTGGGATTGCTGGTCATATTGGTGGCCATAGGCTGTAATGGATATTTTAAAACTCGGGCTGTGGCACCCCCTTTACAATAAGTGAGAGGAATCCCCAAAAAAAGCCACCAAAAAACCAAGAATGTTTACTTTTGTCTTACGAACCGATGGATGCTTATGGAATATTTAGACTTTGAATTACCCATTAAAGAACTAGAAGAACAGATACAAAAATGTCGTGTGCTGGGCGATGAGAGCCAGGTAGATGTAACCGATACCTGTAAAAAGCTCGAAGAGAAACTCGAAAAAACCAAAGCCAAAATTTACAGCAACCTCTCAGCTTGGCAGCGGGTGCAATTGTCGCGTCACCCCTCCAGACCCTATGCCTTAGACTATATACGCGCCTTGTGCGGCGAAAGTTTTTTGGAGTTGCACGGTGACCGTAATTTTGGGGATGACAAAGCCATGGTTGGAGGCCTCGGAAAAATCGGTGATCAAACCTTTATGTGTATCGGTACCCAAAAGGGTTATAATACCAAGACCCGGCAATACCGCAATTTTGGGATGGCCAATCCCGAAGGTTATCGAAAAGCCCTGCGCTTGATGAAAAAAGCCGAAAAATTTAATCTGCCCATCCTTTGTTTGGTCGATACCCCTGGTGCATATCCCGGTTTAGAAGCTGAAGAGCGCGGGCAAGGAGAGGCCATCGCACGGAACATATTCGAAATGCTCGGACTAAAAGTACCTGTAATCGTGATGATCATCGGTGAGGGGGCCTCAGGCGGTGCCTTGGGCATTGGTGTGGGCGACCATGTCTGTATGTTAGAAAACACTTGGTATTCGGTCATTTCCCCAGAGTCTTGTTCGTCTATCTTGTGGCGCAGTTGGGAGTATAAAGAAAAAGCGGCCGAGGCACTAAAGCTAACGGCTACCGATATGATGCAAACCAAGCTGGTCGATTGTATCGTTCCTGAGCCCAAAGGCGGAGCGCATAACGACCGTGAAGCGACTTT
>RFYP01000136.1 GCA_009921175.1 Flavobacteriia bacterium | reverse complement strand
AATTGATCAAATCACGGAAAATCCAAGAACGGTCAGAACGGGCCCTTAAAGAACAAGCCAAACAGATGAAGTTGGTCACCCGACTTAACGGTCTCAACATCCTGGTGAACTATTTTACCGATCAGATCAACCAACCCCATCCCAATGAAGAACTGCTTATCCTGGCCAAGGCCAAACGAAAAGAGGCCATACACGAAATCGATCAGATTCTTGAAAGGCTGGGAGATGATGAAGTGGAAGACCTACACGAACCCATCCTTTAACAATGCAGCTCAGCCCTAAAGTTTATCTTTTTCTTCAGGCCCTGACCCTTTTGGTTGGATTTGTGGTTTTTGTTTTTTTGGTTGCATTCCCTTTGACCGAAGGGCGAGCAGTGGGTCTTTCGTTGGTGAAGATTTATATGGACCCCTTTATCCTATACCTGTATGGGGCGGCCTTGGTTTTTTTTGGAGGGCTCTATCGGATTTTTTTACTGTTGGATCAACGCAAACGCCAAGTGTGGGAGAGTTTACGCACCCTTCAAACGCTAAGACAGCTCCAAAGGACGGCTGTGGTTTTGGCCATGATGATTTTGAGCGCCGGGCTTTATATCCGTTTTTTTCATCATCCTGACGAAGACCCAGCTGGATTTTTGGGCCTGGCAATTGTCCTAAGCATTGTTTCCCTGGGGGTTGCTCGATGGGCCAGTGTTTCCAAAAATCGGATAGCACTTCCCTAATCTATCGCCTTAGAATGGGGCGTTGGGTAGGGTATCGTTTTCTATTTCTTTTTCGATATGCAGTTGCATAGGTACACGGTGCCGGCCAAACTCAATAAATTGCGGTCTACCTTGCAAAAATTCAAGGTCTTTGGCGTCGATATCCACCTGTACGATATCGGGAAATTTAACGATGACACAGGAGCAAAAAGGAAGCATACAAAAGAATAATAAAGCTTTTTTCATTATTAGTTGAATTAGTATCTATTACTAAGACTCGTTTTTGCTTCCATTGTTACAATTTTTATACAAAAGAAGCCCATTAATCTTTTTAGGTTGGCCGAAGCCAAAGAGATATCTTGTATCTTAGACCGAGCTATGGTCGTGAAAAACAAGCAAATTGCGCCACAAAGACTCGTTTGGAAAACGATTTTTTTCGTGGTAATCGGCAGTGCATGGTTGTTGGCTCAAGGCGATGACAACCTCCTGATGCAGTATAATCGGGGTCCGGATCTAGATGGTTTTTATCACTGTTGGAATGCGGCTCTTCGACTGGATCTACATCGTCTTAACACCGACCGCGACTATACCATTCCGCGTTTAAGCGGGGGTGTTGGCTTGGATGTCCAACACAATTTTTCCAAAACCTTTGGGCTTAATACCGGGTTACACTACCTCCAACTAAAATACCAATACGCACGTGAAGAAAACGAATCAACCGACTGGTTAAATGCTCTCGAACTGCCCTTGACCGGGCGGCTGTCTCCCAGACGTAGGCTTTTTTTTGAAATGGGGGTCCTTTATCTACTAATGCTAAAAGCCAAAAATTCGGAAATTGTCGATCTTGAAAATAACAGCACCCGCTATCCCAAAGGGATTTTTCAAAACGCTTTAGGTCTTATGGTGGCGGTGCATTACAATACCTGGAAAGGCATTCACCTTTCACTTGCTTACCGGCGTTACCAAAAATCCAACGACCCCACCTTGACCCAGTCCAACCGTTTTCAAGGTTTGTCTTTGGGTCTGCACTATTACTTAAAAAACCCGCTTAAAAAACCCCTACTATGATTGCCATCACCACTGCTTCACTATCCGATCTCGACCAGTTGGTTCCTTTGTTTGATGCCTACCGCGTTTTTTACCGAAAGCCCTCCAACCCCATGGGAGCCAAACAGTTCATAAAAGATCGAATCCTAGGGGAGGAGTCCCTCATATTTTTAGCCTCCGATGCGGGCAAAGTATGTGGTTTTGCCCAGCTTTATCCGTTGTTTTCATCGACCAATATGGCACTTTTGCACTTGCTTAACGACCTGTATGTAGCCCCTGAATACCGGGGTAAAAGTATTGGTAAGGCACTGTTAAAACACGCACAAGATTATGCCCAACAAAATGGAGTCAAAGGAATCAGTTTAGAAACCGAAAAAACCAATTCCATCGGTAACGGCCTCTACCCTAGGATGGGATTTGAAAAAGACACCGACCATCATTTTTACTTTTGGGAAAACCCTACTTTTTAGTCACAATCTCTATGACCCCATGGGTCCCTGCCGGACCGTATTTGTCGCGGGCTGCCTGTCCCTTTAGCACATTTACCGTAGCGATATCGTCTGTAGAGAGATCACCTACTTCAAAATCTTTGTCTTGGATTTGGCCATCAACCAATACCAAGGGGCGCTCTTTGGAAACACTGACCCATGAAATGGACTTGCCGTTAGATAAGGCTGTAGTATCACCCAAGCTGTCGAGACGGATGATGACCCGGGAACCCTGAGGCACACTGTCGGTCACTCCGTGAAAAACAGCCATCGGTGTTTCACCTGGACCGTGAAAAAATAGGGGTTGTGCTTCGCCGTTTAAGATGACGGTTTTTCCCGAATCCAATAGGCTTAGGTTTTGTTTCAGGGGTTGGGAGGAGGTGTTTTCTTCTACCGTAGGATAAACTTTGATGGTGATACAGGATTGAAAAAATAACAATACCAGG
>RFYP01000135.1 GCA_009921175.1 Flavobacteriia bacterium | reverse complement strand
AAAAAGCAAAAGCCGGCCCTTTGGAGTCGGAAGCCGCCCGTGCAAAAATATAGGCGTCTTCGCGTTTATTTTGAAGTGTTTGTGTGGGAACCGTCTTAAAGCCGTCGTCTTGTTTGACCTTGACTACGGGCATAAATGGGTCTTCCTGATCCCATAAAGCGGGGTCTGCAGGTTGGCTGTCTAGCTGAAGGTAAAATAAAACCGTTTGAGGCCGACCCACTTGCCAATCGGCTACCAAATAGGGAACACCAGCCGTGGTTTCTATTCGGGAATCGAGCCCTATTTCTTTTAAAAAATCCTGAAGGTATTGACTGTTTTGCTCAATACCCGCCACATCATCACTCTGGTTGGGCAAACTCAGGTAGTGAAGGAATTCTGCGGTGATTTCTTCGAGGTTATCTTCGAGCTGTTGCTTGATCTGTACCGAATCCCATGGTTCGGATTGCGCCCACAAAGGCCCTAGGCTTAGGGCTAAAATAAATAGGGTGATTTTTCCAATTAAGGTGCATAGTGAACGTGTTCCTATCATTTTAAGCGAATTTGCTGTGCATTTAATTCTTCTAACTAAAGCTACAAAATATAGGGGTTACTCTGGAAAAAAATTAGGCATAAAAAAACCATCTCTAGGAGATGGTTTAAATTCAATTAAAAAAGGAATCGGTTTATGGTTACATGCAATTTAAAATTAAATACTTAACCGGCCAAAGACCTTTTTATTTTTTTTCTAAACGCAATATAACTTTGAGTATCGTTTTCGATGATTTGGTCCAAGGTTTTGTTTTCATTTTCCGCAAACCATGTCACCGAAAGAGGGTAAAATTCCATGTCCAGGTGTTTTTTACTCCAATAGGACATTTCGCAGATGATCGGGTATAAATCAATCCCCATGTCGGTCAAAAAATATTTTTTGATTTTTCGGTTTTTGGGATCATGCGTATAATCGATGATTTGGTATCCTTTGAGTTTTTGAAGACGATCGGTCAGAATGTTAGAGGATATTTTCTCAGGTGCTGCCAGAAAATCACTAAAGGTTGTGCGTTGCATAAATAGGTCACGCACGATAAGTAAAGACCAGCGATCTCCCATCAAATCCAACACCGTTGAAACCGGGCAGCTCGATCTGTTGTTCGAAACTTTGTGCATATACTTAAAACTTTACGAGGTGAAACATTTATCCCTAAAGATTGATAAAAAGAATGGTATTCCAAATATTTTTTACCCGTTTGTTATAACCGGTTTGAAAAACTGTGGTCTGTTGAAATCCAGAACGGAGTTGCACCTTGGGTGCCATTCTAAAAGTCAAGCCGACAAATTTCCACAGTTGGTCGGAAGCGAGCGTACGTTGTTGCAATTTCCAAAAAATCTCGCCGTAACCAAAAATACTGACCGGTATTTTAGCATCGGAGGGGGTTAGCGGCTTTTGCAAAAACAGGCGGTACCGAAAACGGTGGTTGACCGTAATTCGGTTGTTTTTCTCGATGTTGCGGTGCTCGATACGCAACCAGCCCCCATAGGCACCCCAGTTTGTTGGATACCTAAAAGCGATTTGCTCCCAGAGGTTGTTCTCAATTGTTTGGGGCGTGTTTTTGATATAGGTCACCCCTATGCGCAATTGTATATTGGGATTGACCCGGTACCCAAAATTAGGGCGTACCAAAATTTGATCTGGAGCATCATAAAATTCTTGTGTTCTTTTGTGCAACTCCAATTGAATCGACGAGCTTGCTGTGAGCGACTGGGTCGTAAAGATCGCATTCCACGCATTGGAAGTCACCAGGTCTTGACCTTTAACGGATGTTCCTAAAAACAAAACAAAAAAAAGCAGGTAAAATTTGTAAAAAGGCCTAAACATAGTGGTGATTTTTTCACTGCAAATATATTGCTTTTCGCTGGGTAGCCCTATATTTAATAAACCTTTTTAAAAACGATGAAATTTAGAAGACTCATTTTTTTGGCCTTTTTGCTCGGTTTTTATACTGTTGCAAACGCACAACAATCCGGACAGAAAGAGCGGATACTCTTTATTGGAAACAGCTTTACTTTTTATTGGAACATTCCCAAAACGGTAGAACTCATGGCCCACGACCGAGGACTCCAATGGGATGTTGATCAAGCCACCTTAGGAGGTGCGTCTTTAGAACAACACTGGAAAGGCCTTAGGGGGTTGACCTCCAAAGCACAACTCGAAAAGGGCAACTATGATCGGGTAATTTTACAGGACTACAGCTCCAATCCACTCAAAAAACCCGAAAACACAAAAACCCATATACAGGCTTTTCAAAATTTGGCCCTTCCCAAAACACCACGTTGGTATTACTACAGCACCTGGATGTACCCAAATATCGATACCCGAGCACATTCCGAAGCCTACCCGATAGAGGCCTTTTATCAGACGATCCAAAAAGCCTATGGGGGCGAAATATTAACGGTAGGTAAAGTGTTTGCTCGGTTTCAAGCAGCCCACCCGGACATCAAATTACTGACCTATGACCAAAAACACACCTCACCCGAAGGGAGTTATCTTGCCGCCTGCGTCATCTTTGCGCAACTCAGCGGACAAAACCCGCTGGGTTTACCCAATCGGTTTATGGAACGGGACGAAAACACCCAGCTAGACACCTTTTATACCATCGTACAAAAAAAGACCGCTCAAACAATACAAGAATTCGTCGCACAGCAAATGGGGTGGTCAGAGTAGC
>RFYP01000134.1 GCA_009921175.1 Flavobacteriia bacterium | reverse complement strand
AAGGTATAGAGCGACCGTAGGGCCAATTCTTGTTTTTCTTGCGGAACAACTTCTCCTTGCTGTTGATCGGCCATGCGCAAATAATTTCCGGCATAGGGCGAAGACAAGTAGTAAAGACCGGCTTCTGCTGAGATGTTAATTGCCCCATCTATAGGATTATTGAGGGTAAACAACACGTTATGAATGTTGGCGACATCGCCTTCTTTAAGGTAATGATCGTGTCGGGTACCGCTTCCAGCTTCAACGATTTTGAGGTAGCGGTCGCCGTTTTCGTCCAGCACCAGGCCTTCAGTAGCTTCTTCGATATAACCGACCACGTCAATGGTAAATGCTGTGCCGTCAAATTCATTTTCCCATTGTAGGCTGTTGTTTACATGAGCCGAAAAAAGGACATCGCCCTGTAGTTTTTTTCGCTGAGCAACCCCATCAATTTCACCGTCAACCAATACAGTCAAATAGGTTTTTTCTGTAAGATAGGCGCTCGTAGTTTCTCCTTCCCGTATGGGCATTACCCCCTCGTATCCAAAATAGCGGGTGACAAATGCACCAAACAAAATCAAAATAAAGGAGAGGTGTAACAACAAAACCGCCCATTTTTCTTTACGCAACAATTTGTATTTGAAAATATTCCCTGCAAAATTAAGGGCCAACAAGACCATGATGGCTTCAAACCACCAGGCATTGTAGATCCAAATTCTTGCAGTTTCTATGTTGTACCAACTTTCGATAAAGGTTCCCAAGGCCATTGCGGTGGGAAAAAGCAAAACCAAAAAGGCCATGGTTCGATTGGAAAATAAAAGTTTGAGGAAGGTATCACGCATCATAACACATTTTCGCTGCAAAGATAGTCCCTCCAATTGAAACGACAGGGGATTTTGCTATTTAAAACAGGAGATTGTAAACGATAAGTGCCAACTGTATTCCCAACGCATAGCGAAAACCCGAAACACAAATGTACGTCGCATTTGAGCCAGTAAAACCGAAAGGTAACTACCCGCAGCTATGACCGACAAACACATCATCAAAAAAGTGCTTGTGGACATCCCTTTTTGGGTAATTAGAAAAACAGCTATGGAGCCAATGCAGGTCAATAAAATGATGGATAAAGGAATCATCATATAAAAATGGGATAGATAATACCGTTGGAATTTTGCGAAGAATGCCATGATTAAGATTTAGGTAACTTAAAGGTACAAAAGAAGATTGAAAGTTTGGTTACTTTTGTGATATGATCTCGATAGTCATTTTGGGAAATGGTCGTATGGCGCGTTATTTGGTTAAGCAACTGCACAGCCATCCACAGCTCGAAATAGTGCAGTGGTATATGCGCGAACCCCGCGGAGACGAAAACCAATTTGGTGTTTCCATGACTACTTCCCTGGATCAGGTAGGTCAAAGTGCAGACCTCTATGTAATTTGCATCAGTGATGATGCGATTCCGACTTTGGCCCAACAGCTAGCGGTCGATGGTTTGGTCGTTCATACAGCCGGTAGTGTTTCTATAGACGCATTGGCGCCCCTTACACGACGAGGAGTTTTTTATCCCCTGCAAACCCTTGGTGAGGAGACATCCTCCAAGCTGTCTCAAATTCCCCTTTGCCTCGAAGCCTCTCAAGAAAGCGATCGTGCATTACTTGAGCGTATCGCTCAAGCAGTAGAGGCCACCCATTACTGGATCGACAGTGCACAACGTCAAATCCTACACCTCGCTGCGGTTTTGACCAATAATTTTACCAATCACCTTTATACCCTTAGTGCAAATCTGTGTGAAAAACACCAAATCCCCTTTGAGATACTCCACCCCCTTATCCTAGAGACGGCACAAAAAATTAAACATTTACACCCCAGAAATACACAAACTGGACCTTCCCTGCGAAACGATCAAAATACATTGAACAACCACCTTGGGCTACTGGATGATAAGACGTTAAAAACGCTTTATCAACTGTTTACCCAATCCATACAACACCAACATGAAGAAAAATTACAAAACACTTCTCAATAATATCACCACCTTTATTTTTGATGTAGATGGCGTACTGACTACCGGCAAAATTTTAATTACCTCCACAGGTGAAATGCTTCGCGAAATGGATACTAAAGATGGGTATGCCCTTAAATGTGCCCTGCAACAAGGGTATCGCATCGCCATCATTACCGGAGGAACCAATGAAGGGGTACGTGAACGGTTAAAGGCGTTGGGTATTTATGATATTTATCTTGGGGCACACCATAAAATGGACGCCTACACCGATTTGATGGATAGCAATGAACTAGCTCCCAAAAACATACTCTATATGGGAGACGACCTCCCCGATTTACCGGTCATGAAAGAGGTAGGCCTAGCTGCCTGTCCTCAAGATGCAGTACCGGAAATCAAAGAGGTTTCGCACTACATATCCCACCGCAACGGAGGGATGGGCTGTGTACGCGATGTGATTGAACAAGTTTTACGTGTACAGGGAAAATGGGACCTAAACATTGGTGCTAAAAACGATTAGTTTGATGATAGACCTCAAAGACTACCAACTGGTGTTAGCCAGCGGATCACCCCGAAGAAAAGCCTTTTTTGAGACCCTCGGTATTCCTTTTACCATCAAAACACATCCGGTAGATGAGTCCTTTCCTTCAAACCTAAAAGGAGCGGCCATTGCTGAATATATCGCACAAAAAAAATTAGTACCCTTCGCTCAAAATCCT
>RFYP01000133.1 GCA_009921175.1 Flavobacteriia bacterium | reverse complement strand
GTCAGGGCGATGGGTTACACCCCAGGGGGAACTTGTTACGATGGACATCCCCTACCGCAATCACTTTTTTACCTTTGGTACGCGCTATGCCGAACAACAGCCCGAGGGAACGGCCGGGGTCTGGTCTCGCTATGTTTTGCGCTATCAAAAAGGGGTCATTACCCTACGCGTCTATGCGCTTGAACAACTAAAATTTGGTGGACAACAATATTCCCTGGTCTATTATGTCGTGCACTTTGACTCAGCAGGAAACTTTGTCTCGGCCGTTCTCTATGATGCCCAGGGAGGTGTTATTCATGAAGAAAGCATCAATTTTTTGATTTCCTAGCTATGCTTAACCGCCATGCGGTGTTTTCTCCCGACCGAAAAAAACGGTATCAACTGCATCGGGTTTGGCTGGCTAAGGGCCCACTAATTCTTTTTATCATGTACAATCCATCGCAGGCCGATGAACAACAAGACGACCCCACCCTTCGTCGGGCGATGCGTTTTGCGCAAGACTGGGGGTATGGCGGGCTTATGGTGGGCAACCTCTACCCACAAGTAAGCAGTAATCCTGCTGCTGTAAACACAACGACCCTTCCCCAAAAAGAAAATTATCTGCACCTAAAAACCATGATCGCAAAAGCACATTGTGTCGTCTATGCCTGGGGAATGGGACATGAGGTGCCAACATGGTTGTCACTTCTGGTCTGGTTATCCAAAAATGGTGAGCATCACTAATTTTGATGGCTTCAACTTGGGCTCTCCCGATGGGCAAGGTATATTTTTGAAGAGTTGTCAAACGGGGGTTTTGGGCGTCGAAGTGGTCCACTCGGCAAATGAATTGTCTCCCTTGAAAGTCATAGCCCACCAACATGAGTAATTGAAGGGATTCGTTGTAGTCGGCGGCGGTAATCAAGCCATCGACCAGGATGGAGTCTTCGGGGGAGAGGACATAGTCACCCGGGGTTTTGGGAAGGGTGAATACTTCGGTGGTCAACGTGCTGCGGTTTTTGGAAAAAAGCAATAGCCGGTCTTGAGCTGCCGCCAAAGCTTCGGCATCAAAGGGGTGGCGATTACGGGCAAAAAAGTTTTGCTGTGCAGCATAGCGAATGGCTAAGGTGCCCGTTAAAATCAAGCTGTCTTTTTCTTCTTTGATTTGAAAAATTTTGAGGTCTTTTCGGTTGCCCATATTGTTTCCTGTATCGGCAATGTATAGGTGTTGATCATCGGCCGTGATGTCTTCCCAATCGGTGTTTTGAACCCCCGCAATCGTATAGGTTTTGTGGGCTATGCCCAAGCTGTCAAACTGATAAAGTTTGGGCTTACCGCCCGAGTCGTTGTGGGTGATTAGTTTCCCTTTAAAAAACTCCAAGCCCGAGGTTTCTCTGATTTTTTTGGGGAGCATTATCGTCTTTAGTATTTCTTGTGCCTGGAGCTGTGGACCACTTCCCAAAAGTAAAAGTGCCGACAACAGCAGTTGCCCGGGCTTAAAAAAAGAGTTAATGCTTGTACAAAATCGGACTTGTTTTTCTTTGTGTATCATGATAAAAGTATATTTTTGCCGCACTATTCAATTATTGAATTGGTTTATGGTTAGAAGTCCTTGTAATCTTCGCGATACAAGGGCTTCTTTTTTAATTGGACTAAAGGTATAAAAAACCTTGATTAGGCACCACAAAGCTCTTTGGTGATGGCTTGTATTTTGCGTATCACCGTGGGGTCAGAGACCACCACATTATTCATAAAACGCTGGGGAGTGTTGACCTTGCGGAGCAAAATCAAATCCCGCTCCAGTAGGATTAGGTACTGGATGTCTTGAAAGCCTTCGCAATTGGCCTCTACTTTGATTTCTAAGTCCTTGAGGTTTGGCCGAAAAAGCGCGAGTTGGATGATTCGTTTTTCCAAACGCGCATAGTCGTATTCGTAATTGCGGTTGATGCCTACGTTGTTGTAGACAAACTTTTCGCGAGACTGATTGACCAGCCGGCCAGCATTGTATTGGCGAGACTCAAACGAGTTGGTCGCTACATAGGCACTTTTGTTATCGGTAAAAAACCCTTTGGTCCCCACGACTTTCAGCCATTTGGGGTTTTGCAATTTTTGGATTTTTCGTTTTTCTTGTTTGGTCCAAGCCGTGGAGGTCAAGGACACTTCTTCTAGGGGAATGGCTTGGCTTGTGTCGGTGGTGGCTTCTTGGGCGGTTCCAAAAAAGCTTCCAATCAACAGGCCATAAAGTAGGATTTGAATTCGCATAAGTCGTTAGATTAATAATAAAATAAGGGTCATCACCATCCCGGCAAGGCTAAAATAAAGACCTTTTTTAAACACCGAGGTTTGGGGCATAAACATCCAAAAGGAGGACACCACAAAAAACAATAAAGAGGCTCCAAAAAATAAGTTAAGCCAATACACCGGGCTGTCGGTTGTCGCCTTGTGAAGGTGTTCCATTTTGTCCAACAGCAGGGGTAGTTTTTTTACGGTATAGTGGGCGGCTCCGGTTTGGGCGTTGTAGCTTCCGTCTTTAAAATACAGTAAATCCCCTTCTTGACGAGTAACGGCAAAACCACGGATTTTAAGGGCCTGGCCAACTGCTTCGGGACTAAGGTTGGGGGAAAGTTGTTGGTCGATTTCGACCGTTTTTTTAAAGGTGTCAGTATTTCTAAATACCATCATCATACCGCTCAGGGCGTACATGGCCATGATGCCTGCCAAAAAAAAGCCCAAATAGCGATGAATGACCCGCATC
>RFYP01000132.1 GCA_009921175.1 Flavobacteriia bacterium | reverse complement strand
TGTCGCGTATTGCTTCGTTGAGCACCCCGCCTTTGTCAATGGCTTTAGGGTCGAGTTTATTGGCAGCGTTATCGGGTATTTGCGCTACGGCACGGGCATTGAAAAAATCGGGAATACGAGAAGGCAAAGTGGTGTTTTCGGGTAGGGCCTCACCAAGGTCTTGTAGGGCGACGATATTTCGGATGTTTTGGGTTTGCGCTCCCCGGTTGGTAATCCATACTTCCAAACGGGTAATCTGAATCTTGGAATTTATATAGGGGTAACTTTTGAGTGCCTGGTCGTAGTGGTCTCTAAAATATTGCGCCAAAAAATAGTGACGGTCTTCTTCATAGTCCAAGGCAAAAAGATCAAACTCACTAAAGGTTCCTCCGCCTTGTGCAGTAACATTTTGCGACTGCGAACGCTGCTCCGAAAAAACACCGCTGATGGTGGTACGGCCAAATTTAAGGTCGGCCCGAACCCCAAAAAGGCTTTGCGCTCCTTGAATCAGGCTATTGTTTAGGGGCATGCTGACGTTCCCCAAATCGATATTTTGGATGATGCCGTCTTCAGTAACCTTGCCATCGATAAAGTCGGCGACATCATTACCCATTGCCAGTGGATTTTTGGCAAAACTTTCGGCTTTACGCTTGTACTCATCCAGTTCTTCTTTGTACTGATTAATTTTTTGCTGCGCGTCCGACAGTTTTTCTTTGGCCCCCTCAAAACGTTCTTTGAGAGCCCTAGCATCTTCGACTAACTGACCTTGGTCTAGGCGCAGTGCATCAGAAATTTGGGGGGGATTGAATTGAATTTTAACTAAATTTTGAAAATCAAAGGTGGACTCTGTATCATAGTTGGCGGTTATTTGCAGGCGGTCACCAATTTTTCCTACCAAACTCAAATTGATTCGTTGGTCAAAATCAAAGCTAAAACTCTCCCGATTGCGTGGAGAAGCCGATGGGTTTTCGTTAGTTTGATAACGCACCCCCAGATCGATACCGATAGACCCTTGCGGATTGATATCGATGGTATTGTCGCCAAAAATGGATTGAAAAAATTGGTTGTTGACATAGAGCTCAGGCAAGAGATTTTTCTGGGTTTCTTCTAAATTGGCATCCTTTCCACTCAGGGTGATGGTTTTTTCTTTAAAATAGGCTTTGATTTCTTCTTGTAATTTTCGGGCTTCGAACTCTTCGGGGGTCAGCACCAAGGGAGTCGTAATGGGATAATCGGCAATAGATTGGGTGAAAATATAACGATCCGTCACCGGGTCATAGCGGTACGCAGAGGTTATAGAGGTAGATGGAGGTAGCGTAATTCGCCCAACTTCTTCTGCTTGAATCGTGGGAGTAGCCTGTTGCGTTTGGGCCCAAAGCATGCCTGTGCTTCCTCCCCCTACAAGCAGTAGAAAAAAAAGAAAGCGAACGGTGAGATTAAAAACGTTTTTTTGAGCCTTAAACAATACTTTTAAAGTTTATTCAGGGCGCTCTTAATCAACTGCTCGACAGTGCTGTCGGGCGCGCCTTGAATAAGGTTATCAATCACTTTTTCGGTAGAGCGTCTTGGATAGCCAAGAACCTCTAGTGCTGATAACGTTTCTTCCTTGATAGTATTGTTTGAAACAGGGTGAATTTCGCCACTTTCGGGCAAGGTTTTTAGTTTGTCTTTGAGTTCGATGATGACGCGTTGTGCAGTTTTGAGACCTATTCCCTTAATCGATTGGATGGTTTTTTCGTCTTCGTTTCGGATAGCTTGCTCGATTTGGGCTGGTGCCATGGCCGAAAGCATTGTTCTTCCGGTACTGGTACCAATTCCAGACACAGAGATAAGCAATCGGAAAAGTGCTCGTTCCAATTCAGTCATAAATCCATATAGCACATGTGCATCTTCGCGTATATGAAGGTGGGTTAGTAGCTTTAGATTTTCGTCATTTCCCAACTGCGAATAGGTATGCAAAGAAATATTGACTTCATAACCGATTCCTCCACAATCGATGATAACGTGCGTGGGATGTTTTTCGACCAGTTTGCCTTGAATTTGCGTAATCATTAAGGCTATTGTTTTTCTTTTTGTTGCGCATCGACCACTGCAACGGCCGTCATATTGACAATTTCTTCTACCGAAGCACCAAGTTGTAAAACATGAATCGGGTATTGAAGTCCCATTAGAATAGGGCCAATCGAAAGGGTGTTGTTCAGTTCTTTAAGCAGTTTATAGGTGATGTTTGCCGCATCGAGGTTGGGGAATATTAAGGCATTGACTTTTTTACGGTTTAGGGTAGAAAAAGCAAAACGATCGTTAAGCATTTCCTTGTTCAGGGCAAAGTCGGACTGAACGGGCCCATCGACATCAATTTCAGGATATGATCGATGTAAAAAACTTACTGCTTCCTTGACTTTTTTGGCTTGAGGAAATTCGGAAGAACCAAAATTTGAAAAGGACAACATTGCCATGACGGGGGTAATCCCAAAAAAGTTCATGGTTTGGGCGGTCATATAGGCGATTTTGGCCAACTCCTTGGCGTTGGGCTCTACATTGATGGTCGTATCCGATAGAAAAATAGGTCCTCGTTCGGTCAACATCAAGTTGGTTGCCGCGACACGTTTGGTGCCAAGTTGTTTTCCGACGATTTCCAAAATTGGACGAACCACCTGTGGATAATTTCTCGAATAACCGGATATCATAGCATCGGCATCTCCATTAACGACCATCATTGCGCCAAAATAGTTGCGTTCACGCATCAAACGCTCTGCATCGTAAAGGGTGCGCCCCTGTCT
>RFYP01000131.1 GCA_009921175.1 Flavobacteriia bacterium | reverse complement strand
GTTGCATGGGGGTTTTGTAGTGGGTGTCATTGGGTTGGTAGCCCCAAGAATCATTGAGGGTCAAACACAGCTCCCAATAACGGGCATTGGGACGATAGACAGGTACCCCGATTTCGGGGGTGTCAAAATCTCCGTGCCCGTTGAGTCGAGAATTAAACAGTACTTGCGGTTGGCCGGTGCTTAAACGTTGGCGAATGCCTGGGCTATCCCACGCATCGGCTGAGTGTTCCCAGTCGCCATCAAACCACCAAACATCGGGACTATACCGTGATTTAAGTTCCTGAAGCTGGCCATTCATATATACTAAATAACGGTTCCAACGTTCGGGATCATCGGAGATATGGTACCTTTTTTTATTATTGGTAAAATGGGTGTAGTCGGGATGTGACCAATCGGGGAGAGAGAAATAGAGACCCACCCGAAGGTTTTTTTTTCGTAGCGCCTTGACAAAAGGGGTAATCAAATCCTGTTGGGCCAGACTGTGTTGTGGGGCATTGAGATTGCCGTATTGGGTATCCCAAAGGGCAAAACCATCATGGTGTTTGGTCGTAATGACGCTGTATTGTGCACCGCTCTCTGCAATTAAATTGGCCCAAGCCTTGGGTTGGTAATTTTGGGCTGTAAAGCCTGACAATTGCTGCATATAATCTTCGTGGGAGAGGTATTCGTTAAAAAAAGACCAGGATTCACTGATCCCATTGACGGCATATAAACCCCAGTGAATAAAGATCCCCAACTTGGCTTCTTCAAACCAGGCCATTTTTTTCGATAGTTCAGACGAAGACTCTTGCGCCTGCGAGGTCATCATCAACCCTATAAACAGAAAGAAGAAACAATTTATTTTTTTGGATAGCATGCCCTGTTAATTTATAATAGAGAAAGGTACTCACTTTTGGGGCAAACCACAAACCGCGAATGAAGACCACAAAGACGATTGAATTTTTAGTAATTTTAGGTTCAACATGTTAAAAGCCATGCCAAAAAACCTGCTTTCGTTTGTATATAAAAGCCTTTTTATTGGGCTTATGGGTCTTTTTCTGGCCTGTCAAAACACCCAAAAAACACCGCCCAACATCGTCTTGTTTTTTGTCGATGATTTGGGCTGGCAAGATACTTCGGTTCCCTTTTGGGACAAGTCCACCCCTTTAAATCAACGTTACTATACCCCCAATATGGAACGCCTGCGGGCCAAGGGGGTTCAATTTACAAATGCCTATAGCACCCCGGTTTGTTCACCTTCGCGGATAAGCCTGATGACCGGGATGAACGCGGCCCGGCATCGGGTGACCAATTGGACCCTACAACCCGATGTGCTCCAACCGATGGAAATCAACCACCCCACCCTGGAGTTCCCACAATGGAATGTCAATGGACTGGCAACCTCAGACAGTTTACCCTACACAGTACACGCCACACCTCTCCCGGCCATTTTGCAACAAAACGGTTACCACACCATCCACGTGGGTAAAGGCCATTTTGGTGCTTTAGGCTACCCCTCGGCCGATCCCAGAAACATAGGTTTTGATCAAAACATCGCCGGTCATGCGGCAGGGGCACCGGCCAGTTATTGGGGAGAGGAGCATTTTGGCAACAACCAAGTCAATCCTCCGGTATGGGCGGTTCCCGGCTTGGAGAACTATCACGGGCAACCTATATTTCTGACCGAAGCCCTGACCCAAGAAGCCCTAAAAGCCGTAGCCACCGCTACCGAGACCAAAAAGCCTTTTTTCTTGTACTTTTCCCTCTATGGAGTACATACACCCTTGATGGCCAATGCCCGGTTTATCGACCGATATACTGCGCTTGATTTACCCCAACAAGAAGCAAAATACGCGTCGATGATCGAAAGCATGGACCACGCCCTAGGCGAGCTATTGGACTATTTGGATCGAAATAAACTGACGAACAACACCGTTGTGCTCTTTATGTCCGACAATGGGGGCCTGAGCGCTGTGGCTCGAGGGGGTGAAAAGCACACGCACAATGCTCCGCTAAAAAGTGGTAAAGGAGCCATTTATGAAGGAGGGATTCGCGTACCCATGCTGGGTTATTGGCCCGGAAAAACCACCACCCCAAGGGTGATTGATCAACCCCTGATCATCGAAGATTTTTTTCCCACCTTGTTGGACATCGCTGGGATTGACTCGCCCCAAACTGTCCAAACCATAGATGGTAAAAGCTTTGCCGGATTGCTACAAGCACAGTCCAGTACTTCCTCACATCCTTTGTATTGGCATTATCCCAACGCCTGGGGACCAACTGGGCCGGGTATAGGCAGTTTTAGTGCCGTTAGAAATGACCCCTGGAAACTGATTTATTTTCACGAAGACCAACATTTTGAGCTCTATAATTTAAAAGAAGATATCGGAGAGCAAAACGATTTGGCCAAAGAACATCCCCAACGGTTAGCTCAACTGGCCCAACAATTGACAGCTCATCTACAAGCAACCGCTGCACAAATGCCCCGCTATAAAACCACGCAACAGCCGGTTCCCTATCCTACCGATGCGCTTAGGCAGGTTTACAGTGAATAGACCAAAAGTCTATTTGAAGTGATTTTCGATTGAGGTAGGCCTTTTCACGGGCAAACCTTCCTCCACTTTTTCCGATATTATACCCTAAAAATTACGGTATTGGCCGCTTAAATAGGCATTGGCCTCGGTTTCAACAAAGGCCGAACGCGCTTTGTCATAGTGCAACACCTGATTGGGAAAACGCCCAGCAATTACCCCCAATAATATCGTTTCGGTGAGCCGCGCTGCATAGTCAAAGGGAGCCGAACATTGGGCC
>RFYP01000014.1 GCA_009921175.1 Flavobacteriia bacterium | reverse complement strand
AAATAGTTTTTACTTTTGCCCTGTTTTCTGATAAAAAGATTTAGAGGCGACTGACAGGTCCCTCTTTTTTTTACTATGGATTTTAAGACGACGGTCGAACAATTGTTAGCTGCTGCACTGGATGCACATCCCGGTCTTTTTCTGATCGACTTAAAAGTTGGTAGCGATCGCGCCATCAAAGTTGTGTTGGATGGCGACCAGGGGGTGAGCCTAAAAGACTGTGTGGCCGTAAGCCGCATGATCGAACACAACCTAGACCGTGAAGCGGACGATTTTTCGCTTGAGGTCACCTCGATTGGCGTAGGAACACCCCTAACCCTGGCCCGACAGTATGTAAAAAATGTGGGGCGTAAACTTGAAGTGACTACCCAAGCGGGTGAAACCCTTAGCGGGCAACTCATACACGCTAACGAGTCCGATTTTGAATTGTCCTGGAAAACACGTGAAGCCAAAGCTGTTGGCAAAGGCAAAACAACTGTAACTAAAAATAAAACCCTGCCGTATCAAGATGTAAAAACGGCCAAAGTAATTGTACAATTTTAATCCTTTACTATGGAGAATTTAGCACTCATTGAATCCTTTTCGGAATTTAAAGACGAAAAATTAATCGATCGTGTGACCCTGATGGTCATTTTGGAAGAAGTGTTTAGAAACACCCTAAAACGCAAGTTTGGGTCGGATGAAAATTTTGACATCATTATCAACCCCGACAAGGGAGATTTAGAAATTTGGCGCAACCGTATCGTGGTAGAAAATGGGGCTGTCGAAGATCCTAACCAAGAGATTGAATTGGACGAAGCCAAAAAAATCGAGCCCGATTTTGAAGTCGGGGAGGATGTGTCGGAAGAAGTCAAAATTGCCGATTTGGGCCGCCGCTCAATCATGAGCTTGCGCCAAAATTTGGTCGCCAAAATTTTTGAACACGACAGTACAAACATATTCAATCAATTCAAAGACCGTGTCGGCGAAATTTACAGTGCAGAAGTACACCATATTCGCAACCGCGAGGTCATCCTATTGGACGACGAAGGCAACGAAATTATTTTGCCCAAAGACCGCCAAATTCCCAACGACTTTTTTAGAAAAGGCGACAGCGTGCGTGGGGTAATCGATGCAGTAGAAATGCGAGGAAACAAACCCCGTATCATCCTTTCGCGAACCTCTCCTGTGTTTTTGGAAAAACTTTTTGAACAAGAAATTCCCGAGGTTTTTGACGGTTTGATTACCATCAAAAAAGCGGTTCGTATTCCAGGTGAAAAAGCCAAAGTAGCCGTGGATTCTTACGACGACCGTATCGATCCGGTAGGGGCCTGTGTAGGGATGAAAGGTTCTCGTATTCACGGTATTGTTCGTGAATTGGGTAACGAAAACATCGATGTAATCAATTACACCAACAACCTACAGCTGTTTATTTCACGTGCCTTGAGCCCAGCAAAAGTCAATTCGCTTAAAATCGATGAGGAAGAGAAAAGAGTACAGGTTTTCCTTAACCCTGAAGAGGTGTCCAAAGCCATCGGTAGAGGAGGGCACAACATCCGTTTGGCCGGAAAGCTAACCGGTTATGAAATCGATGTCTATCGCGAAGGAATGGAAGAAGATGTCGAGCTATCTGAGTTTTCGGATGAAATCGACGCATGGGTCATTGAAGAGTTCAAAAAAGTGGGACTCGATACGGCCAAGAGTGTATTGGAATTAGACCAAGAAGACCTCATCAAAAGAACCGACCTCGAAGAAGAAACCATCAACGATGTGATTAAGATCCTCAAAGAGGAGTTTGACGATGAAGCTTAATATTTGCTAAATTTGAACCAACAGAAACCATTATATGGCTGACCAACCGAGTATCCGTTTGAATAAAGTCCTGCGCGAATTTAACATTTCGTTAGACCGCGTGGTGGACTATTTGGCGCAACAAGGCGTGGAAATCGAAGCGCGTCCGACGACCAAAATTTCAAACGAGGTATACCAACTTCTCTTGGATGAATTCGAAACCGATAAGTCCAAAAAAGACGCTTCCTTCGAAATCAGCGAAGAAAAACGAAAAGAAAAAGAAAAGCTACGACAACTCCAAGAAGCTAAGGAGTTGGAGCGTCAACAAGCCGCTGCGCAAAAGGAAGAAGTGGTTCGTGCTCGGGTCGATATTGAAAAGCCCAAAATGCTGGGTAAAATCGACCTAAATCCAGTCAAAAAACAAGCGCCGCCCAAAGAAAGTCCTGCAGAAACGCCTGCAGCCGAGGCGCCAGCAACACCCCCAGCAGCTACACCAGATGCAACAACCAAACAAGAGGCTCCGGTAGCTGACCAAACCCCAACTCCCGAAACCGAGGAAAAAATTACTACCCAATACAAAAAACTATCCGGCCCGAAGAAAACCGGTCAGACCATCAACCTCGATGCGGTAAATTCGAAAGAGAAAACCGTTGAAGAAGCACGAAAACGCAAACGTAAACGCATCAGCAAGGATACCAAGCCTGATGCCAAAAAAGGAGGGGCAACCGCCCGAACCAAAGGTGGAAATCGCCAACCGCAGGTGGCCAAGGAAGAGCCATCGGAAGAAGAAGTGCAAAAGCAAATTCGAGAAACCCTCGAAAAACTTCAAGGGAAATCCACCAAGTCCAAAGGGGCCAAATATCGCCGAGACAAACGAGACCAACACCGTCAAAAATCCGAAGACGAATTGGCCCAAATCGAAGCAGAAAGCAAAATCATTCGGGTAACCGAATTTATTACTGTGGGTGAAATTGCGACCCTGATGGAAGTAGGTACCACAGAAATAATTTCGGCCTGTATGTCCTTGGGTATCATGGTGACCATGAACCAACGATTGGATGCCGAAACCCTTAGTATTGTTGCTGAAGAATTTGGCTATCAAGTGGAGTTTGTCAAAACCGAACTCGAAGAAAATATCGAAGAAGAGGCCGACAGCGAAGAAGATTTGACCCTACGTGCACCGATTGTTACAGTGATGGGGCATGTCGATCATGGAAAAACCTCTTTGCTCGACTTTATTCGGGAAGAAAACGTGATTGCCGGTGAGTCGGGAGGAATTACCCAGCATATTGGGGCCTATTCGGTTAGTCTCAAAGACGGTCAACGCATTACCTTTTTGGACACCCCGGGTCACGAAGCCTTTACGGCCATGCGTGCTCGAGGAACCCAGGTTACCGATATTGCGATTATCGTGGTGGCGGCAGATGATGACATCATGCCCCAAACCAAGGAGGCGATTAGCCATGCCCAAGCGGCGGGAGTACCTATTATTTTTGCAATTAACAAAATCGACAAGCCCACAGCTAACCCAGACAAAATTAAAGAAGCCCTCGCCGGAATGAACCTTTTGGTCGAAGACTGGGGAGGAAAAATTCAGTCGCATGATATCTCGGCCCTCAAAGGAACCGGGGTCAGCGAATTGCTCGAAAAAGTACTCTTGGAAGCCGAAATACTCGAACTTAAAGCCAATCCTAAGCGACGCGCCAAGGGAACTGTCGTCGAGGCTTATCTCGACAAAGGACGGGGCTATGTATCCACTATTTTGGTGCAAAATGGAACCCTTAAAATTGGCGATTACTTACTCGCCGGAAAACACAGCGGAAAGGTCAAAGCCATGTTTGACGAACGGGGGAAAACCCTTACCGAAGTTCCTCCATCAACCCCAGTCTCTGTTTTGGGATTGGATGGGGCACCGCAAGCCGGAGACTCGTTTAATGTATTGGAAGACGAAAAAGAAGCCAAACAAATCGCGGCCAAACGGACCCAACTGCTCAGAGAGCAAAACGTACGAACGCAAAAGCACATTACCCTCGACGAAATTGGACGACGAATTGCCTTGGGTGATTTTAAAGAATTGAACATCATCCTCAAAGGAGATGTGGACGGATCGGTCGAAGCTTTGACCGATTCCCTTCAAAAACTATCTACCGAAGAGATTCAAGTCAACATCATCCACAAAGGGGTAGGAGCTATTACCGAATCGGACGTCTTGTTGGCTACTGCTTCTGATGCGATTGTAATTGGATTTAACGTAAGGCCCACGGGCAATAGCCGTGAATTGGCCGAGAAAGAAGCCATCGATATCCGCTCTTATTCCATCATCTACGACGCCATCAATGACGTAAAAGATGCAATGGAAGGCATGTTGTCTCCTGACCTTAAAGAAGAGGTAACCGGAATGGCCGAAATTCGAGAAACCTATAAGATTTCGAAAGTAGGAACTATCGCCGGCTGTATGGTCTTGAGTGGAAAAATCTTCCGCAACTCGGGCGTACGGCTTATACGCGACGGTGTGGTCATTTATACCGGGGTTTTGGACTCACTCAAACGCTTTAAAGATGACGTTAAAGAAGTCGCCAAAGGTTATGATTGTGGGTTGCAAATCAAAAATTACAACGAAATCAAAGAGGGAGACCAGATCGAATGCTTTAAAGAAGTAGCGGTCAAAAAAACCCTTTAACTAGGATTTAGGTTCGAGCAAAAACGCTTCGCGAAAGACTTCTTTAAGCATGGTCAATTGCTCTAGGGCCTCCACGTAATTTTTAAAGGGACCTACCTGAACTTTGTAGTTGGGCGTTTCAAAATTCATCGAGGCCTCTAAGTCCGGATAGGACTCTTGTACGCGCTCCATAATTTCGGTTGCCTGATCATAGGCACCATAGTACAATTGAATCCGGTACAATTGATTGGCAAACGTTTCGCTGTTGACTTCTTTTTTAAGGGCCAGGGCTCGGGTGATCAAACTATCTTGTTTAATCACTACGGGAGCCGTTTGTCCCCAAACCTGCGGAAATACCATCAGCGCAAATACGGAAAATAGAAGCTGTTTGTGCACCTTTTTGTTCATCTTACAAAGGAATACATTTTCTCACATTTGACCCAAAATTTAAACAGAACAAAACCCTTATTTAGAACAAATATAAATTAGATATATTGTAAGGAGGAATATTTTTTCAATAACCTAGCTATATGTACTTTTGTGTGATTTTAGAATTGATCTTTTGTTAGATATAACATATATATTCAACATGAAACAGGGGTTAAGCCACCGCATAACCAGCTGCTTTCGCTCATTTTTTTTGGTCACGCTTCTATTAGCGAGTACTACCCAACTTTTTAGTCAAGAACCCGATATCGAGGCAGGGAAAAAACTTTTCAATGCCAATTGTGCGGCTTGTCACAAATTGAATAAAAAAGCGGTAGGGCCTGCCTTGCGAGGAGTGTCTCAAAAATACGACAAAGAGTGGTTGTACAGCTGGATCAAAAACAGTGCTGCGATGATCAAAGACGGAGATGCACAAGCCGTTGCGATTTGGGAGGAATACAACCGTACCGCAATGACAGCCTTTCCACAATTGTCTAACGCAGACATCGACAACATTATCGCCTACACCGATTATACACCACCTGCTGCCGCTACACCCGTCGCTGCAGCTGCGACAGGAGCTGCTTCCGGTGGATCTGGTATGACCAACGACCTGGTTTTGGCCGCCTTGACCCTGGTTTTTTTACTGCTTGTGGTCATGCTCTTTTTGGTGCAAAAAACCCTTATCAAAATTGCCAAAGCAAGCGGTGTTGAAATTGTAGTCGAACAAAAGCCCAAGAGAACACCCCTTTGGAAAGCCTTTGTACAAAACCAATTTTTGGTATTTGTCTCGGTTGTTTTCTTGTTGTTAAGCAGTGCTTATTTTGCCTACGGCTACCTGATGCAAATAGGAGTCGATCAAGGTTATATGCCCGTTCAACCGATACATTATTCCCACAAAATCCATGCAGGAGACAACCAAATTGAATGTAAATACTGTCACTCCCCAAAGAAATCAAAAAACTCTATGCTGCTGTAGGATGGGACGAAGAAAACCAACGCTACACCGGAGAAACCAAACCGGTCAAATGGGTGCGTATTCACAACCTACCGGATTTTGTGTACTTCAATCACGCCCAACACGTAGAGGTAGGACAAATCGAATGTCAAACCTGTCACGGACCGGTCGAAGAAATGGAAATCATGTACCAATATTCTCCACTCACCATGGGATGGTGTATCAACTGTCACCGTGAAACCAATGTCAAGGTGGAGAGCAATGAGTACTACGCCAAAATACACGAAGAACTCTCTAAGAAGTACGGGGTCGAAAAATTGACCGTGGCTCAGATGGGAGGATTGGAATGTGGTAAATGTCATTACTAAACGCGCAAGAAAAACGTATATGTCAGAAAATAAGACTTATTGGAAAAGCGTAGATCAGCTGGACGATCAAAATGAAATGGTCCAAAAGCTGGCGCACAACGAATTTACCGAGCAGTTGCCTGTCAATGAATTTTTGTCCGATCAAGAAGGACTCGAAGACAGTGCAACCAGTCGAAGAGACTTTCTTAAATATGTTGGATTTAGTACCGCAGCCGCAACCTTGGCCGCTTGTGAAGGGCCGGTCATCAAGTCGGTGCCTTATGTGGTCCAACCCGAACAGATTATTCCTGGGATTGCTAATTATTATGCCACGACGATCGCCGATGGTTTTGATTTTGCCAGTGTCCTGGTCAAAACCCGTGAAGGTCGCCCGATAAAAATAGAAAACAACACCGATACTCCTGCCTTTGGCACAGCCAATGCACGGGTGCATGCGTCAGTTTTATCGCTCTATGACACCCAACGTTTACAAGGACCCAAAGCAACTGGGGAAGAAATTAGCTGGGACGACCTAAAACTTCAAGTGGGGGCCAAACTCAAGGCCTTGTCTGCTACAGGCAAACCGGTCGTTTTACTCACCCAGACCCTGGCGAGCCCAACCACCCAACAAATCATCAACGATTTTATCGCGGCCTATCCCAACGTAAAACAGGTAGTTTATGACACGGTTTCTTGTTCTGAGGCCTTAGACGCCTTTGCTAATGTTTATGGTCAACGCGCGTTAGCTTCATACGACTTTTCACAGGTCGAAACCTTGGTGTCGGTAGGTGCCGATATTTTAGGTGATTGGCAAGGGGGCGGAAACGAAGGCAGCTATGCCCAAAGCCGAGTACCCCATGGAAAACACGGTGCAGCTACTATGTCGCACCATATTCAGTTTGAAGCAAATATGACACTTTCTGGTGCCAATGCCGATGTGCGTGTACCTGCAACACCCGCTGTACAGCGTCAAATTTTAGCGCATATTTATGCAGAGCTCACCAACACACCAATCAACGGAACCCTGCCTGCCGAAGTGGCTGAGGCGGTTTCCAAGGCTGTCGCAAGATTGCGCGCTGCAAAAGACAAAGGAGTCGTTGTTTGTGGCATTGAAGACGTGGGCGCACAAGAGCTCACCTTGGCCCTTAATCAGTGGTTAGGCAGTAAAGCTTTTCAACCGCATAAACCCTTAATGCATCGTCAAGGGGATAGTCAGCAAGTCAACCAAGCTTTGGAAGATATCCTTGCCGGCAAGGTAGGCGGATTAATCACCCTGGGTGTTAATCCCGTCCATACTACTTCACAAGGTGCTGAACTGGCTGAGGCAATAAAAAAACTTGATCTTTCGGTGGTTTTTTCTACCAAAGAAGACGAAACCGCCATTGCCGCTCAATACATAGCCGCGTTACCTCACTATCTAGAAGCGTGGGGAGATTATCAAATCACCGCCGGACACTATGCCTTGGCGCAACCCACCATTCGTCCTTTGTTTGATACCCAACAATTTCAAGACGTGCTTTTGAGTTTGTCTGGTCAAACAACCACCTACTACGAAGCAATCAAAGGGTACTGGCAAGAGAATATTTTAAACGAAACTACTTGGAACCAAGCCTTACACGATGGATTTGTTTCCACCGCTGTGGACAACAACCCCACCGCAGTGGCCATAGACACTTCGGCCCATCTTAGTCGTTTAAGTGCGGCTGAACAAGGCAAAATGGCTTTGGTCCTTTATACCAAAACCGGAATGGGCGATGGGCAACAGTCCAACAACCCTTGGCTGCAAGAATTTCCTGATCCGATTACCCGTATTTCATGGGATAACTATTTGACCATTTCGATGGCCGATGCTGAGCGTTTAGGGCTTAAGAATGTCAATGTCGCCAACGGTGCGCTGAATGGAAGTTATGCCAAAGTATCAAACGGTTCAGTAAGTGTTACCGTGCCGGTGGTTATCCAACCTGGACAAGCACCCGGATCGGTAGGATTGGCCGTTGGTTATGGACCCAAACTGGGCACCCAAAAAGAAATGCAAGTAGGTGTCAATGCCTACCCGCTATACCAAGATTTTAAGACGGTACAAGAAGTTGAGATTACTCCTGCAGAGGGATATCACGAGTTTGCTTGTGTACAATTGCACAACACCCTGATGGGGCGTGGTGATATTGTCAAAGAAACCACCCTTGAAATTTTTAATACCAAAGACAAAAAATATTGGAATGCCGTACCGGAAGTTTCCAAAAATCATATCGAGATGCCTGTCACTTCTCCCGAAGTGGACATGTGGCAAGCCTTTGATCGATCGATTGGTCATCATTTTAACCTCTCGATCGACCTCAATGCCTGTACCGGTTGTGGTGCCTGTGTGATCGCCTGTCATGCCGAAAACAACGTACCGGTTGTTGGAAAGCGCGAAGTACGCAAGTCACGTGATATGCATTGGTTGCGTATCGACCGTTATTATTCTTCCAAAGAGCGTTTTGAGTCAGACAATGAAACCAAAGAGGCGATCTCTGGTTTGGGTGATTCGTTGACGACCTTTGGTAAAATGGAACAAGCATCGGCCAATCCACAAGTGGCGTTCCAGCCGGTGATGTGTCAGCATTGTAATCATGCACCCTGTGAAACTGTTTGCCCAGTCGCGGCAACTTCTCATGGTCGTCAGGGTCAAAACCATATGGCCTATAACCGCTGTGTAGGAACCCGTTATTGTGCCAATAACTGTCCTTATAAAGTGCGTCGTTTTAACTGGTTCTTATACAACAAAAACGATGAATTTGACTACCATATGAACAACGACCTTGGCCGTATGGTATTGAATCCAGACGTGGTTGTGCGTTCGCGTGGGGTAATGGAAAAATGTTCTATGTGTATCCAAATGACCCAAAAAACCATACTCGATGCCAAACTAGAAGGCCGCGAAATCAAAGACGGTGAATTCCAAACCGCTTGTTCGAAAGCCTGTGGCACCGGCGCAATGGTATTTGGCGACATCAACGATAAGGAAAGCAAGGTGGCTGCGCTCAAAGACAATGATCGTATGTATCACTTGTTGGAACACGTAGGGACCAAGCCTAATGTCATGTATCAAGTTAAAGTGCGTAACACACAAGCATAGTAAAACGAAAGAAAAATTAATCGTATGGCATCGCATTACGAAGCACCAATAAGAAAACCATTAGTCACCGGAGACAAGTCGTATCATGACGTTACGGTCGATGTTGCTGCTCCCGTCGAAGGGAGTGCCAACCGCCAATGGTGGATTGTTTTTGGAATCGCCCTTACCGCCTTTTTGTGGGGCTTGGGCTGTATCATTTATACCATCTCTACAGGAGTAGGTACTTGGGGTCTCAACAAAACTGTTGGTTGGGCCTGGGACATCACCAACTTTGTATGGTGGGTAGGTATTGGGCATGCAGGAACCTTGATTTCTGCGGTGCTTTTATTGTTTAGACAAAAATGGAGAATGGCCATCAACCGTTCGGCCGAAGCCATGACCATTTTTTCTGTAATCCAGGCAGGTTTGTTCCCGATCATTCACATGGGCCGTCCCTGGTTGGCCTATTGGGTACTGCCTATTCCCAACACCTTTGGGTCTTTATGGGTCAATTTCAATTCGCCCTTGCTTTGGGATGTATTTGCGATTTCGACCTATTTGTCCGTTAGTTTGGTGTTTTGGTGGACTGGTTTGTTGCCCGATTTTGCGATGATTCGCGACCGAGCAGTGCGTCCGTTTCAAAAGAAAATTTACAGCCTGTTAAGCTTTGGGTGGTCTGGACGTGCCAAAGACTGGCAGCGTTTTGAAGAAGTATCACTGGTATTGGCCGGATTGGCTACTCCACTGGTACTTTCTGTACACACCATCGTATCGTTTGACTTTGCCACCTCGGTAATTCCCGGATGGCACACCACCATTTTCCCCCCCTACTTTGTAGCAGGGGCTATCTTTTCGGGCTTTGCCATGGTAAACACCCTATTGATCATCATGCGTAAAGTGTCACACTTGGAAGACTACATAACTGTACAGCATATCGAGCTGATGAATATCGTAATCATGATTACCGGTTCTATTGTTGGGGTAGCCTATATCACCGAGCTGTTTATCGCGTGGTATTCGGGGGTTGAGTATGAGCAATACGCTTTCCTAAACCGTGCTACCGGACCTTATTGGTGGGCCTATTGGGCGATGATGACCTGTAACGTATTTTCGCCCCAGTTTATGTGGTCCAAAAAATTGAGAACGAGCATCATGTTTTCCTTTATCATATCCATAGTTGTAAACATAGGGATGTGGTTTGAACGGTTTGTTATCATTGTGACTTCTTTGCACCGTGATTACCTGCCTTCATCCTGGACGATGTTCTCGCCCACTTTTGTAGATATTGGGATCTTTATCGGAACCATAGGATTTTTCTTTGTCTTGTTCTTGCTCTATGCACGTACCTTCCCGGTAATTGCACAGGCCGAAGTCAAAACAATTTTAAAATCCTCTGGCGAAAAATATAAAAAATTAAGAGACGGAAAATGAGTGATCAAGTAATACATGCGCTATATGACGACGACGATGTGCTGCTAGGTGCAGTCAAGGCCGTTGTCAAAGAAAAGCACCATATCGAAGAGGTCTATACGCCATTTCCTGTTCACGGACTGGACAAAGCCATGGGACTGGAAGAAACCCGTATCTCAATCATGGCCTTTATATATGGTTGTATTGGTTTGAGTGTTACCGTGTTTTTTGCGGCACACTTGATGGTGATCACCTTTTATTTGAGAAGCCGATTATGGCCCTTTAAAAAAGCCGAAAACCCCAATCCGCTAACCACAGATGACAAATTTTTGATGGAAATTGCTCTTGGCAAAAATGAAAAAGCCCTTAAGGACCTTTTGAAAAAAACAGGAGCGATAGACATACAAGTAATTGATAAAGCGCATTAGGATGAAAAGAAAAGCTTTAGTAATGCTATCCGTATTGAGTGTCTTGGCTTTGCAGTCGTGTTTTGACCCTGCAAAACCCAACTATCAATATTTTCCCAATATGTACGAGCCTGTTGGGTACGAAACCTATGCCGACTCCGATGCCTTTGCCAACGGAGTAGAGGCACAGCTGCCTGTAGAAGGAAGTGTCGCCCGTGGCTGGACTCCTTATGCGTATCCCGACACCAACGAAGGCTATGAAGCGGCCAAAGCATCGCTACTATCGCCCCTAGAAGACACCGAAGAAAATCGTGTACAAGGCGAGGCTTTATACGGCATATACTGTGCGGTTTGTCACGGTAAAAAAGGAGATGGTCAAGGTATCTTGATGACCCGCGAAAAGTTTTTGGGTGTACCGAGCTATGCCGACCGTGAAATTACGCCCGGTAGCATTTATCATGTATTGATGTATGGACGAAATGCCATGGGTTCGCATGCCGGACAGGTCAATGCCGAAGAACGTTGGCAAATTGCACAACATGTAATGGCCTTACGCGCCAAATTAGTTAAATAAGAAAAAGCTTAGAAACGTATGTATACTTTTCCTAGTCAATTAAAAATAACCGCCCTTACCCTGATTCTTGTTGGATTTTTGGGTATTGTGTACGGATTTTTATCGGCCCCTACAACGGTAGCCGAAGCACAAGCCATGGTTGCCGAAGCCCATCACGGAGAAACCCATGCTGCAGCAGAGGAACACCCAGCCACCACTGCTTCAGACCATGCAATGGCCGCTGATACTGAGCACCATGCCGATGAGCATGCTGCTGACGAACACGGCGAGCACCTGTTACATCAATTGCAAAACAAACCCTGGGCTGCAGTGTATGTTGCCGCATTCTTCTTTATGATGATTGCATTGGGGGCCCTTGCTTTTTATGCGATCCAACGCGCAGCTCAAGCCGGATGGTCTCCCGTACTCTTTAGAGTTATGGAAGGGATTACAGGCTATTTACTTCCCGGTACCTTAATCGTCTTTGTACTACTAGCCCTTTCGGGAATGCACCTCAACCATTTGTTTATCTGGATGGATCCCGAAGTCGTTGCCCACGATAAACTCATTCAAGGAAAAACCGGATTTCTCAATGTTCCCTTTTTCTTAGCTCGTGCAGTCATTTATATACTCGGATGGAACACTTACCGGTATTTTTCACGCAGATTTTCCCTTGCCCAAGACAGCGCAACGGATATCAGCAACCACAAAAAGAACTTTAGAATTTCTGCGGGCTTTTTAGTGTTCTTTATCGTTACCGAATCGATGATGTCTTGGGACTGGATCATGTCGATAGACCCACACTGGTTTAGTACCCTCTTTGGCTGGTATGTCTTTGCTAGTATGTTCGTTAGCGGAATTACGACCATCGCCCTAGTGGCCATTTACCTTAAATCCAAAGGCTATCTCGAAAAAGTAAACGACAGCCACATTCACGACTTGGGTAAATTTATGTTTGGAATAAGTATTTTTTGGACCTATTTGTGGTTCTCACAGTTTATGTTGATATGGTACTCCAATATCCCCGAAGAGGTTACCTATTTTATCACCCGTATAGAAGACTACAACCTGCCCTTTTTTGGTATGTTGGTCATGAACTTTATTTTCCCCTTATTGATTTTGATGAACAGTGCCTACAAGCGACTCAATTTGTTTATCATCATGGCCGGTATTGTTATCTTACTCGGGCATTATATCGATGTATTTAATATGATCATGCCTTCGGCAGTAGGAGACCAATGGTTTATAGGCATTCCCGAAATAGGTGCTTTCCTATTCTTTTTTGGACTCTTTATCTATGTGGTGTTTAACGAATTGACCAAGGCACCCCTAGAAGCAAAAGGTGACCCCTATATGGGCGAGAGTGAACGTTTTACTTATTAATGATAAGAAAAGATAAATGACCCTTATACTTACATTTACCGTTTTAATTTTGGTGGCCATCTCCATTTGGCAAATCACTAAAATCTTTGAATTGTCTCAGGTCAATAAAGAAAACAACCAAGTGGCAACCGATGCAGACAACAACTACAATGGCAAATTGATGTTCGCCTTTTTGTTGTTCCTCTACGGATTGACCCTTTATTCGTTTTGGGCCTGGGGCGACGTATTGCTTCCAGAGGCCGCCTCAGAGCATGGATCAGACTATGACAACCTGATGTGGATTTCGTTTGCGATCATCTTTTTTGTGCAAACCATCACCCAAGCTTTACTGCATTATTTTGCCTATAAATACCGTGGAGAAAAAGGTAAAAAAGCGTTGTTCTATGCTGATAACGACCGCTTAGAAGCCATTTGGACCATCATACCGGTTATCACACTTTCGGGCTTAATTTTGTATGGACTCTACACCTGGACAGACATCATGTCTCCATCTCAAAATGAAGAAGCCTTGGTGGTAGAATTGTACGCGCAACAGTTTAATTGGAAAGCTCGTTATGCCGGATCAGACGGTGTGTTGGGCGATGCTAACGTACGTTTTTTACAAGATTTCGATGGTAAAAACCTAGTCGGTATCGATGCGACCGATCCCAACGGATTGGATGATGTAGTCGTTCAAGAACTACATTTGCCTGCGGGGCGCGAAGTGATTTTTAAGATGCGTTCACAAGATGTATTACACTCTGCCTACATGCCCTTTTTTAGAGCACAGATGAACTGTGTTCCGGGTATGATTACAGAGTTTGCTTTTACACCGGTAATTACTACTGAGGAAATGCGCCTTAGTCCTGAGGTACAAGCCAAAGTCAAAAAAATCAACAAAATCCGCAACGAAAAAAGTCAAGAACTTCTTGCCAAAGGCGAAGAAGCACTAGAACCTTACGAATTTGATTATTTATTACTTTGCAATAAAATCTGCGGAGCTTCTCACTACAATATGCAGATGAAAATTGTGGTAGAAACTCCCGAAGAATTTGAAAAGTGGATGGACCAACAACAAACTTTTGCCCAATCCATTCAATAACCTAAAAAAACAAAAGATATGTCAACAGCAGCAGCACACGTACACGAAGAGGATCACGGACATCATCACAAAGAAACCTTTATGACCAAATACGTCTTTAGTCAAGATCATAAAATGATCTCTAAGCAGTATTTGATCACAGGACTTTTTATGGGGATTATTGGTATTGCGATGTCCCTGTTGTTTCGTTTGCAACTGGCTTGGCCCGAACAATCATTCGGTGTCTTTGAAGTACTACTTGGAAAATGGGCACCCGATGGTGTGATGGATCCCAACGTCTATCTTGCCTTGGTAACCATCCATGGAACCATCATGGTCTTTTTTGTACTTACGGCTGGCTTGTCGGGTACTTTTAGTAACCTGTTGATTCCGTTGCAAATCGGTGCACGTGACATGGCGTCTGGATTACTTAACATGATTTCTTTTTGGTTGTTTTTCCTTTCCAGTGTCATCATGGTTATGTCCTTGTTTGTTGAAGCTGGACCTGCCGCTGCCGGTTGGACTGTTTACCCTCCTTTGAGTGCTCTGCCTCAGGCTCAGCCTGGATCGGGGTTGGGGATGACGCTTTGGTTAGTGTCTATGGCGATTTTTATTGCCTCCTCATTATTAGGCTCTCTGAATTATATCGTAACCGTCCTTAACCTTCGAACCAAAGGAATGACGATGACACGCTTGCCTCTAACGATTTGGGCCTTTTTTGTCACCGCTATAATCGGGGTGGTTTCGTTCCCCGTTTTATTATCTGCAGCCTTATTGCTGATCATGGACCGTAGTTTTGGCACCTCCTTTTTCCTTTCTGATATTTTTATTCAAGGAGAAGTACTGCATTACCAAGGGGGTTCACCGGTATTGTACGAACACCTATTTTGGTTTTTGGGTCACCCCGAAGTATATATTGTACTGCTTCCTGCACTGGGAATTACCTCAGAGATTATTGCTACCAACGCACGTAAGCCCATCTTTGGTTACCGCGCGAT
The DNA here is from genome assembly GCA_009921175.1 of Flavobacteriia bacterium. Classification (GTDB taxonomy): domain Bacteria; phylum Bacteroidota; class Bacteroidia; order Flavobacteriales; family Flavobacteriaceae; genus RFYP01. The sequence continues at coordinate 6,532 of RFYP01000014.1, read as the reverse complement.
GATAGCCTCTATATTGGCCATTGCCTTTTTATCTACCATCGTTTGGGGTCACCATATGTTTATTTCCGGGATGAATCCTTTCTTAGGCTCGGTCTTTACTTTTACGACCCTTTTGATTGCCATTCCCTCTGCTGTAAAAGCCTTTAACTATATCACAACCTTGTGGAAAGGAAACCTACAGTTGAACCCGGCGATGTTATTTTCCATTGGACTAGTATCTACCTTTATTTCTGGGGGATTGACGGGAATCATCTTGGGTGATAGTACCCTGGATATCAACGTACACGATACGTATTTTGTCGTGGCGCACTTCCACCTAGTTATGGGTATTTCTGCGCTTTATGGACTATTTGCTGGGGTATACCACTGGTTCCCCAAAATGTTTAAGCGAATGATGAACAAAAACTTGGGGTACATCCATTTTTGGGTGACAGCAGTAGCCGCTTACGGGGTGTTTTTTCCCATGCACTTTATTGGTATGGCCGGACTTCCACGTCGTTACTACACCAACACCGCTTTCCCTTATTTTGATGATTTAGCCGACATCAACGTGGTCATCACCGTTTTTGCATTGATTGCCGGGGCCGCTCAGTTGGTGTTTTTATACAACTTTATCCACAGTATGTTCTACGGCAAGCCCACCGAACAAAACCCTTGGAAATCGAATACTTTGGAGTGGACCGCACCCATTGAGCATATGCACGGAAACTGGCCCGGAGAGATTCCAAATGTACACCGTTGGGCCTACGATTATTCTAAGCCCGGTCATGAAGAAGACTTTGTGCCTCAGCATATTCCACTTAAAAAAGGAGAAGAAGAACTGCAACACTAAAATTTTTTCATTCCCAAAAAATATAAGGCGCTACCGTGAGGTAGCGCTTTTTTGTTGAGGCCGTTTTAAACAATATCGACTTAATAATTATTGCAAGAGAACAACCATCAATGCGTTGAATAGTAATATATTTGAGTGATGAACGAGCATTTAGATCCAGAAGGGGAACATTTTTCAAAAGAAGAACACGATATAGATCGAGCATTACGGCCACTGAGTTTTGATGACTTTGCGGGTCAAGATGCCCTTTTGGAAAACCTAAAAATATTTGTCGCTGCTGCCAATCAGCGCGAAGAGGCCTTGGATCACACCTTGTTTCATGGCCCTCCTGGTCTGGGAAAAACCACCTTGGCCCATATTTTGGCCCACGAATTGGGGGTGGGTATCAAATTGACTTCAGGTCCAGTTTTGGACAAGCCGGGCGACTTGGCCGGGCTGTTGACCAATTTACAAGAAAGGGACATTTTGTTTATTGATGAAATCCACCGTTTGAGCCCCATCGTCGAAGAATATTTGTATTCGGCTATGGAAGATTACAAAATCGACATCATGATTGAAACCGGCCCTAATGCACGCTCGGTTCAAATCAGCCTTAACCCCTTTACTTTGGTTGGCGCTACGACCCGTTCGGGTTTGCTCACGGCCCCTATGCGTGCACGTTTTGGAATCACCAACCGCTTGGAATATTATTCTACCGAATTGTTAAGCACCATCGTTGAGCGTAGTGCATCGATCCTCAAAGTACCCATTGCCCCCAACGCCGCCATAGAAATTGCCGGACGAAGTAGGGGAACACCCAGAATTGCCAATGGGCTGCTGCGCCGGGTACGCGATTTTGCTCAAATTAAAAACGAGGGTAAAATTGACCTAGAAATCACCCGTTATGCCTTGCAGGCGCTCAATGTAGATGCTCACGGCTTGGACGAGATGGACAACAAAATATTGACCACCCTCATCGATAAGTTCAAAGGAGGGCCGGTTGGAATTTCGACCTTGGCCACTGCCGTATCCGAAAATGGAGAAACCATCGAAGAGGTCTATGAACCCTTTTTGATACAACAGGGGTTTATTGTCCGTACTCCCCGCGGACGCGAAGTAACCGAACGCGCCTACCAGCATCTGGGGCGCACCAAAAATAGTCAGGGAGGCTTGTTCTAAAAAGATGGCAGTATACCCTTCCAAGGCTGCATGGATTAAGCAAGAAGCCCAGGACTTGGGATTTCTTTCTTGTGGAATAGCAGAAGCTACTTTTTTGGAGGAGGAAGCCCCCCGCCTGGAACAATGGCTCAAAGCCGGACATCACGGGACGATGCACTATATGGAGCGGCATTTTGATAAGCGGTTAGACCCGGGAAAATTAGTCCCCGGAGCCCGTAGTGTGATCTCACTATTATATAACTATTATACCCCCCAACTGCAAAGCGATCCTGAGGCACCCAAAATTTCAAAATACGCCTATGGGACCGACTACCATTTTGTACTTAAGAAAAAACTAAAAAGGCTTTTTCAACGCCTCCAAGAGCGATTTGGTGCCATCCAAGGCCGGGTGTTTGTCGATTCGGCACCTGTGATGGACAAAGCCTGGGCAGTAAAAAGTGGTTTGGGGTGGTTGGGAAAAAATACCAATGTGATTGCTCCCAAAAAAGGCTCTTTCTTTTTTATTTGCGAAATCATCACCGATTTGGAACTCGAATACGATGCACCCATAACCGACCATTGTGGGACCTGTACCGCCTGTATTGATGCCTGTCCGACAGGAGCCTTATCTCCCTATCAAATTGATGGAAGTAAATGCATCTCCTATTTTACCATTGAGCTAAAAGACGCCCTGCCCCCAGCAATGAAAGACCAAATGGATCATTGGATGTTTGGTTGTGATGTATGCCAGACCGTTTGCCCTTGGAATCGTTTTTCCCAACCCCATCAAGAACCCCAATTTGCTCCTCATCCCGACCTATTGTCCATGACTCATGCCGATTGGGTTGAATTGACGCGCGAAACTTTTGATAAGGTTTTTAAATCAAGTGCCGTAAAACGCACTAAGTTTGAAGGGCTAAAACGCAATATTTCCTTTATTCAAGAGGGCTAAGAGCTCTGTCGTTGAATCAATTGGGTTTTAATCACCTTGGTCTTAAATTCGATTTTCTCTTTGGCTTTTAAGGTTTTTAAATCCTTGAGGAATTGTGAGAAAATGGCCTTACCCATTTTCTTGCCAGGTTGATCAATGGTGGTGAGGGAAGGACTCATCAATGCCGAGACTTCCCAGTTGCTAAAACCAACAACGCCAACTTTTTCGGGGATGCTGATTTTTTGTTGTTTTAGGTAACGAATTGCCCCCAAGGCGGTCATGTCGGTATGGGCAAAAATCCCGTCGATATCAGGATGTTGTTTCAAGAGCTTTTGCGCTGCATCATAGCCTTGCGTTTCGTTTCCTTTTTCACAAATGTGCACGTAATCCGGCCGAAATTCAATGCCGTTTTTCTCCAGGGTTTTTCGGTAGCCAATAAAGCGATCGATCGCCACTTGAGGCATCAAGCCGCCACGGAAATGTGCTATTTTCCTTTTACCACGGTCAATAAGGTGTTGAACTGCCGTTGATGCAGCTTCTCTGTCGTTGATCACTACTTTTGATGATTGAGCAATCTTGGATACGCGATCGAATTGGATCAATACAGTGTCACTTTTCGATATTTCCTCAAGGTGGTCAATGTCATAGCTGTTATCTGCCAGCGAAAGAAAGATACCATCCACTTTTTGCTTGAGTAGGCGGCGTATTTGAATTTTTTCTAGTTCATAATTGTTCGATCTAAGCACGATGACCAGATAGTTGTTTTCTTCTGCTTTTTCTATTATTCCTTGCAAAAGCTTGCTAAAAAAATAATGAGCCATCGCAGGAACGATGATGCCTACTATCTTGGATTCTTTTTTCCGTAGGGAGGTAGCAAAGGTGTTGGGTGTAAAATCAACTTTTTTCACATAATCCAAGATCCTTTGTTTCGTAGCAGAACTGATATCCTGGTAATCATTTAATGCTTTTGATACGGTAGTTACAGAAAGATTCAACGCCTTTGCGATGTCCTTAAGGGTTTTCGATTTCATAGATTCGCAATCTTGAACCCATAAATTTATGAAAAAATCAATTCGAAAACGTTTTCGCGTTGAAATAAATTATTTAAATCGAAATGTGAATTTTATGTTAAGATTTAATCGTAAAATTGTAACAATAGGATTAGAATATTTCACAATTAATTTAAACAAAACTAGAATGAAAAAAAATCTATTTACATCATTCTTCGCTCTGCTTTTTATTTTTGTAGCGCAGGGAATGTATGCACAAACAGTCAATGGAACTGTTTCTAGTGATGATGGACCACTTCCTGGTGCTTCTGTAGTGGTGAAGGGGACAGGTGTCGGTACAACTACCGATTTTGATGGAAACTTTTCCATTCAAGCTTCTACTGGAGATGTCTTGGAGGTGTCATTCGTTGGTTTTTCTTCCCAAGAAATCACCGTTGCTGGTCAAGACCAGATCGTTGTTTTTCTTGAGACAGACAACGAATTGGAAGAAGTTGTCGTAACTGGATATGGTTCACAAAGAGAGAAAGAAATCACAGCTTCGGTCGTAAAAGTAGAAGCAGAAGACTTTAACCAAGGAGCCATCAGCGATGCTTCACAATTATTACAAGGTAAAGTTGCCGGTTTGCAAATTTACAACCGTGGGGGTAACCCTAACGCTGCGGCAACCATCCGTTTGCGAGGTATCTCTACTGTTGGGGCAAACACCCAACCTTTGGTAGTTATCGACGGTGTAATTGGTGCTTCTTTAGCCAACGTAGATCCTTCGGATATCGAAACGATCAACGTACTTAAAGATGGATCTGCAGCTGCCGTTTACGGTTCTCGTGGATCGTCTGGGGTAATTTTGGTAACCACCAAGTCAGGTCGCGAAGGTCGAATTTCATTGACTTACAACGGTCAAGTTGGTGTAACAGAAGCATTAAACACGGTAGACATCATGACAGCTGATGAGTTTAGAGCTCAGCCTGGAGCCACCGATTTGGGTGCTTCAACTGACTGGGTAGACGCGGTAACTCGTCAAGCCGTAACACGCATTCACAATATTGCTGCAGCCGGTGGATCAGGAGATACTTCTTACCGTATTTCTGCTAACTTCCGTGATGTTGAAGGGGTATTGATCAGCTCTGACTTTTCGCAGTTCAACACCCGTTTGAACTTTACGACCAAAGCACTAAACGATAAATTAACCATCAATGTAAACACTGCCTTTACCAGAAGACAGCAAAACAACGGTTCGATGGAATCACTAAAATACGCAGTACTTTATAACCCCACTGCACCTATTTATGCTGCTGACTATACCCTAGGAGCATTTAACGGTGATCAGTTTGGTGGATACTTTGAGACACTTGGATTGTTTGATAGCTACAACCCTGTATCGATTGCTAATCAACAATTGAACCAAGGAAACAAATCAGAACTTAACTATAGTGTAAACGCAGAGTACAGCATTTCAGAAAACTTTTCTGTAAACCTCAACGCAGCGAGCCAAGTGAGCAAGTACTCAAATAAATTGTACAACCCCACTACACTTTACCGTGGAGGTAATGCTACTTCGCCTATCCGTAAAGGTTTAGCAGAATTTTACGATCAAACCTATAGCTTTAAGCTTTCAGAACTTTACGGTCGCTATTCTTTAGACTTTGGAAAAACTAGTATGGTATTGACTGCTGGATATTCTTATCAACAGCAAAACTTCGAGGATCACTTCCTTTCATTGGGGGATTTTCCTAACGAAACTGCTGCAGGTATTGACTTTATCAACGCCATCGAATATTCACAAGATTTGCTAAATGCTGGATTTATTGGTGCGAACTCAAATGCAAGCCCAGACGATAAAATCATCGCATTCTTTGGTAGAGCAAACGTCACCATCGACGATGCTATTTTTATCAACGCTTCTTTACGTAGAGAAGGTTCTACCAAGTTGGGGGCCGAAAATCAATGGGGGGTATTTCCTGCCATTGGTTTAGGGGTTGACCTTAACAAATACCTAAGCTTAGGCGCAGACAAATTTAAAGTGCGTTTAGGATATGGAGTTACCGGTGCACTGCCTGGTCCTAACGGACTTTCTCAGCAAATTCGAGGATTCACCTATGACGGTGGACAAGGAGGTGGTTCTTCATCACCCTCACGTGATGCGAACCCTGACCTAAAATGGGAAGAAAAAGCAGAAACCAACCTTGGATTTGAATACCGTAAAGGGAAATTAGACGCTACCCTTGATTTATATACAAGAGACATCAGTGACTTTATTTTACAAAGAAGTGTTGATGTAGCGGTCTATCCTACCGGAACACGTTTTGAAAATGCAGGTAAATTAAACACCAAAGGAATTGAATTGGCGTTGAACTACCAAGTAAATGATTCGTACAACACTGGTGTAGTATTTTCTTCATACACAACAACTCTTGAAGAATATGTACTCCAGGCTGGTGAAATGAGAGCAAACCTTGGAGCCCCTGGTCAAAATGCAACGGCCACAATTAAAGTTGCTCCTGGACAGGAGATTGGTCAGATTTGGGGACCTGTATTTGAAGGGGTTAATCCTGATGGTTCAGCTATCCTTGCTGACGTTAATGGTGATGGTCAACTTATTGTTGGTCAAGATAGAGCTTTAGA
>RFYP01000130.1 GCA_009921175.1 Flavobacteriia bacterium | reverse complement strand
TTGGATCAATTTAAATATAGTATTACTTAAGATCAAAACGATCGGCATTCATGACCTTGTTCCAAGCTTGGATAAAGTCATGGACAAACTTCTCGTTGTTGTCATTTTGGGCATAAGCCTCAGCCAAGGCACGCAACTCCGAATTTGACCCCAATACAAGGTCGGTACGGCTGGCGGTTCTTGTTTTTTGCCCTGTGGTTTTGTCGGTTGCTTGGTAGCTGTTATACCCGGTTGGGCCCCAGCTTACCTCCATCGACAAGAGGGTCTTAAACCATTGGTTGCTTAAATGGCCATCGGTCCAAACACCATCACCACTGTGGGAAACTCCCATCGCCCGAAGTCCACCGACCAGAAGGGTTAATTCTTTGGGTGAAAGGTCGAGCAACTGCGCTTTGTCGAGCAGCATTTCTTCCGGACTGACGGCAAATTCTTTTTCGCAATAATTTCTAAACCCACAGGCTTTGGGTTTGAGCAATTCGAAGGATTCAATATCGGTGTTTTCCTGGGTTGCATCGCCCCGACCTGTGGTAACAGGAACGCGTGTTCCGCTGGCTTTTTCGATACCAACCGCACCTCCAATGACAATCACATCGGCGATGCTCGTACTGTGCTTTTGAGCAATTTCGGTATAGATTGCCAGTACTTTGGCCAATTGTTGGGGTTTGTTGGCTTCCCAATTTTTTTGAGGTTCGAGACGAATTCGTGCCCCGTTGGCCCCACCGCGTTTATCTGACCCACGGAAGGTGCTTGCGCTAGCCCATGCGGTTTCGACCATTTCGGCTATGCTTAATCCACTTTGTGCAATTGCTTCGCGTACTTGGTTTTCTTCTTGTTCGGTCAAGATTTTACCAATGGGTGTTGGGTCGTGCCATAGGTATTCTACGTCTTTAAAATCTCCGACTTTATAGTTGGTTTTGGGTCCCATATCGCGGTGCAAAAGTTTAAACCATGCCCGGGCAAAGGTTTGGCCAAATTCTTCGGGATCGTTAAGAAAACGCTCACAGATTTTACGATAGGCCGGGTCTGTTTTAAGCGATTACGATAGGCCGGGTCTGTTTTAAGCGATATATCGGCGGTGGTCATCATTGGCAATACCTTTTGGTCACTGCCATCCACTTCGGACACCATATCTTCTTCGGCACAATTAATGGGGTGCCATTGCCAAGCTCCGGCTGGGCTTTTCTTACATTCCCATTCATATTTAAAGAGCAGTTCGAGGTAGCCCATATCCCATTGAACGGGGTTGGTAGTCCAAGGTCCTTCGATTCCACTGGTGATGGCATGAACTCCTTTTCCACTTTGGTGTTTACTGGCCCATCCAAAGCCAAGCGCTTCGATGGGTGATCCTTCGGGTTCGGCACCGACTAATGCGGCATCTCCGGCTCCGTGGGCTTTTCCAAAGGTGTGTCCACCGGCGGTCAAGGCCACAGTTTCTTCGTCGTTCATGGCCATTCGCTTAAAGGTTTCCCGAACATCTTGGGCCGATAGGGCCGGATCGGGATTACCGTTGGGTCCTTCGGGGTTGACGTATATCAAGCCCATTTGGACCGCTGCAAGCGGATTTTCGAGTGACTGGCGGGTATCGCCGTAGCGGTTGTCGCCTAGCCATTCGTCTTCGGCGCCCCAATAAATGTCCTTTTCGGGATGCCAGATATCTTCACGGCCTAGGACAACCCCATGGGTGGGTCCGCCCATGTCTTCGATGGCCACGTTACCGGCCAATACAAGCAGGTCGGCCCAAGAGAGTTGGTTGCCGTATTTTTCTTTGATGGGCCATAACAGACGACGGGCTTTATCCAAGTTGCCATTGTCGGGCCAAGAGTTGAGTGGTGCAAAACGCTGTGCGCCGGTTCCGGCTCCTCCTCGTCCGTCTCCGGTACGGTAGGTTCCGGCAGCATGCCAGGTCATACGGATAAAGAATGGCCCGTAGTGTCCATAGTCGGCTGGCCACCATTCTTTGCTGTCTTTCATTACTTTTTTTAGGTCTTCTTTGACCGCTGCTAGGGGAAGTTTTTGAACTTCTTTGGCATAGTCAATCTCCGAAAGCGGGTTGCTTTTGCTGTCGTGCTGACGCAAAATATCAAGGTTTAACTGGTTGGGCCACCAGTCTTTGTTTTGGGTGCCCAAGTTGGGGGTAGTTGTCGACCCGTGAAAGGGGCATTTGGCTGATTCCATATCGATTCAATTTTTATCAAAAATTAGAATAAAAAACCGGCTTTTGTATGACTTGCTATTGATTTTTATTATAGCAAAATAAGTGGGTGGTATAAGCTTTAAAGGCAGGTAAGTGACCCCCTTTGGTTATTTTGGTGCTTCAATTTCAAGCAGTAGTTCGTTTTTACGGCGCCAAAATTGATAGGGCGAATTGTAAAACAACCATTTGGGTGCACCTATAATGTTGAGTTTGTTTTCTGCGGCTATTTTTTGGAGCACTAAAAGCGCCTCTTTTTCTTTGGTTGACGAGCTGTATCCACTGTAGGTATAGGCCAAGAAATATCCGGAGGGAGATTCGATCACATCCACGGCTTGGGCATTAGGCTGAGGTGTATTTTTTGTAGTAAATTTTTTGGGTAGGACAAAGGCCATGGTTTTTTTTCCATCTTCGGTGGCCCTATAAACAGGGGTGGTCATGGCTATTTTTTTATTGGCTGTGTTATTGCCAGAGATAAAACCAAAAAGTTGCCTAAAGCTATTTTCATCAGCGGTAATAATCTTCATGACCGGAGGGTAAAATCGAATTTCTCCTCCATCCAATGTTTGGACTAGATCGTAGGACTGGGTTTCATATTTTTGGGCCATCATTGAAGCGTTTAGTAGTA
>RFYP01000129.1 GCA_009921175.1 Flavobacteriia bacterium | reverse complement strand
TTTCTTGCCGCCTTGTTTATCACTTCCTTAGTGGTTTCCAATTTGATCTTTCAAAAGTTCTTTTATTGGCACCCCGTCGAATGGTCTATCATGGGCAGTCGGCTTTTCGAGCTCTCCGTAGGGATACTGCCCTACCCGATTACCTTTTTGATCACCGATTTGATTTCTGAAATATACGGCCGCAAAAAAGCCAACCTCGTGGTTGTAGCCGGCATCTTTGCTTCTTTCTTTTCGATGGGCATCATTCTCTTGGCCGACTATGTTCCTGCCATCGCCAATTCGCCGGTGGACGACGCGACTTTTGAACGGGTTTTTTCACTTTCTCCCTTAGCGGTTCTCGCCTCGATGATGGCCTATTTGTTTGCCCAATTTATTGACATACGGCTCTATCATTTTTGGAAAAAACTAACCCATGGTAAACAACTTTGGCTCCGTAATAACCTTTCTACTTTTTCCTCCCAATTTATCGACACCTTTACGGTTATCGGGCTCCTATGCCTATTTGGTGTTTTGCCTTGGGACCTCTTTTGGGGGCTACTGATATCGGGTTTTGTCTTTAAAGTACTTGTGGCGGCTTTGGATACGCCTTTTTTATATTTTTTTGTCGGACTTTTTCGTAGGCGCTTTAACTTGGCTGCAGGCGAAGAATTGGATCTTTCAACCCAGTAAACATGAGCGATCAATCCGGAACACGAATCAATAAATACCTCAGCGAAATTGGGTATTGTTCACGGCGAGCCGCCGATAAACTCATCAAAGCCGGACGGGTCACCCTCAATGATGCGCCCGTGGTGATGGGCAGCAAAATCAGGTCCGGAGACCTTATTAAAGTCGATGGCAAGCCCCTAGAAAACACCGGTGAAAAGCCCGTTTATATTGCCTTTCATAAACCCATTGGCATTGTTTGCACAACCGACACCCGGGTAGAAAAAAACAATATCATCGATTACATCAACTACCCCAGCCGGATATTTCCTATAGGTCGTTTGGATAAAATGAGTGAAGGATTGATCCTGTTGACCAACGATGGGGATATTGTCAATAAAATCCTTCGGGCACGCAACCACCACGAAAAGGAATATATCGTTACGGTAAACAAACCCGTAACCGCTAGTTTTATTCAAAAAATGGGGCAGGGTGTCCCTATTTTAGACACCGTTACGAAAAAATGTGAGGTCCAACAGATACACAAAAATAGCTTTAGAATCGTCTTGACCCAGGGGCTTAATCGGCAAATCCGAAGAATGTGTGAATATTTGGGCTACCGGGTTACCAAGTTAAAGCGCATTCGCATTATGAACATCCCACTAGATGTCAAAGTAGGGCGCTACCGTAACCTTACGCCTACCGAACTTAAAACCCTACAGAAGCTTTTGACCAGCTCCCATAAAACCGCTTATTGAAGGGTCCATTGTATTCGATAGCCTTCGTTGGTCCGTACATTAAATACGGTTTGGTCTTCAAAAAGGAGGTACTGCCCTTTGATTCCTTTAAGAACCCCGTTATAGTGGGTTGTTTTAGCAAGGTTAAGGCTGTTTACTTTTTGGGGGTATTGCAAGACCGGGAATTGCAGTTCAATTGGGCTAGCCTCGGGCTGAATATAGGGTGAAAAATCTTGAGGTAAGGCGCCCAGAGCCTGTGCACGAGCGGTTGGCCATTTGATGGTTTCAAACTCATTTTGGAGCATTTTACGCCAATTTGTTTTGTCAGAAAAAACACTTTTTAGGGCGACTTCGGCCACTCCAGCCAGATAGCGGTTGGGCACCTCCAACAACGGAATTGCCTGATGCGCCCCTTGGTCGATCCACCGAGTAGGGACTTGTACCTTACGGGTAATACCCACCTTGAGGTGGCTACTCAGGGCCAAATAAACAATGTGGGGCTGGAGCTGGATTTTTTTTTCATAGACCAAATCCCGGTCTTCGATGTCCAAATGCGCAGTACTCAATTCGGGGCGCATGATCCAATCGCCCGCTTGAGGAGCCTCAAAAAAACAGGACTGACAAAAACCCTGCCTAAAGATCGGTTTGTCCAATCCACAGCTCAAGCATTCAGTTCCAATTTGGGTAATGGAAACATGGTGATCCAAACAGGCATTAACATCGATATAATCAGAACCCAAATCCAAAAAATAGCGAATAGGCGATGCGTTTTCGGTCAGCATTTTTTTAAGCGTGCCTTCAAACATACTGAGACATTTTTTATATTTTTAATCGCTTAAAGATAACAAATCTAATGCCCATCCCCCTTTTCAATTCCATTGCTTCTTGGTTTTTAAAAAAAAGAATTCATCAAATCGATCTTTTTGTCAAATACCCCCATGAAGTACAACAAGAATTGCTCCATCAACTCCTCAATACAGCCGCAGGAACCGAAGTGGGCAAAAGGCATGCTTTTTACTCCATTCGCAAATACAGGGATTTTTCAGAGCGACTGCCCCTGGTGACCTATGAAGACCTCGCAGGAGATATCGAACGTTGCCGACAGGGGGCGCAAAACATCTTTTGGCCGACCCCCATCAAGTGGTTTGCCAAATCGAGTGGGACAACCAATGCCCAAAGTAAGTTTATACCGGTCAGTACCGAAGCCCTCGAAAATTGTCATTTTAAAGCGGGGAAAGATATGTTGTCGCTTTATTTTAACAACAACGAAAATGCCCAACTGCTTACTGGGAAATGCCTCCGCTTGGGCGGCAGCTCTGAATTATACCAAAACAAGGACAGCTATTTTGGCGATTTATCGGCCATCATCATCGACAACCTTCCCTTTTGGGCCGAACTCAGCAGTACCCCCAGTCAGAAAGTTTCTTTGATGTCTGA
>RFYP01000128.1 GCA_009921175.1 Flavobacteriia bacterium | reverse complement strand
CCACCAATACAAAGTCTTGATTTTTGAGGGGGCTCTTCATCAGCGAGTGTAGCACTGTGACCACGTCATCAACACTAACAAATCCGGTGCTTCCATCGGTATAATAATATTTTTTTCGTGAAGCATAGGCGATTGCTTTTTGCAGGGGCCCGGTCCGGTGGCTGTTTCCCAAAATCACTCCCGGATGAACGATGACCACATCCAGTCCTTCTTGAGCACCGCGCCAAACTTCGAGCAGTGCTTGGCGTTTTGAGTAGCTGTAGGCCGTTCGGGGAGTGTCGTTATTCCAGGGGGTGTCTTCACGAAGTACAGCGTCTTGCGACTCGTTGCCCAAAGCAGCGACTGAGCTGACAAAGGCTAGTTTTTTTACCCCGTATTTTAGACATAGATTGACGATATTGGCAGTTCCCTCAGCATTGGTCTTTATCAACTCTGGGGCCTTTTCTTCGGTCATTTCGACGGCAGCGGCACAATGGTAAACCCATTGTACTTTTTCAAAAGCAGGGGCAAGGGCCCCCAGATCAGTTAGGGAAGCCTTGACCCAACGAATGTCTTCCCAAGCAGCGGATTTTTTGGGATGCTTTTTTTTGAGTGCTGAAAGGAATTGATCTTTGCGGTATTCACTACGGTAAATTGCCACAAAGGGAGTGCCATCATCAATCAATTTTTCCAACAACAAACCGCCCACCAAGCCTGTGGCACCCGTGATTAATACCATGGCCCAAAAATACTCTTTTTTAAAGGGTCTTTTTTGTTTTCGAACAGAAATCTATCTTTGCAATTCAACACAGCGACTATGCCTAAAAATTTTGTGGAAGAACTGCGCTGGCGCGGAATGCTTCACGATATCATGCCCGATACAGAAACCTATCTGGAGCAAAACCCCACTTCGGGCTATATTGGGTTTGATCCCACGGCCGATTCCTTGCACATTGGAAGTTTGGTGCAAATCATGATTCTGATGCATTTCCAACGGGCAGGTCACCGACCCATTGCCTTGGTGGGTGGAGCCACCGGTATGATCGGTGATCCCTCGGGCAAGTCCGATGAACGGAATCTGTTGGATGCTGCTACTCTAGAAAAAAACAGCAAGGGAATAGAAATGCAATTACGTCGTTTTTTGGATTTTGATACCCAAGAAGATCGTGCGGCACGCTTGGTCAATAATTATGACTGGATGAAATCCTACAGTTTGATTGATTTTTCGCGTGAGATAGGAAAGCATCTGACGGTCAATTATATGATGTCCAAAGATTCGGTAAAAAAACGATTGGGCAGTGATGCTAAAGTCGGGATGTCCTTTACCGAATTTACCTATCAATTGCTCCAGGGCTATGACTTTTTGTACCTCTATGAGCACATGGATTGCAAAATTCAGATGGGGGGTAGTGATCAATGGGGCAATATTACGACAGGCACCGAATTGATTCGTCGCAAGGTAGCCGGAAAAGCTTTTGCGCTAACGTGTCCCTTAATCACCAAAGCCGATGGCACCAAATTTGGTAAAACTGAAGGGGGGAATGTTTGGTTGGATAAAACACGGACCTCACCCTACAAATTTTACCAATATTGGCTAAACACCTCGGATGAAGATGCCCAGAGCTATATCAAAATTTTTACTTTCCTAGAGCGTCCGGTGATAGAAGCGCTTATTGCCAAGCATCAAGCGGCTCCTCATGAACGGATTTTACAAAAAAAGCTAGCCGAAGAAGTTACGCTTTTGGTGCATGGGCAAGAAGACTATCAGAAAGCGCTCCAAGCATCGCAAATCCTTTTTGGAAAATCGACTACCGAAGACCTCAAGGGCTTAGACACCCAAACCTTTTTGGAAGTGTTTGAAGGGGTTACCCAAGCCCAAATTCACCGTACCGATTTGGATTCAGGATTGGATATGATTGCGGCCCTTTCGGGCCAAACCCAATTTTTAAATTCCAACGGTGAAGCCCGAAGAGCCTTAAAGGAAAATTCTATCGCAGTCAACAAACAAAAGGTACAGGAAGATTATATCTTGACAGCGCAGGATTTGATTGACGGGCAGTATATTCTTTTGCAACGCGGAAAGAAAAATTACTTTATCCTACACATCGTCGATTAAAGCACCATCAAATTGCAACCTCTTATTTCGGCTTCATCAAACCGGCCCAATACCTCAAACTCCCCCGAGGGATAGACACGTCCTAAATCTTGGGTTGCGATAAACGCACAACTGTCTTGATTGGCCAAGTCGATGATGTTTAGACCGCCAATTTGTCCCGCTGCCACCAATGCAAATGGGTCTGAGGTGTCACGCGCCAAAACACGCATCCAGGGAGGGGTTTTAAAACGCCCATGGCTTGGGGCATAGGCTTGAGAGAGTAGCTCGGTCATCCCGTATTCCGAATGTATTTCGGAAACCCCAAAGTATTTTTTTAAATCACGGTGTAATTCTTCGCGAACCATTTCTTTTCTTCGCCCTTTCATGCCACCGGTTTCCATGATAATGGTGTGTTTTAGCGACAGGGGAAATCGGGCCCCAAAATCCAACAACGCAAAAGAAACCCCAATCAAGAGGGTGGGCTGTTGTTGTTTTTCTAGGGAAGCAAGTTGCTCAGCCAAGGCAGCGTAGTCGTCGAGGTAAAAACCACTGGCGGTGTGTTGCGACTGTTCAATCCAATCGGAGACCATATAGACCAATGAAGAACCTGTTCTTTCGAGGTAGGCAGGTAGTAGCGCCAGTACGGCATAGCGACTGATATCACCATAAAATTGCTGAAAACAACTTCTAAAACTCGCTTGATAAAGTTGAAGATTGGGAACAAAATGTTTGGATACCGTCGAAGCCGTTGTGCCACTTGAGGTAAAATAAAAATCCGTAGGTAGCCCTTCGGATACGACTCGTTT
>RFYP01000127.1 GCA_009921175.1 Flavobacteriia bacterium | reverse complement strand
AGGTACATTGATTCATTCGAATCGAACCGAATACCGTTAGCAACACTCCCGTTGGGAAGGCTGTCTAAAAAAAGACTAAACTCATTTTTGGTATTAATTGTACCAATGGTTCCTTTTTTTAGTGGATTGACAAAATATAGATTCCCGGTAAAATCGACCGCAGGCCCTTCAAGGCCAAGGGTATAATCGCCTACATAGGCATAATCATAGGCTTCGTAAATCCCTTGCTGATTGGTGCAGGAAAAGCAAGAAAACAAGATGAAGTAAATAAAAAGTCGCAAGCTCATATTTTTTTTTTTAATTTAAATTAATTATTTTATTTCAAATGAAGCGGCTTTCGAAAAGTTTCGTCTTGCTAGTTTACGTATTTTTAGGGTTGGTTTTTTTATCTAGCTGTCAAAACAACCCTCCAGTTCATCAACTTTTTTTACCTGAAGGATTTAGTTATGAAGTATATGTAGATAGTATAGGGGAAAAAGTTCGCCATATGGCAGTGAACGAAAACGGGGTGCTCTACGCCAAGTTTAAACGACAAAGTGAACAGGGTGTTTTGGCTGGAATTAAAGATTTTGACAAAGATGGCCATTATGATTCCCTGATCAAATTTGGGCAGTACCATTTTCCCCAAAAAGGGAACTACTCAACAGGGGCAAGAATTCATAAGGGGTATTTGTATTATTCAAATCATTTGAATGTCTATCGGGTAAAACTTGACGCGGATAGAATTGTGCCTACTGGTCCACACGAAAGGGTGGTCATCGATGACCACGAACATGGCTCACATGAACACATTGCCAAACCCATTGCTTTTGATGATCAGGGGAATCTATACGTGCCCTTTGGATCACCAAACAATGCCTGCCAAACCCCAAAAAGAACACCCTTGACTCCCGGACAAAACCCTTGTCCCGACCTGGAAAAACACGCAGGTGTCTGGAAATTTGATGCCGACAAGCTAAATCAAACACAAGAAGACGGGACGCTATTCGCCACAGGACTTCGAAGCATCGTTGCGATGGACTGGAACCCCTCCGATCAGTCTTTATACGCCGTAGTTCATGGACGTGATGATTTGGCCCGGCTGTGGCCTAATCATTTCAACACCTGGGAAAGTGCCGTACTTCCCTCGGAGGAGTTTGTGAAAATTGAAGAGGGCGACCACTATGGGTGGCCTTATTGTTATTACGACCAAATCAAAAACAAAAAAGTTTTGGCACCCGAATATGGAGGTGATGGGGATATTATAGGGATGTGTGAAGATTTTAAAGACCCCATACTTGGTTTTCCTGGGCATTGGGCACCCAATGATTTGGTATTTTATCAAGGAGATGCATTTCCCGACCGCTATAAAAACGGTGCATTCATTGCGTTTCATGGCTCGACCAATAGGATTCCCTACCCCCAAGCCGGTTATTTTGTGGCATTCGTTCCCTTTGAAAATGGCATACCGGGTGAATTTGAAGTTTTTGCAGATGGTTTTGCAGGCATTGACCCCATTATCAACACGAGAGATGCTCAATTCAGACCGATGGGCATCGCCTTTTCCCCCGATGGATCTATGTTTATCAGTGACAGTCGGGAAGGAAGGATTTGGAAAATCAATTATATCTTGGACAAAGAAAACTTTTCGATGACTCAACTCGAAAAAATGAACGCCCGAAAAGCGTTAAGCCATATTCGTACGCCTGATAAAATAACGGATCGTATCGAACTCGCATCCGATGAACTTGGTCAAAACTTATACAACCAGCATTGTGTATCCTGCCATCAACTCGATGGACAAGGAGCAGCGAGTAGGTTCCCAACCCTAACCAGCAACTGGGTGAATGGCGAAAAACAAGCCCTCATCAAAATACTTCTTAATGGAGCAGAAGGAGATTTGGAAGTGAATGGCGAAATGTACACCGGTGTGATGCCCAAATACGACTTTTTAACTGACGATCAAATCGCTGATCTACTCACCTATATCCGAAAAAGCTTTGGGAATACCTCTTCGGCCATATCGATGGATGAGGTCGAAGAAGTCAGAAAATCAAATAAACCACTAAAACCATGAAAAAATCATTTTATCTAAGCCTTTTTTTAATAGCGTCGTTTAATCTGTCTTGCGCTCAAGAATATGATGTCATCATCAAAAATGGTCGAATCATCGATGCCAAAAATAAAATCGATAGGGTCGGCGACCTCGGTATTAAAGATGGTATAATCCAGTCTGTTGGAACCTCCCTATCCGAAAACAAGGCGGCAGTAATCATCGATGCTGAAAACCTGATCGTTACACCGGGACTTATCGACATCCATAGTCATAATTTTCACGGGACTACACCCAACAGGTATTTAAGCAATAGCTTTTCTGCATTGGCCCCCGATGGTTTTACGTTTCGAACGGGGATCACCACTATCGTGGATGTTGGAGGATCAGGCTGGAGAAATTTTGAGTTGTTTAAAGAGCAAGTCATCGACAAGGCCAAAACCAGGGTATTGTCCTTTCTTAATATTGTAGGAAGTGGTATGCAAGGGGGAAAATTTGAACAGGATGTAGCAGATATGGACCCCAAATCAACGGTTGAGATAATCGAAAAATACCCGGAGTTGATTGTAGGTATTAAGCTCGCCCATTTTAACGGCTACAATTGGCTGCCCGTGGACAAAGTAACCGAAGCCGGGCGTTTGTCAAATCGCCCTGTGATGATAGATTTTGGCGGTAGCAAGCCCGAAATGCCCTTAGATTCTTTGTTGCTACACAAATTGCGAAAGGGAGATATTTATACACATGCCTATGCCAACGTAAACGGAAGAACACCCGTCGTCATCGACCATAAATTGAGTGATTATGTAATCGAAGCCCAAAACAAAGGAATCATCTTCGATGTTGGACACGGCGGTGGA
>RFYP01000126.1 GCA_009921175.1 Flavobacteriia bacterium | reverse complement strand
GGAAAATCAATTTGGTGCGCTTGGCCAAAACGGGGTAATTGATTTTATCTGCCGTATCGGTGGGTTTGTGGTAGTCTGCGTGGGTACCGTTAAAGTAAAAAATGATCGGTATGTTTTTTTTGGCAAAATTGTAATGATCACTTCTAAAATAAAAACGGTTTGGATCGTCTTCGGCATTGAAGGTATAATCCAATTCCAACTGGGTGTATTTTGTGTTTACCGCTTCAGAAAGGTCGTGTAATTCCTGGCTAAGTCGGTCACTACCGATTAGGTACACATAATTGGGGTTGGGGTTTTCCCTTTTGGGGTCCAGGCGACCCACCATGTCGATGTTGAGATTGGCCACGGTGTTGGCGATGGGGTAGAGGGGGTTTTCTGAATAATACTTGGACCCCAACAGCCCTTTTTCTTCACCGGTTAGGTGGATAAAAACCACAGATCTTTTGGGTCCAAAGCCTTCTTGTTCGGCTTTTTTAAAGGCTTCGGCGATTTCCATTAGGGCAACGGTGCCTGAGCCGTCGTCGTCGGCCCCATTATAGATAGCGCCATCTTTGGTACCCACATGATCCAGGTGAGAAGAAATGATGATGTATTCTTCCGGTTTTTCGGAGCCTGGAATAATGGCTACCACATTTTCGGTGTCAATGGTGGTGCCCTTGATGTTTAGGCTCATTTTTTGAAAATAATCGGTGGTTCCTTCTGCTGGGGCTATTCCCTGTCTTTTGTAATAGGTTTTAAGAAAATCAACGGCAATTTTTTGTCCTTCGGTCCCGGTTTCTCTTCCGGAGAAATAATCGGAAGCGTAAACATAAAGGAGTTCCATAAGTTCATTTTCTTGAATCGTCGCCGCATATATACTGGCGCGGTCTTGCCCATAGAGATTAAGGCTTAATAAAGCCAGGCCAAGTCCTAAATAGGATCGTAACATAGTCTGTATTTTTGATTGACTACTAAGATAATCAATCCTAGGAATCGGCAATTATTGCAAGACGGGATTTGTCAACCTTTTTTGGATGGCGTCCCAAAGCGCGATACGTTTTTGCAAGCCTTCTTGGGCGGCTTCAATTGCCTCGTTCCACTTTTGGGGATCTTCTCCACAAAGGGATTTCATCATCCGTAAGGCCATCGGACCGTGTTGATCACCGTCTACTTCGATATGTCGTTCGAAATAATATATCAAGGGGTCTAGGGCTGTACCGGCCTCGGCCTTGAGTTCTTTAAGAATTTCGATAAACATATCGGGAATCAGGTCTTCCCGTCCAAAGGTAAAGACCGAAGCAATGATATGGGCTTGGTCGGTGTGAATGGTCGAAAAGGTAAAATGTAAAAAAGAGTGGACGGCCTCTGGGAGAGCTGCCGCTTGGATATCGTCCAAAAGTTGGTCGGATTGGGCCCACTGTTGGACGTGCTTCCGGATGGTTTGGGTGTCTGCACCGATGGCTTGCATCGCCTCAAGGTACATTTCAAAATGACTCATGGCTTGCTGATTTTGATTGAGGTCTGTCTCTTCGCCCCAAACAATTTCATTGATCAGCCGGCCTGCCTCGGGATAGCGACTCGGTACCCAGGGTAGGCTAGTGTGGGTCAATAAAAGTTGAAGTTTTTTGACCAACGACATAAAATCCCACACGGCATAGACGTGTATTTCCATAAACACCCGTAAATCTTCAACGGTTTGTAGCTGTCGGTAAAGGGGATGTGAAATGAGTTGTTGTTTAAGGGGCTGGATTTCTTTTTCAAGTCGTTCTATCATCATGCAATCTTTTCGTGGTTTGCAAATATACGTTATTATTGTAAGTAGCTTTTGAATTTGCATCGCAATGAATACGGACATACTCCAAAGTTATATGTTGGCGGTTTTTCTTCTGGCATTGGCCCCAGGACCCGACTTGCTTTATGTATTATCGCTATCGGTGTCACGGGGAATTGCTGCGGCCTTAGCTACGGCCTTGGGTTTGGTCAGTGGTCTGCTGGTGCATACGGCTTTGGTCATCATTGGGCTGGCCGAAATACTCAAGCATTTTCCACAATTCAAAACCGGTTTGATCTATCTGGGTGCCGCCTACCTTTTTTATTTAGCGATTCGAGGTTTTGGTCAAAAATCCGCGGGACCTCCTACGGTTAAGGTAACCGAGGGATGGAGTAAAGACTATAAGCGTGGGGTAGTGATGAATTTGCTAAACCCGAAAGTAAGTTTGTTTTTCTTGGCTTTTTTTCCGGGTTTTCTCTTTCACCAAAGCTGGTCAATTCAAAAGCAATTTGGACTTATGGGTATGTTGTTTATGCTGATTTCTTTAGTGGTATTTACTGGGGTTGCATTGTTGGGCGCACGATTGAGTCGTTGGTTGCACAAAGGACCCAGACCTAAGCATTTTCCGATTCGCTACATTTCACCAACTGTACTATTCTTGTTGGCTGGTTATCTGCTTTTACAAGCAAATTCGTAATTTTGAAGGGTGAAGCCCATCCAACTCATCGAATGCCCCAGAGATGCCATGCAAGGCATTAAAAATTGGATTCCTACCCCAACCAAAATAGCCTATTTACAACAAT
This sequence comes from Flavobacteriia bacterium, assembly GCA_009921175.1. Classification (GTDB taxonomy): domain Bacteria; phylum Bacteroidota; class Bacteroidia; order Flavobacteriales; family Flavobacteriaceae; genus RFYP01. The sequence continues at coordinate 447 of RFYP01000126.1, read as the reverse complement.
TGTTACGGGTGGGTTTTCATACCTTGGATTGCGGTAGCTTTGTTTCCCCCAAGGCTATTCCTCAAATGGCCGATACGGCAGAAGTATTGCAAGGGCTTGATCTAGGTGAGACCAACACCCGTTTATCGGTTATTGTGGCCAACCTCCGGGGAGCGGAGACTGCGTGCAGTTTTCCCCAGGTGGATTATTTGGGTTTTCCCTTTTCGATCTCCGAAAACTTTCAAATGCGGAATACCCACAAGACCATTGACGATTCCTATACCCTCTTGCAGCAGATACAAGAAAAGGCCCTGGCCCATAACAAACAATTGATCTTGTACCTGTCCATGGGTTTTGGAAATCCTTATGGTGACCCCTGGAGCCCCGAAATTGTCGAAGAATGGATCTATAAATTGGCTGGCTTAGACCTTCCGATTATCTCCCTTTCGGATACGGTTGGGACTGCTT